>NZ_JBITER010000002.1:0-319659 GCF_044455345.1 Streptomyces sp. NPDC051286 | reverse complement strand
TCGGCAGCGCACAGAGCCGGGGTTCCCCCCGTACCTTCGGCTCAGCGCATCTGGCGCGGGGGGGGGGCGGGGGGCCCCCCCCCCCCCCCCCCCCCCCCCCCCCCCCCCCCCCGGCTCGATGGACCGGCGGTCAGCGGATGGGACGGTGGACGTTGTCCTTGGTGGCCGGGCCAGGGGTGGCATCGGCGATCCAGGGGCCCTCACCGCTCGGGTCGACGACGCCTTCCTCCAACCAGAGGTACGCGCCGGAGAGGACGCCGTCGACCACGTGCCGGTCGAGCCGGTCGGTGTTGGACCACAGGCGGGTGAAGAGTTCCTCGACGCGAATACGGGACTGGTGGCAGAAGGCGTCGGCGAGTTGGTAGGCCTCCCGGCCGTGCTCGTCGGTGGTGCGCAGAAGTTCGGCACGGACGCAGGCGGCGCTCATCGCGAACAGTTCGGCACCGATGTCGACGATCCTGCCGAGAAAACCCTGCTTGGTCTCCATGCGTCCCTGCCAGCGCGACATCGCGTAGAAGGTGGAGCGGGCCAGTTTGCGGGCAGAGCGTTCGACGTAGCGCAGATGGGTGGACAGGTCCGGGTGACCGGGCGGATGGAACTCGTTGTAGGTGTGCGGCAGTTGACCTGGTCCGGTGACAAGCTTGGGCAACCAGCGGGCGTAGAAGCCGGCCGCGTTCGCTCCCGCCTTCGCCTTGGCCGAGAGGGGCTTGTCGGGGTCGATAAGATCTCCGGCGACTTTCAGGTGGGCGTCGACGGCCTCGCGGGCGATCAGCAGATGCATGATCTCTGTCGAGCCCTCGAAGATCCGGTTGATCCGCAGGTCGCGGAGGAGCTGTTCGGCGGGGACGGCCCGTTCACCCCTGGCGGCAAGGGAGTCGGCGGTCTCGAAGCCTCGGCCGCCCCGGATCTGGACCAGTTCGTCGGCCATGAGACAGCCCATCTCGGAGCCGTACAGCTTGGCCAGCGCTGCCTCGATGCGGATGTCGTTGCGATCCTCGTCCGCCATCTGCGAGGCGAGGTCGACAACTGCTTCCAGGGCGAATGTGGTGGCCGCGATGAAAGAGACCTTGGCACCGACGGCTTCGTGCCGGGCAACCGGCCTGCCCCACTGTTCGCGGACCGCCGACCATTCGCGGGCGATCTTCAGGCACCACTTTCCCGCTCCGACGCACATGGCGGGGAGCGACAGCCGACCCGTGTTGAGCGTGGTGAGGGCGATCTTGAGACCGGCTCCCTCGGGGCCGATACGGTTGGCGGCCGGGACCCGGACGCGGTGGAAGCGGGTCACGCCGTTCTCGAGCCCGCGCAGCCCCATGAAGGCGTTGCGGTTCTCCACGGTGATGCCCGGGGCGTCCGCCTCGACGACGAACGCGGTGATGCCGCCCTTGTGACCGACCGACTTCGGGACGCGAGCCATGACGACCAGCAGGTCGGCGACGACGCCATTGGTCGTCCACAGCTTCACACCGTCGAGGATGTAGTCGGAACCGTCCGGAACGGCCGAGGTGGCGAGCCGGGCAGGGTCGGAGCCGACATCCGGTTCGGTGAGGAGAAACGCCGAGATGTCGGTGCGGGCGAGCCGGGGAAGGAAGGTGTCCTTCTGCTCCTGGCTGCCGAAAAGCTTCAGCGGCTGCGGTACGCCGATGGACTGGTGGGCGGAGAGCAGCGCGCCGATCGCCGGGTTGGCGGAGCCGACCATGGCGAGCGCCCTGTTGTAGTAGACCTGGGTCAGCCCCAGGCCGCCGTACTTCGGGTCGATCTTCATCCCGAGGGCGCCGAGCTCCTTGAGGCCGTTGATGACCTCGTCGGGGATCTTCGCCTCACGCTCGATCAGAGCGCCGTCGATCTTGGTTTCGCAGAAGTCGCGCAACCGGGCGAGGAACGCCTCGCCGCGCCGGACGTCGTCGCCGGGCGGCATGGGATGCGGATGAATCAGGTCCAGCCGGAAGCGGCCGAGGAAGAGTTCCTTGGCGAAACTGGGCTTGCGCCAGTCCTGCTCGCGTGCGGCTTCGGCCACTTGACGCGCTTCACGCTCGGTGACCTTGGGCGTGTTCTTCGGAGCGGATGGTGCGGTCATGAGGAGCTCACCTCGCCGCGTTGTCGGGTTGGCGGACCCGGCCGGTCCGCGCGGAGCGCATGCGCGCCTCCCGAGGCATACCAACCGGTGCTACTCGTCCGTATGTACCCGATTCCTGCCGGTCTCACCAGCCCCCGGACGCCGATCGGGTCGCGAGCCACTCCAGTGGCACGTTCAGCGGGCGAACCGCGGTCGGGCCGGGGCGAGGGGGAAGCAGGAATGGCCGGAGCCCCCGCACCGTGGGCCCCCACACCGCCCTGACCTGTGGTCTCCCTCCGACCTGCGCGAACGAGCGATGATCCGCCCGAAGCCGGCCCCGGCCACGCTCACCGATGAGCCGGCCGAGGCGCGCGCCGCCGCCCAGGCCGCCGTGGACGCGCCGGACGGGATCGGCACCACCGCGCTGTGCGCAGCCGGCCTGGAGCCGTCCAGCGGAGACACGCGATCGGAGACACACGATCCTCGTGTGCAGTACGCCGCCGCAACACCTGCGGGACACCTGCTCCTCTGTTGTGTTGATGAGAGTTGTCAAGACAACTTTCCGCACCGCAAGGAGTGCAGCGTGCCCTCTTCCCGTATCCGATCCGCAGTACTGGCTGGGTCCTGCGCCGTTGTTCTGGCTGTGGTGGGCGCGCCCGCCTCCTCCGCCGCACCGATCAGCAGCGCGCAGTCGGCCGTGAGCGCATCCACCCTCACACTGGTCACCCAGCAGCCCCAGGTGGGTCAGAAGCTGACCTTCAGCTACACCACAGACGCTCCCGGCGCCACGAACTGGATCGGCATCTACCCGGCAAACCGCAAGCCCGGCGACGGGGCCTCGCTCACCTGGGTCTACGTCCCGAACGCCAATGGCACCGTGACCCTGGACACCTCCGGTCTGCCCGCCGGTTCCTACTCCGCGTACCTGCTGGCCAACGACGGGTACCAGGCACTCGCCCCGCAGGTGAACTTCGACATCGCCCCCCGTCCCCCGCGCCATGCCACCGTGCAGGGCACCGTCTTCGAGGACAAGAACGGCAACGGCAGCCAGGACAAGGGCGAGCAGGGGCTGGCCGATGTGTCCGTCTCGGACGGCGCGACCATCGTCCGCACCGACAGCGACGGCCACTACAAGCTCTCCGCCGACCTCAACCAGTGGGCCCGCACGATCGTCGACATCACCATGCCACGCGGCTACTCGGCCCCCCTCGGCAGCAACCGGGTTCAGCGCTTCTACCGCGACCTCGGCTCACCGGAGGCCGACACCACCATCACCCGGAACTTCGATCTGCAGCGCGACAAGTCCAGCAACCAGCCCGACTTCACCTTCGCCCAGATCACCGACACCCACGTGACCAGCCCCGACGGTCCGGAGTCGCCCGCGGACGCTGACGGCGTCACCCCGGGCAAGCTCGCCAAGCAGCTGGACGACATCGCCGCACTGCCGACCCAGCCGGCCTTCGTCCTGGCCACCGGAGACCTCAGCGGCGACGGAGCGCCCTCCCACTGGCAGGCATGGCTCAAGGGCACAGCGAACTCCAAGCTCCCGATCTGGCCAGTGACGGGCAACCACGACCACGGCGGCGGGGACACCGGCGGCGTCGGCAACTACCGCTCGCTGCTCGGGCCCGCCTGGTACTCCTTCGACTACGGCAACACCCACTTCGTCCAGCTCGAGAACAACGGTGGTCTCGGCGATCCGGTGCAGCTCGCCTGGCTGAAGCAGGACCTGGAGCTGAACGGCAAGAACGCCGACGGCACCAGCAAGCAGATCGTGGTCAGCCTCCACGAGCCGCTGGACACCCCCGACCCCGGCGGCTCCACCGGGCAGATCAACTCCCTGCTCGGACTTCTCAAGGGGTACGACGTCAAGGCCTTCTTCAACGGCCACATGCACACCAACTTCACCGACCCCCACCTGATGGACGGCGCGGTGGAGTACAACACGGCCTCGGCAACCTACAACGACGACCATTCGCCCATCGGCTTCCGCGAGGTCACCATGCGCGACGGTGAGCTGAAGGCCGAGTTCCGGATGTTCAACCAGGAGCACACGATCGCGGCCACCTCGCCTGCGCCTGGCTCCCAGGTCGGCCAGGGGCGTACCGAGTTCCAGGTGGACGCCTACAACACCTCCAGCCATGTGGTGCGGGTCGAGGTCCGCATCGACGGCCACAAGGTCCCGAACCTGCGGCCCACCGGCAAGTTCTCGTGGTCGGCGCCGTGGGACACCCGCCAACTCACACTCGGCGACCACACCGCCGAGGTCACCGCATTCGACGACGCGGGCAAGAGCTGGTCCACAACGAGCCGCTTCACCGTCGTACCGCAGGCCGACCAGGTGCGCCCGGGTGCGGACGTGCCCGAGTTCCACGGCGACGCCCTCCACACCGGAGTGCAGCCCGGAAGCCTTGGCTCCGGCAGCCTCACCAACGCCTGGACCCACCGCACCGGCTCCACCATCGGGATGTCCTCCCCGGTGGTCGCGAACGGAACCGCGTACATCGGCACCTGGGACACCGACGGGTCCAAGGGCAACGGCGTGGACGCCGTCGACCTCGCCACCGGCCGGACGAAGTGGCACTTCGCCACCGACAGCCTGGTCCAGTCCACGCCCGTGGTGCACGACGGGACCGTCTACGTCACCGAGATGCGTGGCACCCTGACCGCGCTGGACGCGGCGACCGGCGCGAAGAAGTGGAGCTACACCCTCCCCGGATCCTCGGAGACCGGCCGCTACGACGGCTATGCCTACGGTGGCGCGACCGTCTCCGGCTCCACCGCCTACTACTTCGGCTACACCACCACGGGCAGCCACCTCGTCGCCGTGGACACCGCCACCGGTAAGCAGCTGTGGAACTCCTCGGTGGACAGCGGCTGGTGGGACAGCAGCACCCCCACCGTGGTCGATGGCAAGGTCTACGTCCACGACAGCCGCGGTGGCTTGCGTATCTACGATGCCACCACCGGTAAGCAGCTCGTCTCCGCCGGAGGCGTCGGCGGCGTCCACCACTCCACTCCCGTGGTGGCCGACGGACGTGTGTTCACCACCGACTTCGTCGGAGACGCCGGCAACAACACCCTCCTGGCCCGCGACGCCGCCACCGGCAAGGAGCTGTGGCACTACCGGAGCACCGGAGTCTCCAAGGATGACGCCGGCCAGCCCGGTGCCTCTGCGGCGGTCGACGGCCACACCGTCTACGCCGGCTTCACCAACGGCCGCATAGCCGCTTTCGACGCCGCCTCCGGCACCAAGCTCTGGGACTTCCAGAGCGGCAGGGCCTTCGTCGGCTCGCCGACCATCAGCGGCAACACGGTGTGGATCGGCGGCACCGACGGCCACCTGTACGGCCTGGACAAGACCACCGGCGCCAAGCTCCAGGACCTGGACCTCGGCGCTCCCATCCTGTCGACCCCGACCGTCACCGGCAACACGCTGCTGATCGGCGCCTGGGACGGCAACCTCTACGCCTTCACCGCCCGCGACTGACCCGGCGTCGCCTGCCTCCGCCGCACTCCGGTGCGGCGGAGGCAGCCCGCTGCGCGGAAGCCTTTTTTTGCGCTGCGCATTCGCGCCGTACCGATCTGCCCAGCGGCAACCGCCCCGGATTGCGCTCGGGCCGAGCACGCACCGGCAGCAGCGACTCGATCCGCCCCCGCAGGTCGTCCGGCACCTGCCGGTCGGCGGCTGCCCTCTACAGCTCGACACTCTCGCCGGGGCAGAGCCGCCGGATGTCGGTTCCTGCTCGTTCGGCCTCCATGGCCAGGACGTCGTCCAGGACTTTCAGGCCCCACTCGTTGATGAGCCCGTCATGAATGGCATAGGCGCGGCGCGGTGCCATCCGGCGCAGGTAGCCGATCATGTCGGGCACCGTCAGCCACGGCGCCTGGCCGGGCAGCAGGAGCGTCGGCACGTCGACGACAGTGAGTGAGTCGCCCGGGTGGAAGACCTCTCCGTCGATCAGGAACCCGACGTTGTCGACCGGGGGCACATCCGGGTGACTGAAGTGATGCTTGCCGCCCGCCGCCGACACCGCGAAGCCCGCGACGGAGAAGCTGTCACCATCGCGGACCACGTTCACGCGCTCGTCCAACCCGCTCAGGTGCCGGGCAACCCCGGCGCAGGTGTAGACGGCCGCGTCGAATCCGCGCAGGCGCTCCGGATCGAAGTGGTCGAAGTGTTCATGCGTGACGAGGACGGCCTCGGCCCCGGCCAGCGCATCAGGTTCAGGCGTCATCACACCTGGGTCGATGATGATCGCCCGGCCGTTCTTCTCCAGGCGTACGCACGCGTGACCGAACTTGGTGATCTTCATGGCCTCCATCCTTCCGATCGGCCCGTGGGTCCATTCGCCCTTTCCGGCCGTTTCTCACCACGTAGATCCGGGTGACCCGCCCGTTGTCCACCACCAGGCTCACCGCGGACGGCTCGCCGTCGATCTCGACCCGTCCCCGGTCATGCCGTCGACGCCACGCCAGACTTCTCAGGACGCGCGGCCAGCGGAATCTCGCATGCGTCGGAAAAGCCCTGCGACTCGACCCCGTTCGCCACGTTGGCCCTGGTCGCCAGGTTGACATAGGCGATGTACGCAGTGAGCTCGACCATCGCCGCCGGGCCGAGCCGGTCAAGCAGGCTCGCGTACAGCTCGTCGGTGACGGTCAGCGGCGTGTTCGTCATGGCCTCGGCGTACTCCATCACGTCCCGCTCCAGCGGCGTGAACACCTCCGACTCCCGCCAGCGCGGCACCTGACTCGCCTTGGCCAAGTCCAGGTTCTCGTTCTGTGCCTGGAAGTAGCCGACGTCGAGGCACCAGCTGCAACCGACCAGCGCCGCGACGGCCATGTGCGCGAACGACTTGAGGCTCGCGTCGGCCGCATCCCACGCGCCCACCCTGCCGCCGAACTCCAGGTTGTCCTGGGCGACCTTGGGGCTGTGCCAGACCACCTCGACGTTTTCGGGCACAGCACCGAGCTGCTTGATCATGTTTTCCTCGAGCTCGGCCGGGAGCTCGGCCTTCGGGAGACGTAGCACTACAGTGTCCTCCTTGGACGTGCCTGTTGAGCTGTTCGGCATGAAGACACCGCCGGACCCCCGCATGTGACAACCACCGCCACCGCGGGTCGCCGGCTCGCACAGGCCCGCAGCCCCTCCCAGAGGACACCTACAGCAGCGGGCACCCCCTACGCCCCCCAGTTGTATGCCTGCGACCTCCTCGAGGACCTCCTCACCGGCATCCACACACGGTGAACGGCCTGTGCCGAACCGTCGCTCGTGAATGGTGTGGTGGTGGAACAGCAGCCGGTTCCACCACCACATGCGACTACGCGCCTTCCGCTGACCGCATTCGCTCCGGAGTCCAGTAGTCCTCCAAGTCCGGAACTGTCTTCTCAGCCTCGTGTACGGTCACGTCGTCCGCTGACGGGGAAGCATTGTCGTGCACCAGCTGGAATCCCGCCGTAGCAGCGACCGCACCTGCGACAAGCCCAAGGGACACCCAGGCCGTTCGCCGGTGGGTCCAGCCGCTGAGCGTTGCGCTCTCTGCGTGCCGCCCTACCCGATGTAATCCGTTCGACCTGTCTGTCACAGCGCGTTCCCTCCAGTGAGCTACGTCCTCCTCAACCGCCTTGCCCATGAGCGTTGTTGGGTGAGGAAGTTCCTGATCTCAGACAACCATGAAGGCAGGGACTTCGAAATACAGGAAGGGCCCATCGGGTTGTCCTGGCGCCTCCCGCTCCGCGATCCGCGCCGTCCGTTGCGTCCGCTCGGCCAACTTCCGCGCCACCCGGCCGCTGCGCAGCCGCAGCAGCCTCGAAATCTTCCCGGGATCGATCCGCACTTCGACGCTCATGGCGACACCTCATCTGGGGCCGAGCAGACCGGACACGCTCCTGCATCATGACCGCGCGCGATGCGGCCCATCACTTCGCCGGCGAGGTCCCGCTTCTGGGGGCCGAACGGGACACCCCTCAAAGCGAGCGCAGGCGACGCGATCCACCCCCGCCGGTGGGCGAGGGCACGCGGCCAGTGCGGACCTCTCACAGCGACACCCCTTCATCATCGGGGCACTTCCCGCAGCCCGGTAGCGCTACAGTGACGCGCTGCTCCAGGCCCACACAACCGCCTTCCGGGCCGATGACCCTCTGCGCGCCCATTACGAACTTCCGGCCACGCCGCGACTGCTGGGTACCAGGCAGGCAGCACAGCAGTGCGTTGAACACCGTGACCATGTCGACGTGGAGGACCTGCGAGGCCCGCGTCAGCTCGTCACACGAGGGCGGGCACCCGTTCTCGCTGAACGTCGGGGCGCACCGCAACAGCGTCACAACGAGCTCCAGCGCAGTGACCGGCGGAGGCGTGCAGCCGCGCGCGCCCTGGACGATGCGGGACTCCGAGGGGAACTCGGCGTCGCTGCTGCCGTAGATGCGGGCCACCGACACCGTGAGCTGCCCGCCGGCCCCGTCCCCGGGCCCGCATGGGTCGTCGCAGGAATCCCATGCAGGCGCACCGGGGACGACGCACGACCTGCAATCAGGACAACCAGGCTGGCCCTCAACCTCGGCGGCCGTGTGGTCGAGTGCTGCGCAGACGCAGCCGAGCACGGCCTCAGCTAGATCGTGAATCGCGACCGGGGTCAGAGTGCAGATACGCGAGAACGGCCGGAGCCCCCGCACAGTGGGCTCCGGCCGTTCGTCTGCCGCCTGCTGTCGTGCTGTCCAGGCGGATTACAGGCGGCTCCTGTGGATCGGTTCGATCCTGCTTACGGGCTACAGGGCGAGGCCGGTGAGAACCAGCACGCGCTCGTAGGTGTAGTCGTCCATCGCGTAACGAACACCCTCACGGCCGACGCCGGACTGCTTGGCTCCGCCGTACGGCATCTGGTCGGCGCGGTAGGACGGGACGTCGCCGATGATCACGCCACCGACCTCAAGGGCCCGGTGCGCACGGAACGCGGTCTGCAGGTCGTGGGTGAACACACCTGCCTGCAGGCCGTACTTCGAGGAGTTGACCGAGGCGAAGGCCTCGGCCTCGCCGTCCACCTTCTGTACGGACAGGACCGGCCCGAAGACCTCCTCGCAGGAGAGCTTGACGCCGTCCGGGAGTTCCGCCAGCACGGTCGGCGCGTAGGTGGCACCGTCCCGCTTGCCTCCGGTGAGCAGCTGGGCGCCTGCCTGCACAGCCTCGTCCACCCAGGACTCGACGCGCTTGGCGGCGTCCTCGCTGACGAGCGGGCCGACGTCGGTGGCAGCGTCGGACGGGTCGCCGGTGACCTGGGCCTCGACGGCCGCGACGATCTTCGGGACGAGCCGGTCGTAGACCGAGGCGTCCGCGATGACGCGCTGCACCGAGATGCAGGACTGGCCGCCCTGGTAGTTGGAGAAGGTCGCGATCCGGCTCGCGGCCCAGTCCAGGTCCTCGTCGGAGGCGTAGTCGCCGAGGACGACCGCCGCACCGTTGCCGCCCAGCTCCAGGGTGCAGTGCTTGCGCGGCACCGACTCCAGGATGGAGTAGCCGACCGGGCCGGAACCCGTGAAGGAGATCACGGGCAGGCGCTCGTCCTGGACGAGGGCGGGCATACGGTCGTTGGGCACCGTGAGCACGGACCACGAACCGGCCGGGAGGTCGGTCTCGGCCAGCAGCTCGCCGAGGATCAGCGACGAGATCGGGGTGGCCGGGGCGGGCTTCAGGATGATCGGGGCGCCGACGGCAATGGCCGGGGCGACCTTGTGGGCGCTCAGGTTCAGCGGGAAGTTGAAGGGCGCGATACCGAGGACCGTGCCGCGCGGGAAGCGCCGGGTCAGCCCGAGACGGCCGGTGCCACCGGCGTCGGTGTCGAGGCGCTGGGCGTCACCGCCGTTGAAGCGACGGGCCTCCTCGGAGGCGAACCGGAACACGGAGACGGCGCGGCCGACCTCGCCGCGCGCCCACTTGATGGGCTTGCCGTTCTCGGCGGAGATCAGCTGGGCGATCTCCTCGGTGCGCTCCACGAGACGCCGTACGACGTGGTCGAGGGCGGCGGCGCGGACGTGGGCGGGCGTCGCGGCGAACTCCTCGCGCACGGCGTGCGCGGCGGCGACGGCCTCCTCGATCTGCGCGTCGGTCGGCACGCTGACCGTACCGACGAGACGGCCGTCCCAGGGGTTCGTGACGTCGAAGCTGTCCTCGCCGGTGGCCTGGCGGCCGGCGAGCCAGAAGGCGTGGGTGGAAGTCATGGAGGTTCCGGCCCTTCGGAGTCGTGGGGTGTCTTGCCCCCACCGTAGGGCCGGGCCGTCACCCTGACGCTTGTCCGTCATGGAGCGAAGCGCGGCAGGCATGCGCCGGTTTGTCGGATGACCGCGCCCATCGGAATGGTGTGCCGCAACCGTCCGGCACGCGGGGCGTCCTCAGGCGCCGGTCGGACTCCGTTTCACGGCGTCGACGGGGAGCTGGTGGCCTTCAGCGCCAGCCAGAGTTCCATCCGGACATCCGGGTCGTCCAGGGAGCGGCCGAGGATCTCCTCCACACGCCGCATCCGGTAGCGCAGGGTGTGGCGGTGCACACCCAGATCGGCTGCGGCCGCGTCCCACTGACCGTGGTGGGAGAGCCAGGCGCGAAGCGAGGCGACCAGGTCACCGCGCCCCTTCGCGTCGTGCTCGTACAGGGCGCGGAGCATGCCGTCCGCGAAGGCCCGTACCGCGTCGTCCGCGAGCAGTGGCAGAACCGAACCGGCCGCCAGCTCTTCGTGCTCGACGAGGGCCCTGCCCCGGCGGCGGGCGACCGAGAGTGCCTGTTCGGCCTGCTTGTATGCGGCGGAGACGGCGATCGGACCCGCCGGTGCGGACAGCCCGATCACCACTTCCCCCTCTTCGGGCGTCTTCTGGTCGCGTGGGGTCCGCTCGTCCTGTGCCCCTGCGTATGCCATGCACGCGGCGACGGCCGCACCACCGTCCGCGGCGAGGACGACGAGCCGCTCGCCCTCGGGAACCGTCAACAGCGTCTCGCCGGCCCGGAAGGCCGCCGCCTCCATCGCCTCACCGAGCAGCGCCGGTGTCGACGACTCGGTCGCCTCCGCGATCAGCAGCCGGAAAGGAGCATCGAGCAGCCCTCCGTACAGATCCCCGGCAACGGCCCGCGCGTGGTCCGGCTGGCCGGCCAGGAGCATCCGCAGCACCGCCGCGCCGAGCCGCTGCTCAGCGCCCTGGAGGGAGCGCGAGCGGGCGGTGGTGAGTGTCAGCAGGGCGACGGCCGAGTGCACGGCGTACCGCTCGGCGGTGCCGAGAGCCGAACCGGTGCCCACGGCCAGGGCGCCCCGGGCCCTGCGGCCGGTGCCCAGGGTCTGGAGCTCGACCCGGTCGTCGGTGTCGCCGACGACCACACTCGCCGGAGCGGGGCGCTCCCGCAGGCGCTCCACATCGGGGGTGAGCCGGGCGGCACGCCGGGCGGCCCAGTCGGGGGCGGCGGCCACGACGGCACCGGAGGTGTCGTACAGCGCGGCCCAGCCGTCGACCTGCGCGGCGAGCCGGGTGAGGAGTTCGGCGGGTCCGTCCCCCGCAAGTGCGGCCTTGGTCAGATCCCGCTGGGCCTCGAACCCCGCTGTCACCGCCCGGTACTGGTCGGCGGCGATCTCCGACGAAACAGCCTTGGCGATGGCGAGGAACGGGGTGCGGCGCGGCACTTCCAGGATCGGCAGCCCGGCCTCCTCCCCGGCGTCGATCAGCGGCTGGGGTACGTCGTCGTAGTTGACGCCCACGGCGAAGCCCAGCCCGACGACTCCGGCGCCGGCCAGCCGTCGCACGTACCGTCGCATCGCTTCGGGGTTCTCCGCGTCGAGGTTGGTGGCGGTGACGAGGAGGAGTTCTCCACCCTCCATGTAAGGGACGGGGTCGGCGAGCTCACTGGCATGCGCCCAGCGCACGGGCTGGTCGAGCCGGTCCGCCCCCGCACGCACCGTGAGTTTGAGCGCCGAGTGCTGGACGAGCGAGGCGAGAGTGGGGGGCATGGAGACCGCGGGACCTTCAGGAGTCGATTTTGCCGTCCCGTACGAACGACTCCTTCCGATTCTGCCAGGGCGGCAGGGTCTGCCGTAACCGCTCTCAGATATTCGGCACCGTTCCCGCCCACCGGATCCGCTGCCGAGGACCCGGTCCGCACGTCAGGGCCGCACGGACACGGTTCAGCCGTTCAGGTTCACCAGCAGGGGCGGTGCGTGGTCCCCTCGTACGGTCGTGAGGGACAGCACGGCGTGTCCGGCCGGAACGCGATGGGCCAGTTCGGAGGCGGACCAGCGTTCGCGTTCGACCTGGCGCACGGTCACCGCGTCCGTGGTCACGGCCTTCCCGGTGACCAGTTTGCGGAAGGCGTGGATGGCCCGGGTCATCGGCTGGTCGGCGAAGACCGTGCGCTGGGTGACGTCCCTCGTCTCGACCCATTCCGTGCCCCACGCCTCGGCGAACTTCTTGCCGTCCCAGGTGGTGATCCCGGAGAACGCCATCCGGCAGCCCACGGCGCCGAGCAACGCTGTGTGGAGGCTCTCCGGGACGTCGTCGAGGGTGCGCAGCGTGACCACGGCTCCGGCGTGCGCGGAGCGCAGCCGCTGGATTCCGCGGACGGTGTCCGGGGTCAGGGTGCGGGTGGCGTCGTCGAGGACGAGGCAGGCGAAGAGCGAGCGGTCCGTGCGGGTGGCGGCGCTCGCTGTGAACTGGGCGAGGACAAGGCGGGCCAGCATCCTCGACGCCTCGGCGTGGCCGCGTTCGGGCAGGTCGATGCGGACCCTCAGTGGGTGTTCCAGGGCCCGCAGGGAGAAGGGGCGGGTCTTGCCGGCGGTGTCGAAGAAATCGGCGAACGCGGGCCGGTCGAGGAGCGCGACCCGGTCGGCGAGCGCGGGTCCGGCGTCGCCGGGGGCGCCGGACTGGCGGGCGCGCGCGTCCAGTTCGCGGTGCATGTCCTGCCGGCCCGTGGCGTCGAGGGCCTCGCGCAGGGTGGAGAGCGTCTCCGGTACGTCGTCGAGCAGTTCCCGCAGCTGCGGGACGGAGGGGAAGCGGCCGTGGGCGGCGCGGTAGGGACCGAGGAGCTGGGCGAGGGCGGTGGCGGCACGTCGGCTGTCCACCTCCTGGAGATCGCCGACGAGCCCTTCGGCCAGCACGGCAGCGGCTTCGTCGGGGTCGGTGGTGCCTCCGTACAGGTCGAGATCGTGGACGGAGGACGGGTCGCCGAGCTTGACCACGATGTCGAAGCCCTCGTCGGCACCGAGCTGGGTTCCGGCGGCGCACACCGCGACGACGGCGGCGCGCCCGGCGAGCGCCTGGAGGGCGAGGGATTCGACGACCGGCCGGATCAATGCGCGGCTCTTGCCCGCCCCCGGCGGCCCGACCGCCAGCAGGGACGTGCCGAGCAGCCCGGGGTCGAGGGCGATGCCGTTGCCGCGGCGTGCGTAGGGGTTGCGTTCGCTGTCGTCGACGGTGCCGAGTCTGACCTGGTCGACCAGCAGATCGTGCCGGGCGGCACGGACCGGGAGATCACGTGCGCCGGAGGGGTGGGTGCAGGCGGCGGCGCCGTTGCGCAGCACGGTGTCGGTGAAGGCGGCGAGGCGGCTGCTGTCGGCGCGTACGGATGTCCAGGCACGTCGGATACGGGCGTAGTCGACGTCGTTCATCCGGCCCGACCGCGCCTCCTGGGAGAGCTTGGCGGCGGCCTGGTTCTGTCCGGCGGCGCGCAGGTCGGGCCACTCGGCCGGATCGTCCGCGCCGTCGTCCGTGCGGCCTTCGGTGCCGCGGCCCGTGTCCTGGGCCGTGCCGCCGTGCACGTTGTTTTTCGCACGCCCGGTCGTGGTGGCGTGGGCCGTCGGCGGGTGCTGCGGTCCGTTGCCGGCGGAGGTCCGGCGCCGCAGTTCCGCCCATCGTCCGAGCTTCGCGAACGGCCACACGATCGCCAGGGTGATCAGGGCGTACAGCGTGTACGTGACCGCGGTGGTCACGGTGCGGTCGGTGCCCAGCCACGGTGCGGCGAAGCTGAAGGTGAGCTCCATGCCCGGCACGGTCCCGTTCCATACGAGGATCCAGACCAGCAGGGCGCCGACCGCGGCGCCGCCGGCCCGGGCGGCGGGTCCCCGGCCCCCGGCCCATCGTTCGAACGCGGCTCGCCAGTTACCCAGACGACCGAACCCGTAGAAGATTGCTCCGATGATCAGGAGGCGGTACATGTCGAGCGCCCGTACGGCCCCATGGGTCAGCGGCTGATCGCCGAACGGTCCCCACCAGCCGTCGGGGGTGAAGAGCTTCAGCGGGACCCGCCAGTACGGGATGTATCCGTTGCGCCAGAGCGACCAGACGAGGATGGCGGCCAGCAGGGAGATCACGGCTCCGCTGAGCAGGGTGCGGTCGGGCGTGCGCTCCTCTTCCTGGGCGGGCCGGGAGGTGTGACCGAACCGCCAGACGCCCGGTTCCGCGAGGGGCCTGGGGATGCGCAGCCAGTCGCCGAGGGAGGGCCCGGAGGCCGGTGCGTGGCCCGGCATGGGCGGCAGTACGGGTGGTGGCGGGCCGGCCGGGCGCGGCACCGAATGACCGGAGCGGGTGCCGCGTGAGTCGTACGTGCCCTCGGTGTCCATGTGCTGTCCCTCGTCCCCTGACCAGCGCCGACCGGTAACTCCGGGCGCGGGCGCCCGATCCCCTCAATCTAGTGCCCCGTACCACCCCGTCAGACGCTGTTGATCGGGATGCCCCGCACCTGCTGCCGGGCCGAGGGCCATGCCGGTCGCTATGTCCGAGACGGACAACCGCGATCCGCCACTTCTCCCGAACGGAACATGCCGGACCCCCGGCCTCGCCCCTAGCCTGCAGAGAGAAGCGTCCGAAACACCCCCAGGAGCCCCGCATGACCGCAATTCCGCAGGAGCGCCGCGTCGTCACTGCCATTCCCGGCCCGAAGTCGGTGGAGCTGCAGGCCCGCCGTCTCGCGACGGTCGCCGCAGGTGTGGGCTCCACCCTGCCGGTGTTCACCGCCCGTGCCGGTGGCGGGATCATCGAGGACGTGGACGGCAACCGCCTGATCGACTTCGGCTCCGGCATCGCCGTGACCTCGGTCGGCGCCTCCGCCGAGGCCGTCGTACGCCGCGCGTCCGCGCAGCTGGCCGACTTCACCCACACCTGTTTCATGGTCACGCCGTACGAGGGGTACGTCGAGGTCTGTGAGCAGCTCGCCGAGCTGACGCCGGGCGACCACGCCAAGAAGTCCGCGCTGTTCAACTCCGGCGCCGAAGCCGTCGAGAACGCCGTGAAGATCGCCCGCGTCTACACCAAGCGCACCGCCGTCGTCGTCTTCGACCACGGTTACCACGGCCGGACGAACCTCACGATGGCGCTGACCGCCAAGAACATGCCGTACAAGCAGGGCTTCGGTCCGTTCGCGCCCGAGGTCTACCGCGTCCCGGTGGCGTACGGCTACCGCTGGCCGACCGGTGCGGAGAACGCCGGCGCCGAGGCGTCCGCCCAGGCCATCGACCAGATCACCAAGCAGATCGGCGCCGACAACGTCGCCGCGATCATCATCGAGCCGGTGCTCGGCGAGGGCGGCTTCATCGAGCCGGCGAAGGGCTTCCTCCCCGCCATCGCGCAGTTCGCCAAGGACAACGGCATCGTCTTCGTCGCGGACGAGATCCAGTCCGGCTTCTGCCGTACCGGCCAGTGGTTCGCCTGTGAGGACGAGGGCATCGTCCCCGACCTGATCACCACCGCCAAGGGCATCGCGGGCGGTCTGCCGCTCTCGGCAGTGACCGGCCGCGCCGAGATCATGGACGCCGCGCAGGCGGGCGGCCTCGGCGGTACGTACGGCGGTAACCCGGTGGCCTGCGCGGGTGCGCTCGGCGCCATCGAGACCATGCGTGAGCTGGACCTGAACGGGAAGGCGAAGCGCATCGAGGAGGTCATGAAGGGCCGCCTCGCCGAGATGCAGGCGAAGCTGCCGAACGGCGATGTCATCGGTGACATCCGCGGCCGCGGCGCGATGATCGCGATCGAGCTGGTGAAGTCCGGCACGAAGGACCCGAACCCGGAGGCCGCCGCGAAGCTCGCGAAGGCCTGCCACGCCGAGGGCGTGCTCGTCCTCACCTGTGGCACGTACGGCAATGTGCTGCGCTTCCTGCCGCCGCTGGTGATCGGCGAGGACCTGCTGAACGAGGGCCTCGACGTCATCGAGCAGGCTTTCGCGCAGATCTGATCCGGTCCCGGAGCCGATCTCGACCGGGCCCACGTGAGGGTCTGTGAAGAAGGTGTGGGGGGCCGATGGCGGGATCCGATTCCGGCTGTCGGCCCCCCATCGGCTGCCGTACGGTTTCTCCAGATGAGAGAAACACCCCGCTCGCAGGGCACCGCGAGTGAGACCGGGTCGGAGCTTCCCCGGCACCGTCCTGGTCGTGCCTTCGCGCACACCACTGGAGCCTCTGGCTCCGGAACTCCTCACCGATCGGATGGCCGCTCGCCCCAAACCCCCCGGGGCGCGCGGCAAACCGGTCCAGGCGGTCGCCCCGGAACCACCCCCCCTGTTCCGGGGCGGTCGGCTTCTCTCCTTTCGCTGGTGTCATCGCTGCTCACGGTCTTCGCGCTCCTCACCTGGCAGGTCGCGGCCGACGGCCCGCTGCGCGGGCTGGACGAGCGGATCGGCCGGACCGTCGTCGGACACGGTCCCGCCCGGCTCACCGAATTCCTCGCCGATCTCGGCAACATGCAGGTCGCGCTCCCGGTCCTGGGGTGCGCGATCGTCTACGCGCTGCTGCGCGGCGCACGCCGTGCGCCGCTGTCCGCGGCGCTCGCCATGGCAGCGGTACCCGCGCTGGTCGTCCCGCTCAAGGACTTGATCGCCCGTCCGGGACCGCTGACCGAGGTGACCGGCTACTACCCGTCGGGCCATGCGGCGACGGCCGCGGTGGCGTACGGGGCCGCCGCGCTGCTGCTCGCACCGCGCACAGGCCCGGCAGGGCGGTCGACGTGGTCATGGATGATGCCCGCCGCCGCTGTCCTGCTGACAGTGGCGACGGGCATCGGTCTGGTGCTGCGCGGCTATCACTGGCCGCTGGATGTGCTCGGCAGCTGGTGCCTGAGCGGGCTGCTCCTCCTGGCGTTCAGCTGGTCGAGCGGCTCCTCACGGCGGCGTCAGCCGCCGGAGTAGGCGTCGAAGTTCTTCGAGAGCCCACCGTTGTCGAAGCGGTCCCAGTTGCTCGACCACCTCATCGGTCCGCGCAGTCCGGGCCAGGTGCGGGTGGGGGCCACCAGTCGGCAGTGAACCGGATCACACCGCGAGCGTCCCGGCTCGCGGCCCGGTCAGCTGTCGAAGCCGAGCCCCAGGCGGTCCATCGTCCGCAGCCACAGATTGCGGTGCCCGCCATTGCTGTCCGCCCTGGCCAGGGACCTCTTCGTGAGTTCGATCCCGGCCCAGGCGAACGGCTCCGGGGGGAACGGCATCGGCTTGGTGCGCACCATTTCCAGACCGGTCCGCTCGGTCCTCTCGCCCGACAGCAGGTCGAGCATCACGTCGGCGCCGAACCGGGTTGCTCCGACACCGAGCCCGGTGAATCCGGCGGCGTAGGCGACCCGACCCTGATGGGCCGTCCCGAAGAAGGCGGAGAAACGGGAACAGGTGTCGATCGCACCGCCCCAGGCGTGGCTGAAACGCACCCCGGCCAACTGCGGGAAGCAGTCGAAGAACTGGCCCGCGAGCTTGAGGAACGTCTCAGGCCGCTGGTCGAGATCGGCGCTCAGCCGGCCACCGTACGGATAGATCGCGTCATAGCCGCCCCACAGGATCCGGTTGTCCGCGGAGAGCCGGAAGTAGTGGAACTGGTTGGCGCTGTCGCCGAGACCCTGCCGGTTCTTCCAGCCGATGGAGGCGAGCTGATCGGCGGTGAGCGGTTCGGTCATCAACGCGTAGTCGTAGACCGGGACGGTGTACGGACGCACCCGCTTCACCAGTGACGGGAAGATGTTCGTGCCGAGCGCGACCCGCCGGGCGAGGACCTTCCCGTACGGCGTGCGGACCGCCATCCCGGTGGCGGTCCTGACCAGTTCGAGGCCCCGAGTGTGCTCGTACACCCGTACACCCAGATCGAGGCAGGCCTGCTTCAGCCCCCAGGCGAGCTTGGCGGGGTGCAGCATGGCGACCCCGCGCCGGTCCCAGAGCCCACCCAGGAATGTCGGTGAGTCGACCTCCGCGCGCAGTGCGTCCTGATCGAGGAATTCCACTCCGGTGAAGCCGAGTTGCTCCGCTTCCCGGTGCCATTCCCGGAGTTCTTCGAGCTGGTGGGGTTCCGTGGCGACATCGATCTCGCCAGTGCGCTCGAACTCGCAGTCGATGGAGTAGCGGGCGACAGCCGCCTCGATGGCGTCGAGGTTCTGCTCGCCCATCTCCTCCAGCTTCTTGATCTCGTCGGGCCAGCGTTCCAGGCCGTTGGGGAGGCCATGGGTGAGGGAGGCGGCGCAGAATCCGCCGTTGCGGCCCGAGGCGGCCCAGCCCACCTCGTGCCCCTCGATCAGTACGACGTCCCGTTCCGGGTCGCGTTCCTTGGCGATCAGTGCGGTCCACAGTCCGCTGTATCCGCCGCCGATGACGAGCAGATCGCAGTGTTCGGCGCCGATGAGCGCGGGAAGCGCCTCGGGCCTGCCGGGGTCGTCCAGCCAGAACGAGACCGGCCGGGCGCCGGAGAGTGATTGTGCAGCAGTACGCATGGCAGCTGGGGCCATGGTTTCCAACTCCTTCAGGATTTCAGGGTCGTGCGCTGTTCTTTCGCCGGTTCGCGACCAGCTGGCCGGCGACAACCACCAGTACGGCAATGATGAACATCGCCGTGCCGATGACGTTGATCTGCACGGGTGTGCCGCGCTGTGCCGAACCCCAGACGAACATGGGGAAGGTCACGGTCGAGCCCGCGTTGAAATTGGTGATGATGAAATCGTCGAAGGAGAGCGCGAAGGCGAGCAGCGCTCCTGCGGCGATTCCGGGGGCGGCGATCGGCAGGGTCACCCGCAGGAAGGTCTGCACGGGGCCCGCGTACAGATCGCGGGCCGCCTCCTCCAGCCTCGGGTCCATCGACATCACGCGCGCCTTGACCGCCGTCACGACGAAACTCAGGCAGAACATGATGTGCGCAATAAGGATCGTCCAGAAACCGAGCTGCGCACCCATGTTGAGGAAGAGCGTGAGCAGCGAGGCGGCCATGACGACCTCGGGCATCGCCATCGGCAGGAAGATCAGCGAGTTGATCGCGCCACGCGCCCGGAAGCGGTAGCGGACCAGCGCGAAGGAGATCATCGTGCCGAGCGCGGTCGCGCCGATGGTCGCCCAGGTGGCGATCTGAAGAGAGAGCGAGAGCGAGCCGCACATGTCGGCGACGCCGCAGGGGTCCTTCCAGGCGTCCAGTGAGAAGCGCTGCCAGGCGTAGTTGAAGCGCCCGTTCGGCTTGTTGAAGGAGAACACCATGACGACGATGTTCGGCAGGATCATGTACGCGAGGGTCAGCAGACCCGCGATGACGATCAGATGGCGGCGGAGCCAGCGCAGTACGGACATCAGACCAGGTCCTCCGTCCCGGAGCGGCGGATGTAGACGGTGACCATCAGCAGGACCACCGCCATGAGGATGAAGGAGAGCGCGGCCGCCATCGGGTAGTCGAGGACGCGCAGGAACTGGGTCTGGATGACGCTGCCGACCATCTTGGTGTCGGTGGAGCCCAGCAGTTCCGCGTTGACGTAGTCACCGCTGGCCGGGATGAAGGTCAGCAGCGTGCCGGAGACGACGCCCGGCATGGAGAGCGGGAACGTCACCTTGCGGAAGGTGGTGGCGGGGGTGGCGTACAGGTCGCCGGCCGCCTCGTGCAGCCTGCCGTCGATCCGCTCCAGCGAGGTGTAGAGCGGCAGGATCATGAACGGCAGGAAGTTGTACGTCAGACCGCAGACCACCGCCATCGGCGTGGCCAGCACCCGGTTGTTCTCGGTCCAGCCGAGCCAGCTGGTGACGTCCAGGACGTGCAGGGTGTTCAGCACGTCGACGACCGCACCGCCGTCCGCGAGGATCGTCTTCCAGGCGAGCGTACGGATCAGGAAGCTGGTGAAGAACGGCGCGATGA
Source organism: Streptomyces sp. NPDC051286 (assembly GCF_044455345.1). Taxonomy (NCBI): domain Bacteria; kingdom Bacillati; phylum Actinomycetota; class Actinomycetes; order Kitasatosporales; family Streptomycetaceae; genus Streptomyces; species Streptomyces sp. NPDC051286. The sequence continues at coordinate 299,517 of NZ_JBITER010000002.1, read as the reverse complement.
CCAGCACCAGCACCACGTTGCGCCAGCGGCCCGCCTTGAACGCGATGAGATACGCGAGCGGGTAGCCGAGCAGCAGGCACAGGATCGTCGCGGTGCCCGCGTACAGCAGGGACCTGATGAACTGCGGGTAGTACTCGGACAGCGCGTCCCAGTAGGTCTGGAAGTGCCAGGTGACCTCGAACCCCTTCTCCAGGGATCCGGTCTGTACGGAGGTCGACGCCTGGTAGACCATCGGCAGCGCAAAGAAGACGACGAGCCACAGGATGCCGGGGAGCAGCAGCCAGTACGGCACGAGCCGCTTGCGGGTGGAGGCCTTGCGTACAGGGAGTTCGGCGGGGTCTGTGGGCGGCGCGGGCGGCGCTTCGGTGACGGTCACGTCGCGTCCTCCACCGTCTCCACGCCTGCGTCGATGTCCTGGGCCGCGTCGAGGCCGAAGGTGTGCGCGGGGTTCCAGTGCAGAACGACGTCGGCTCCCGGGGTGAGCCGGGTGTCGCGCTCAATGTTCTGCTCGTACACCTGAAGCGCCTTGCCGGCCGGGCTCTCCACCACGTACTGCGTGGAGACACCGATGAAGCTGGAGTCGGTGATCCGGCCGGTGACCCGGTTGCGTCCGGCGGCTATGGAGTCCGCGTCGTCGGCGTGGGCGAGGGAGATCTTCTCCGGACGGACACCGAGCAGCAGCTTGCCGCCACGGGCGGTCGGGGCCTGGCACCGCCCGGCGGGCAGCCGCAGCGTCATGCCGCCCGCACCGACCAGGATGTCCTCGCCGGCCTCGGTGATCTCGCCCTCGATGAGGTTGGAGGTGCCGAGGAAGTTGGCGACGAACGTCGTCTTCGGATTCTCGTACAGATCCGCCGGGGCGCCGAGCTGTTCGACGCGGCCCGCGTTCATCACCGCGACGGTGTCGGCCATGGTCATGGCCTCCTCCTGGTCGTGGGTGACATGGATGAACGTGATGCCGACCTCGGTCTGGATGCGCTTGAGCTCCAGCTGCATCTGGCGGCGCAGCTTGAGGTCGAGGGCGCCGAGGGGCTCGTCGAGCAGGAGCACCTGCGGGTGGTTGATCAGGGCGCGGGCGACGGCGACGCGCTGCTGCTGGCCGCCGGAGAGCTGGTGCGGTTTGCGCTTCGCGAAGTCGCCGAGCTGGACGAGCTCCAGCATGTCGTCGACCTGCTTCTTGACCGACTTGATGCCGCGCCGGCGCAGACCGAAGGCGACGTTCTCGCTGATGTCGAGGTGCGGGAAGAGCGCATAGCTCTGGAAGACGGTGTTGACAGGCCGCTTGTACGGGGGGAGGTCGGTGATGTCCCGGCCGCCCAGCGAGATGGTGCCGGTGGTGGCCTCCTCCAGCCCCGCGATCATCCGCAGGGTGGTGGTCTTGCCGCAGCCGGACGCCCCGAGCAGGGCGAAGAAGGAGCCCTGCGGAACGGTCAGATCGAGCGGCTGGACGGCTTTGAAGGAGCCGTACGTCTTGCTGATCCCGGTGAGGCGGACGTCGCCGCCTTCTGTCTGCTGCTGTGTCATGGGTCGGAGTCCCAGTGGTGTCAGGGGGAGATCGGGGGGAAGGAATGTCGGGTCGGTCAGGCGCCGATGAGCTTGGCGAACTTCTCCTCGTACGCCGTCTCTTCCTTGGAGGTCAGCGAGCGGAAGGCGTGCGACCGGGCCGCCATCTCCTTGTCGGGAAGGATCAGGACGTTGTCGGCCATCGCCTGGTCGATCTTCGCCAGTTCGTCGCGGACTCCGTCGACCGGACAGACGAAGTTGATGTACGCGGCGAGCTTGGCGGCGACCGGCGGCTCGTAGTAGTAGTCGATGAGTTTCTCGGCGTTGGTCTTGTGCCGGGCCTTCACCGGGACGAGCAGGTTGTCGCTGGAAATGATGTAACCGGCGGCCGGGATGGCGTACTTGATGTCCGGGTTTCCGGCCTGGAGCTGGATGATGTCGCCCGCCCAGGCGACGCAGGCGGCAATGTCGCCCTTGTCGAGGTCTGCCGTGTAGTCGTTGCCGGTGAAGCGCCGGATCTGGTTCTTGTCGACGCCCTTCTGGAGCCGGCCGATCGCGGCGTCGTAGTCGGCGTCGGTGAAGGTGCCGGGGTCCTTGCCCATGTCGAGCAGGGTCATGCCGATCGAGTCGCGCATCTCCGAGAGGAAGCTGACCCGTCCCTTGAGCTTCGGGTCGTCGAGCAGCTGGCTGACGGAATCGACTTTACGGCCTCCGGTCGCCTTGGAGTTGTAGGCGATGACGGTGGGTATGCCCGCCCACGGGTACGAGTAGGCGCGGCCGGGGTCCCAGTCCGGGGAGCGGAACTGGGCCGAGAGGTTGGCGTAGGCGTGCGGCAGGTTCGACGCGTCGAGCTTCTGCGCCCAGCCGAGGCGGACGATGCGTGCGGCCAGCCAGTCGGTGACGTTGATGATGTCGCGGCCGGTGTCCTGGCCGGCCGCGAGCTGCGGCTTGATCTTGCCGAAGAACTCGACGTTGTCGTTGATGTCCTCGGTGTACTTGACCTGGATCCCGGTGCGCTCGGTGAACGCCTCCAGGGTGGGCCGGTGCTTGCCGTCGTCGGTGACGTCCATGTACTCGGTCCAGTTGGAGAAGTTGACCTGCTTCTCCTTGGCCGAGTGGTCGTCGGAGGCCGCCGCTGCGTCCCCCTCCCGCTGCGCGGGCGGGATGCCGCACGCGCTCAGCGTGCCCAGGCCGCCGAGCGCGAGCGCGCCCATGCCGGAGGCGCGCAGCAACGAACGGCGGGTGAGGGCACCCCTGCCACTGGTGAGACTGCGCCGCATCGCGGCCAGTTGGGCCGCGGAGAGGTGCTCCGGCTCGTACTGCTCCATGCGCGTTGCCCTTTCGGGTGGGTGTGGCCGTTGTCCGGCCTGGTTATCGGTCCCCGAAGATCGTGCGGTGCCAGTCCTTGCGGACGACCGCGGTGTTGTCGTACATCACGTGCTTGACCTGTGTGTACTCCTCGAACGAGTACACCGACATGTCCTTGCCGAAGCCGCTGGCCTTGTATCCGCCGTGCGGCATCTCGCTGATGATCGGGATGTGGTCGTTGACCCAGACGCAGCCCGCCTTGATCTCGCGGGTGGCGCGGCCCGCCCGGTACAGGTCGCGGCTCCAGGCGGAGGCGGCGAGTCCGTACGGGGTGTCGTTGGCGAGGGCGATGCCCTCGTCATCAGTGTCGAAGGGCAGCACGACCAGGACCGGGCCGAAAATCTCCGACTGGACGATCTCGCTGTCCTGAGCGGCGCCCGCGACGAGCGTCGGCCGGTAGTAGGCACCGTCCGCGAGGTCGCCGCCGGGGGCCTCACCGCCGGTCACGACGGTGGCGTACGCACGGGCGCGCTCGACGAAGCCGGCGACCCGGTCCCGCTGGGCGTGGCTGATCAGCGGGCCGAGGTCGGTCGACGGGTCGAAGGGATCGCCGAGCCGGACGGTCTCCATCAGCGAGGCGACGCCCTGGACGAAGGCGTCGTAGAGCGGCCGCTGGACGTAGGCGCGGGTGGCGGCGGTGCAGTCCTGACCCGTGTTGATGAGCGCTCCGGCGACCGCGCCGTTGACAGCGGCCTCCAGGTCGGCGTCGTCGAAGACCACGAAGGGGGCCTTGCCGCCGAGTTCGAGGTGGAGGCGCTTGACGGTGGCGGTGGCGATCTCCGCGACCCGCTTGCCGACGGCGGTGGAGCCGGTGAAGGAGGTCATCACGACGTCCGGGTGGCCGACGAGATGTTCGCCCGCGTCCTTGCCCGCGCCGGTGACGATGTTGATCACACCGTCCGGGATGCCTGCCTCGGTGGCCGCCTGGGCGAACATCAGCGAGGTCAGCGGGGTGATCTCGGCGGGCTTCAGCACGATCGTGTTGCCCGCCGCGACCGCCGGGAGGACCTTCCAGGCGGCCATCTGGAGCGGGTAGTTCCAGGGGGCGATCGAGCCGACGACGCCGATGGCCTCGCGGCGTACGTACGAGGTGTGGTCGCCGTCGTACTCCCCGGCGGCCTTGCCTTCCAGGTGGCGGGCGGCGCCGGCGAAGAAGGAGGTGTTGTCGACGGTGCCGGGCACGTCGAACTCGGTGGAGAGCTTGATGGGCTTGCCGCACTGGAGCGACTCGGCGTACGCGAAGTCGTCGGCCTGCTCCGCGAGGACGGCGGCGAACCGGTGCATCGCCTCGGACCGCTCGGCCGGGGTGGCACCCGACCAGCCGGGGAACGCCTCGCGGGCGGCCGCGACGGCCGCGTCGACATCGGCGGTGCCCGCCAGTTCGTAGGTGTAGACGATCTCACCCGTAGCCGGGTTCACGACGTCGTGGCTGCGTCCCGATGTGCCGGAGCGCAGCTTTCCGCCGATGTACTGCGCGCCGGCCGCGAAGCGGTCCCGCACGTGGAAGCCGTTGCCCATGACGCTCTCCTCCGCCGCTGTCTCCGTGAACCGGGGCGGCGTACCTTCTGCTCGATTTGAGTGCCGATCCTGACAGAGGAGGCTGACCCCAACAAGTGATTCCGTTGTTGCCTTTTGGTTACGCGACGGAAACTGTCGACCATGTGTCGTGTCGCTGCGGAAATCCACGTACGGAGTGTCAGTGGCGGATGCCAGACTCGCATGTCATGGAACACCTGAGCGAGCTCGTGGCGCGGACCCGTCGCGGTGAGAAAGTGAAGTACCTGCCGTTCTGGGGGCACCGCCCTCGGCCGGACGGGCGGATCGGTGCGAGCTGCCTCAGCCAGTGGTGGCCTGCGCCGTTCACGGTCGACGGGGTGACGTATGCGTCGGCCGAGCACTGGATGATGGCCGGCAAGGCGCGGCTCTTCGGCGACGCGGAGGCGGAGCACCGTGCGCTGTCCGCGAGCAGCCCCGCGGCGGCGAAGAAGGCGGGCCGGCTGGTCCGCGCCTTCGACGACACGGTGTGGGAGCGGGAGCGGTTCGCCCTGGTGGTGGCGGGCAGTGTCCACAAGTTCGGCCAGGACGCCGGGCTGCGCGCGTTCCTGCTGAACACCGGGGACCGGGTGCTGGTCGAGGCAAGCCCCCTGGACAGGATCTGGGGCATCGGACTGGCGGCGGACGACCCGCGAGCAAAAAATCCGGAGCGCTGGCGGGGGCTGAATCTGCTGGGGTTCGCCCTCATGGAGGCGCGAACACGGCTGCGCGCCGTGCCCGACGGGACATGAAAAGGCCCGCGGGGCGGTCGGGGTACTCCCCACCGCCCCGCGGGCCTTGCTCTGTGCAGCGGCATTCCTGCCTCTACCGCGTGCCGTCCACGACCAGGGACATTCCGTACGTGTCGTCGTAGGAGTCCTGGTTGTTGAAGTCGTGGCTGACGCCCCAGATCAGGAAGCCCAGGAACGCTCCGCTGATCACGATGCCGAGCGAGCCCAGGATGATGCCGGCCAGCGCGACGCCGCCGTTGTTCGCCTCACCCCGGCTGACCCGGCCGCGGCCTATGACACCGAAGATCAGCGCGAGGACGCCGAGGACGACCCCGAGCCCCCACATGCAGAAGCCGGCCACGGCGATGATGCCGAGCACCATCGACGCGATACCCAGCCCGTTCGCGGGCGCCGGTCCGCCCCAAGCCCCCTGGCCGTAGCCGGGGTAGCCCGGATATCCGCCGTACTGCGGGGCTGGTGCGGCAGGGTACCCGTACTGTCCTGCCGGAGGGACCTGCTGCCCGGGACCGCCCGGCGCGATCGGCGGCGGCGGTACGTTCCCGGGCGCTTGTCCCGCTCCGGGCAGAGGGCCGGTCCCCGGTGCGGCAAAGGGGCCGGTCCCGGGTGCGGCGCCGAACCCCGCCGTGGGCGCCGGTCCCGTTCCTGTGGCCGGCATCGAGGTGACCGTCTGCTGGTCGTGCACAGCGGGCGGGCGCGGGTCACCGGGCTGCTTCTCCAGCGGCACCCTGCTGTCCGGCGGAGCCCATGGATCGCGTGGCGCAGCCCCGTCCGCGGGCTGCTCTGTGTTCTCTGACATGGGCCTCCCCCATCGTGGTCCCGTCATGCTACGGGCCGCCCCGGCAACCATCACTCCGGCCTACGATGTTCCCCGTCCCACACCGGGCCGTCCCGTGCCCGGACGGCTCCACATCACGCCCCCGGAGGATCCGATGACCGATCTGCACGCCTTTATCGCGGGGCTGCCCAAGGCCGAACTGCATGTCCACCATGTCGGATCCGCCTCGCCCCGCATCGTCGCCGAACTGGCCGCCCACCACCCGGACTCCAAGGTCCCCACCGACCCCAAGGCGCTGGCCGACTACTTCTCCTTCACCGACTTCGGCCACTTCATCGACGTCTATCTCTCCGTCGTGGACCTGGTCCGCACCCCGGAGGACGTCCGGCTGCTGACCTTCGAGGTCGCCCGTGACATGGCCCGCCAGAACATCCGGTACGCGGAACTGACCGTCACCCCGTTCAGCTCGACCCGGCGCGGCATTCCGGAGCAGGGGTTCATGGAGGCGATAGAGGACGCCCGCAAGGCCGCCGAGGCCGAGCTCGGGGTCGTCCTGCGCTGGTGCTTCGACATTCCCGGTGAGGCCGGGCTCGAAGCAGCCGAGGAGACCACCCGGCTCGCCGTGGACCTGCGGCCCGAGGGGCTCGTCTCGTTCGGGCTCGGCGGTCCGGAGATCGGCGTGCCCCGCCCGCAGTTCAAGCCGTACTTCGACCGGGCGATCGCCGAGGGTCTGCACTCCGTCCCGCACGCCGGGGAGACCACGGGCCCGCAGACGATCTGGGACGCCCTCACCGAACTGCGCGCCGAGCGCATCGGCCACGGCACCAGCGCCACCCGGGACCGCAGGCTCCTCGACCACCTCGCCGAGCACCGGATCGCGCTGGAGGTCTGCCCGACCTCGAACATCGCAACCCGCGCCGTGACCGATCTCGACCTGCACCCGGTCAAGGAGATGGTGGACGCCGGAGTCCTGGTCACCATCAACAGCGACGACCCGCCGATGTTCGGCACCGACCTCAACACCGAGTACGCGGTGGCGGCCCGCCTCCTCGGTCTGGACGAGCAGGGTCTTGCGGCGCTCGCGAAGAACGCGGTGGAGGCCTCGTACCTCGACCCGGCCGGCAAGCGGACGCTGGCCGCCGAGATCGACACGTACACGTCGGACTGGCTGCAGCGCGTCGGCCGGTGACCGCCGTTGGTGACAATGGCCCCATGGCCGCCTCTGTCACCGCCGTAGCCCACCGCGGCGATCCGTACCGTGTCCGCGAGAACACCCTCCCTTCGATCCGCTCCGCCATCGAACGGGGGGCGGACGCGGTCGAGATCGATGTCCGGGTCACCCGCGACGGGGTACCGGTCCTGCTGCACGACGCCACGCTGGAGCGGCTGTGGGGGCACGAGCGCAGACTGGACCGGCTCACCCACCAGGAGCTCACCGAGCTGACGGCGGGCGGTGTGCCCACCCTGCGCGAGGCGCTGCTCGCCGCCGGGACGCACCGCCTCATGCTCGATCTGCCCGGCTCCACCGACGAGTCGGTACGAAAGACCATCGGCCTGGTCCGCGAGTGCGGGGCCGGGGAGCGTACGTACTACTGCGCGGGCCCCGAGGCCATGCTGCGGGTACGCGCCGCGGATCCGTCCGCCGAGATCGCCCTCACCTGGACGACCCTCGCCCCACCCCGCCCCGCCCTGCTGGACGTGGTGAGGCCGCGCTGGCTGAACTACCGGTTCGGGCTGGTGAGCCGGGAACTGACGGACCGTATCCACGGGGACGGGCTGCTGGTCTCCGCCTGGACGGCCGACACCAGGCGCACGATGCGCCGTCTGATCGGACACGGCGTCGACTCGATCACCACCAACCGGGTCGACGCCCTGCACGGTCTGCTCGCCAACTTCCGGTCCGCTGAGCTTTCTTGATCGATCCGGCATCATGGGTGGTGCCCCACCGCTGGTCGCGGAAACCGGTGCCCGAGGAGCAGATGTGACCGAACCGCACAGCAGCCCCCGTCCTGCCCGAGCCGGGCATCGTCTCGTGTGCGCGGTGGCGGACCGACCCGGGAACCACGGCGCCGGTGGTCGCCCAGTTCGGCACCGTCGCCCGGAAGCCCTGACAGCACCGACAGCATGCACATGAGAGACCTGGCCCCGAGGGTGCTCGGGGCCGGCCCCCGGACCGTGGACCTCACCGTCGCACTGCTGGTGCAGGCCGCGGTGACCATGCCGTTCGTCGTCCCGCGTGCCCCTGAGCTGCCGGAGGCGACATGGACGGCGTACGGGCTGACCACCTTGACCGTGCTGCCGCTGCTCGCCCGTCGGCGGGCACCGGTCGCGGCCCTGATCGGCGTGCTCCTGGCCGGTGGTCTGTACAAGTTCGCCGTCGACGGTCCGGGCCAGCCGCTCCCGTACACCGGCCTCGTGGCGTTCTACACGGTGGCCGAACTCTCCTCGCCGCTGAAACGGCTCGGCATCACGGTGCTCACGGCTGTGGCGGTGGTGTTCTCGGTCGGCCTCGACAGCAGCGAGATCAGGGAGCAGCTCTTCTCCCTCTTCGTGTTCGCCGCGGCCTACGCGTTCGGCCGGTTCACCGTGACACGCAAGGCCTATCTGAATGCGGTGGAGGACCGGGCCCGGCAGCTGGAGCTGACGCACCGGATCGAGGCCGAGCAGGCGGCGGCGCGCGAACGGGCCCGGATCGCACGGGAGATGCACGACATCCTGTCGCACGCGGTGAGCCTGATGATCGTGCAGGCGGAAGCCGGACCGGTCGCGGTCCGGACAGCGCCGGAACGTGCCGAGGCGGCGTTCGACGCGATCTCGGAGACGGGCCGGGACGCCATGGTGCAGCTGCGCCGGATGCTCGGCGTGCTGCGCGAGAACGAGAGCGCACCGGACGCACCCCGGGAACCCCAGCCCTCACTGGCGGAACTGCCGGCACTGATCGCGCGAGTACGCGGCAGCGGCCTGGACATCCCGTACGAGGTCACGGGCCCGGCCCGGCCGCTCGGCCTGGCCGTCGAGGCCACGGTGCACCGGATCGTGCAGGAGGCCCTGACGAACGCCGTCAAACACGCAGCCGCCGACACGGTGTCCGTACACCTGGCATACGGAACGGAAGCGTTGACCCTCACCATTACCGATGACGGCCGCGGTTCCGGGACCGGCACCGGCACCGGCACCGGCATGGGCCTGATCGGTATCCGGGAGCGCGCGGCGGCACACGGCGGCACCGCCGTCACCGGCCCGGGTCCGAATGGCCGGGGGTTCCGGGTCCGGGTGACGCTTCCACAGGGAGATACACGTACAGGAGTGGGAAGTTGACGATTCGTGTGGTGGTGGCCGACGACCAGGAGCTCGTGCGCAGCGGCTTCGCGATGATCCTTGCCGCACAGCCGGACATCGAGGTGGTGGCCGAGGCGGGCGACGGCGCCGCGGCAGTCGACGCGGTGCGCCGGCTGGCGCCCGACGTGGCGCTGCTCGACATTCGGATGCCCGGCACGGACGGCATCGAGGCGTGCCGCGCCATCAGCACGGAGACCGGCTGCCGGACGGTCATGCTCACCACCTTCGACTCGGACGATTACGTCTATGAGGCGTTGCACGCGGGGGCCAGCGGGTTTCTGCTCAAGGACGTGCGCCGCGACGATCTGGTGCACGCGGTACGGGTGGTGGCGGCCGGGGACTCGCTGCTGGCGCCCTCGGTGGCCCGCCGGCTGATCGCCGACTACACCTCGCGGCCGGCGGCCACAGCCGTGTCGTCGGCGGCGCGCCTCGACGTGCTGACCGCCCGCGAGCGCGAGACGCTGCTGCACCTGGCCCGCGGCCTGTCGAACGCGGAGATAGCGGCCGCGCTGGTCGTCAGCGAACACACGGTGAAAACCCATGTCGGCAATGTGCTGTCCAAGCTTGGACTGCGCGATCGGATCCAGGCGGTCATCTGCGCGTACGAGTGCGGCGTCGTCACTCCCTCGCCGGAGGGACAGCCGTCACCCGCCTCCCCCGCACAGGCGAGAAAAGCGCCCGGCGAGGACCGCTCGGCCGGGTGATCCGCCGGGGTCTGCGGATCAACAGGATGGAATCCACCAGCAGTTACGGATTCCCCGCCCAGGAGGCACCGGACATGAACGCCCGCACTTCCCGTACCGCCGTCGCAGCCGCCCTGCTCCTCAGCATCGCCGCCGGCCCGGCCGGACCGGCGCTCGCGGCAGACCGCACGCCGACGACCGCCGCCGCGACCACCGGGCAGGCCGCCCCGGACGCCGAGGCCCTGCGGGCCGCGATCGCCGGGCTCCCGAGAACCGACGCCACGGCCGCACTCGTCCGGGTCGCAGGCACCGCGGGAACCTGGCGAGGCAGCTCCGGTGTGCACGACCTGGAGTCGGGGCTCCCGGCGGATCCGGGGGGCCGCTTCCGGGCCGGTTCGGTCACCAAGGTCTTCACGGCGGCCGTCGTGCTGCAGCTGGCCGGGGAGGGGAAGCTCGACCTGAACCTGCCGGTCCGGCACTATCTGCCGGAGCTGATCCCGGCGGCGTACAAGAAGGTCACCGTGCGCCAACTGCTGAACCACACCAGCGGCATCCCGTCCGTCGGCTCCGGCGGCGACACGCTCGACGAGTGGTACGCGCACCGCTTCGATCTGCACGACGCGGCGGACATGGTGCGCGAAGCCACCTCCCAGCGGCCGGACTTCGCGCCCGGTACGCAGCAGCACTACGACAACATCGGCTACACCGTGGCGGGCCTGCTGATCGAGAAGGTCACGGGCCGCACGTACGAGTCGGAGGTGTCCCGTCGCATCCTGGGTCCCCTGGGACTGAAGGACACCGGCTTCCCCGGCACCGACCCGACGATCCGCGGCCCGCACAACCACGGCTACCAGGTCTTCGCCGGGGCCGACGGAACCAGCGAACTTCGCGATGTGACGGTGTGGGGGGCGACGGACGCCTGGGCGGCGGGCGATCTGATCTCCACCACCGCCGATCTGGAGCACTTCATCCGGGCCCTGTTCCGCGGGCGGGTGGTGCGCGGGCCGCTGCTGGAGGAGATGTTCACCCTGCCCGGGGCCTCGGTACGCGACTACGGCACGGGCGCCCGGGCCGCCTACAGCGCGGGTCTGTCGGTGATGAGGCTGGGCGGGCGTGAGGTGTGGGGCAAGACGGGTGGCCGCTGGGGTTACAACACAGCCGTCGCGGCCACCCGCGATCTCTCGCGGACCCTCGTCTACAGCGTCAATGCGACGGACGCGAAGGGGGAAGGCATGAATGCCACGGCGATGAACATCGTGGTGGCCGCCTTCGGTGCCCCGTCGGCCCGGTGACTCAGACCGTTGCCGCGGACGTCGGCCCGGCCACCGGGTCCGGCGTCATGTCCGCAGCGTACGACCGTGTTTGCGTGCCTTTTACCTCACCCCTGGACCGGTTTCACAACCCGACGATGGAGTTCCACTTCTTCGCCATCTCGGTGCGCTCCTCGGACGTGATGTCGCGGGCGATCGCCAGCCGTCTGCGCATCGCGTCGTCGGGGAAGATCAGCGGATTCTCGGCGAGCGCCGCGGTCTCTTCGTCCTTCGAGGAGGCCAGCACCTCGCGGGCGGCCGGGACGGGGCAGACGTAGTTGACCCAGGTCGCGAGCTCCGCGGCGACCTCCGGCTCGTAGTAGTAGTCGATCAGCTTCTCCGCATTGCGCTTGTGCCGGGCGAGGTTGGGGATCACAAGCGACTCCGCCCAGAGCTCGGCTCCTTCCTCCGGCACCATGAACTCGATCTCCGGGTTGTCCGCCTGCAGCTGGATGACATCTCCCGAATACGCCTGGCAGGCGAGCACATCACCGGTCGAGAGGTCCTTGATGTAGTCGTTCCCGGTGAAACGGCGGATGTGCTTCTTCTTCACCAGCTTCTCCACCTGGTCGCACATCGTGTAGAAGTCGTCCAGCGTCCACCGGGCGATGTCGACGCCGTTGCCCTGCATCAGCAAGGCGATGGACTCGTCGAGCCCGGACAGCAGCGTCACCTTGCCTCGCAGGTCGTCCGCCCACAGATCACTCATGTGCCGGACCTCGCGGCCGAGCTTCTTGCGGTTGTACGCGATGCCGGTGATCCCGGACTGCCAGGGAACGCTGCGCGTCCGCCCCTGGTCGAAGGCGGGGGAACGCAGCTGCGGGTCCAGGTATCTGGCGACATTGGGCTGCTTGGCCCGGTTCATCTCCTGCACCCATCCGAGCCGCACGAACCGGGCGACCAGCCAGTCACTGATGACGAACACGTCCCGGCCGGTCTGCTGATGGTTCATCAGCGCCGGGCTGATCTTCCCGAAGAACTCGTCGTTGTCGTTGATCTCCTCGGTGTACGTGACGGAGATCCCGGTGCGCTCGGCGAAGGCGTCGAGGGTGGGCCGCTTCGACTGGTCCTTGTCATCGGTGTCGATATACAGCGGCCAGTTGGCGAAATGCAGCGTGTGGTCGCCGCCGGAGTAGTCGTGTCCGGCGCGGTCGCCCGGCTGCACGTAGGCAGCGGGCACTCCGCAGCCGGCCAGCGTGACACCGGCCGCTCCCGCCCCGAAGGCGCGCAGCAGGGACCGGCGGGACATGGGGTTGTTCGGGATCGCTCGCACCTGCGCAGGATGCCCGGTCCAGAACGCGGCGGACAATGGACCAACCGTCCAGCAGAGCTGGCCTCTCTCGCACACCCTGTCGATGCGCCATCAGGCGGAGGACACGGGAACGGCCCCTCGAATTAGCACATTCGAGGGGCCGTCACCACCGCGGGGTGTCAGTCGTCGAGCGAGGTCATGACGTGCTTGATGCGCGTGTAGTCCTCGAAGCCGTACGCGGAGAGGTCCTTGCCGTAGCCGGACTTCTTGAATCCGCCGTGCGGCATCTCGGCGACGAGCGGGATGTGGGTGTTGATCCACACACAGCCGAAGTCGAGGTTCTTGGACATGCGCATCGCGCGGGCGTGGTCCTTGGTCCACACCGAGGAGGCGAGGGCGTACTCCACGCCGTTCGCGTACTCCACGGCCTGGTCCTCGTCGGTGAACGACTGGACCGTGATCACGGGTCCGAAGACCTCGTTCTGGACGATCTCGTCGTCCTGCCGCAGACCGGAGACGACGGTCGGGGCGTAGAAGTAGCCCTTCTCGCCGACCCGGTGGCCGCCCGCCTCGACCTTGGCATGCGCGGGCAGCCGGTCGATGAACCCGCTGACCTGCTTCAGCTGGTTGGCGTTGTTGAGCGGGCCGTAGAGCACGTCCTCGTCGTCCGGCTGCCCGGTCTTCGTGTCGGCGGCGGCCTTGGCGAGCGCGGTGACGAACTCGTCGTGGATCGACTCGTGGACGAGGACGCGGGTCGCGGCCGTACAGTCCTGACCCGCGTTGAAGAAGCCCGCGACGGAGATGCCCTCGACGGCCTTGGCGATGTCGGAGTCCTCGAAGACGACGACGGGCGCCTTGCCGCCGAGCTCCAGGTGAACGCGCTTGACGTCCTTGGCGGCGGACTCGGCGACCTGCATGCCGGCCCGTACCGAACCGGTGATGGAGGCCATCGCCGGGGTCCGGTGCTCAACCATCGCGCGGCCGGTCTCGCGGTCGCCGCAGATGACGTTGAAGACGCCCTTGGGCAGGATGTCGCCGATGATCTCGGCGATCAGCACGGTCGACGCCGGGGTGGTGTCGGACGGCTTGATGACGACGGTGTTGCCCGCGGCGAGCGCCGGGGCGAACTTCCATACGGCCATCATCATCGGGTAGTTCCACGGCGCGACCTGGGCGCAGACGCCGACCGGCTCGCGGCGGATGATGGAGGTCATCCCCTCCATGTACTCGCCGGCCGAGCGGCCTTCGAGCATCCGCGCCGCGCCCGCGAAGAAGCGGATCTGGTCCACCATCGGCGGGATCTCTTCGGTGCGGGTGAGCTCGATCGGCTTGCCGGTGTTCTCGGACTCGGCGGCGATCAGCTCCTCCGCCCGCGCCTCGAACGCGTCCGCGATCTTCAGCAGGGCCTTCTGGCGCCCGGCGGGCGTGGTGTCGCGCCAGGCGGGGAAGGCCGCCGCGGCTGCATCCATGGCGGCATCGACATCGGCCTGGCCGGAGAGCGGAGAGGTCGCGTAAACCTCTTCCGTCGCCGGGTTGACCACGTCGATGGTCCGCCCGTCCGCGGCGTCCCGGAACTCCCCGTTGATGTAGTTGCGCAGACGGCGCACCTCGGTGGTCACAACCACCCCTCCTGTCGACACGTCCAATGAGTGAGACGTCCAGCCTAGTCGCAGAGGTAACGCTTTCGACATACCCACCCGCCGAGAACTTCGGATTCAGTGAGATCTGGACCCTCAGACAACGAATTTCATCGATTGAGGGTTGCAAGACAGACGAGTCTCGGTGCACAGTGGATGCGTGGCCAGTCGCAGCGCAGACTCCAGGACCGGGAACGGATCGTCACCAGCGGTCGATGCCGTCTCTCTCGCAATCATCGAGCAGCTCCAGGAGGACGGGCGTCGTCCGTACGCCGCGATCGGCAAGGCCGTCGGCCTCTCCGAGGCGGCCGTGCGGCAGCGCGTCCAGAAGTTGCTCGATCAGGGCGTGATGCAGATCGTCGCCGTCACGGACCCGCTCACCGTGGGGTTCCGGCGGCAGGCGATGGTCGGCATCAATGTCGAAGGCGACCTCGATCCCGTCGCGGAAGCGCTGTCGGCCATGGCCGAGTGCGAGTACGTGGTGATGACCGCGGGCTCCTTCGACCTGATGGTGGAGATCGTCTGCGAGGACGACGACCACCTGCTGGAAACGATCAACAAACGCATCCGGGCCATCCCCGGCGTGCGCTCCACCGAGAGTTTCGTCTACCTGAAGCTCAAGAAGCAGACCTATATGTGGGGAACCCGATAGCCGTGAGCAAGGACCTCAGCCGAACCGCGTACGACCACCTGTGGATGCACTTCACCCGCATGTCGGACTACGAGAACGCGCCCGTTCCCACCATCGTGCGTGGCGAGGGCACCTACATCTATGACGACCAGGGCAAGCGCTACCTCGACGGCCTGTCCGGCCTGTTCGTGGTCAACGCCGGTCACGGCCGTCACGAGCTCGCCGAAGCTGCCTACAAGCAGGGCCAGGAGCTGGCCTTCTTCCCGGTGTGGTCCTACGCCCACCCGAAGGCCGTCGAACTGGCCGAGCGGCTCGCCGACTACGCGCCGGGCGACCTCAACAAGGTCTTCTTCACCACCGGCGGCGGCGAGGCCGTCGAGACCGCCTGGAAGCTTGCCAAGCAGTACTTCAAGCTCAAGGGCAAGCCGACCAAGTACAAGGTCATCTCGCGTGCGGTCGCCTACCACGGCACCCCGCAGGGTGCCCTGTCCATCACCGGCCTGCCGGCCCTGAAGGCCCCCTTCGAGCCGCTGGTCCCCGGCGCGCACAAGGTGCCGAACACCAACATCTACCGCGCCCCGATCCACGGCGACGACCCGGAGGCCTTCGGCCGCTGGGCCGCCGACCAGATCGAACAGGAGATCCTCTTCGAGGGACCGGAGACGGTCGCCGCGGTCTTCCTGGAGCCGGTGCAGAACGCCGGTGGCTGCTTCCCGCCGCCGCCCGGGTACTTCCAGCGGGTCCGCGAGATCTGTGACAAGTACGACGTGCTGCTCGTCTCCGACGAGGTCATCTGCGCCTTCGGCCGCCTCGGCACGATGTTCGCCTGCGACAAGTTCGGCTACGTGCCGGACATGATCACCTGCGCCAAGGGCATGACGTCGGGCTACTCCCCGATCGGCGCCTGCATCGTCTCGGACCGCATCGCCGAGCCGTTCTACGAGGGCGGCAACACCTTCCTGCACGGCTACACCTTCGGCGGCCACCCGGTCTCCGCGGCGGTCGGCCTCGCCAACCTCGACATCTTCGAGCGCGAGGGTCTCAACCAGCACGTCCTGGACAACGAGAACGCGTTCCTCACGACGCTGCAGAAGCTGCACGACCTGCCGATCGTCGGCGACGTCCGCGGCAACGGCTTCTTCTACGGCATCGAGCTGGTGAAGGACAAGGTCACCAAGGAGACGTTCACCGACGAGGAGACCGAGCGCGTTCTCTACGGCTTCCTCTCCAAGGCGCTGTACGACAACGGTCTGTACTGCCGGGCCGACGACCGCGGCGACCCGGTCGTGCAGCTCGCGCCGCCGCTGATCTCCGACCAGTCGACGTTCGACGAGATCGAGGGCATCCTCCGGAGCGTCCTGACGGAGGCCTGGACGAAGCTCTGAGAGGGACGGTGACCCGGGCCGCGGGTCGATCGGCTGATCGACCACGGATCGATTGACCGATTGACCCCGGCCCGATCACCAGCCGACTGCATTCCAGCGGTCATTTCATACGGTCCACGCGGCCCGGATGCGCCCATTCGAGTGGGAAGAAGCGCACCCGGGCCGCGTGCTGTGCACACACCGCGGTCCGAATCCTTACGGTGCCGAGTGACCGATCGGCCTCCTCTTCGTTCCCCCGTACGGGGGACGGGAAATCTGATCTGAACCGAGGTGTACGCCATGGTGGCCCCGCCGGACAACGACGTGATCTGGGCGCGTTCCCTGCACCACTCCCACAACGGCTCACCCGCGCTCGGCGGAATCTCCCTGGAGGTCCACGACGGCGAGATCCTCGCCGTGACCGGCCCACGAGGCAGCGGCAAGACGACTCTGCTGCACTGCCTCTCCGGCCAACTGGTGCCTCAGCAGGGCGAGGTGTGGTTCAACAGCGTCCCGGTCCACACCATGGGTCCGCGGCTGCGCGAGCGGCTGCGCCGTGACCGGTTCGGCTGGATCGCACCCGATCCCCAGCTCGTACCGGAGCTGAGCACCTGGGAGAACGCAGCGCTTCCCCTGCTGCTGCGCGGCACCTCGCACCGGGCCGCGAAGAAGACCGCCATGGAGTGGCTGGAGCGGCTCGACATCGGCATGTGCGCCAAGCAGCGGCCCCACATGCTGCTCCAGGGGCAGCGCCAGCGGATCGCCGTCGCCCGCGCGCTGGCCGGCTCACCCACGGTGATCTTCGCCGACGAGCCGACCGCGACGCTGCACCGCACGGACCGCACCCACGTGCTGCGGACACTGACGAGCGCGGCCCGCTCGCACGGCATCACGGTCGTGCTCGCCACCCATGACGTGGAGGTCGCCTCGCTGGCAGACCGCACCGTCCCGCTGCTGGACGGCCGCCGCGTCGCCACCGTCGCCCTGCCCGCGGTGTCCGATACGGAAGGCCACGCGGCGTGCTCGCTCTCCGTCTAGCCCGCGGTACCCATCCGCTGGTCCTGGTGCGGCGACTGCTGGTCGCGGCCGCCTCAGCCGGGGTCGGCTTCCTGCTGCTCTACACCCTGGTCTACGCGTCGACGCATCCGGCCTACTCGACCGCCTCGGTGCTGCGGCTGCTGTGGTGCTTCGTACCGCTGGCCGCCACCGTGCAGTTCGCGGTCGCGGTGGCCCGTACGGACCCGAGCACCCGCCCGCGTCCGGGGCTGTCCGCCGTCGGTCTGGGGCCGGTCCGGCTCGGTGTGCTGGCCGCGGTCTCCACCGCCATGTCCTGCACCCTCGGGTCGATGATGGCGCTGCTCCTCTTCATGCATCTGCGCGGCGATCGGACCGGGCTGCCGTTCGACGGCGCGGCGGCCGAACTGCTGGGCGCAGGAGCCCCGTTGCCGGTGGCCGCGGCCCTTGTTCTGCTGACGCTGGTGCCGGTGGCCGCGGCAGCGGCGAGCGCGTTGGCGCTGCGCACCCGGCCGCTACAGGCGGCGGTGCCGGAGGACGGCACGCAGGACATCGTGCCGGACGAGCAGATCCCGGCTCCGGCGGCTCCGCCGACCGGACTGCCATGGGGCGTGGCGCTGGCGGCGGCCGGTTTCGCGGTCGAGGCGTACGCGAGCCGTGATGGCGCGGGCAGCCCGTTCCCCCTGCCGGGAATTCCCGACGGCACCTCGGTGTGGGTGCTGGCGGGGTGGTCGCTGACGGCAATCGGTCTGGCCATGGCAGGTCCCGGACTGACATACCTCTGCGGACAGCTGCTGCAAACGGTGCGTCCCGGAGCCGTACGCCTGCTGGCCGGAAGGGTGCTGATGGACGAGGCGCGCCGGATCGGCCGGCCGCTGGGTGTGGTCTGCGCGGTGCTCTCCGCTGTGATCGCGGCGTCCGCGCTGTACGGGACGGGTCCGCTTCCCTTCGGCCCGCTCGCCGCGCTCGGCGCCGTACTGGTCCTGGGCTGCACGACGGCGACGCTGCTGACCTCCGCCCTGGAGGCGAAGCAGGCCCGCGCTCACCTGGCTCAGACGCTGCTGCGGCTCGGTGCGCCGGCCTCGGCGCTGCGGGCAGCGACGGCCCTGCGGGTCGGCATTCTGCTGGTCGTATTCACCCCGGTCACCTGGGCGATCGCCGAATTGGCCGCGCTGCCGCTGACCGCCTGAGGGCTGCCGGCAGACGCGGCGACCGGCACGACGGGCAGTGCGATGAGCACGGTGACGGCACCGCTGACTGCCACGATGCCGGTACGGCGGCGGTCCGGGCGCGATGGAGGCGGCAACCTCGGCGTGTACGCGGCGCCGCATCCCGATCCGATACCGGACAAGGCATGCGAACTCCTTGCCGTCGCCCCGTCGTTCACCCCGTCGATCGCCGACTGGACACTGGCCGCCTTCGCCGTGCGGGAACGCTGGCCGGACGGCGGCGGCTCGGTCTCGATCCCCACCTGGTTCTACGGTCATGAGCCGTCGAACCCGTTCGCGGACCACATCGCCACGTACTTCACCAACGCGCTGCGCGAGGACGGGCTGCTCGCCCGCTCCACGGCGGCGTCGTCTTCCTGCCCGGCGCCGCCGGAGTCGTTCCGGATCTTCTGAAGCTGCTTGAGGTGTTGCCCGAGGCGGTCGAAACCGCTCTCCCGGAACGCCCTGCAATGGTCCAGCCACTGCGTGGCGTCCGCCAGCGGCACCGCCTCCAGCCTGCACGGCCGCCACTGCGCCGACCGGCCGCGCGTGATCAGCCCGGCGCGCTCCAGCACCTTCGGATGCCGGGAAACCGCGGGCAGGCTCATGCCGGACGGGTCGGCACGTTCGGCGACCGTGGCATCGCCCGCGGTGAGCCGCGCGAGGATCGCGCGGCGCGTCGGGTCGGCCAGAGCTGCCGAGACGGCGCCGAGCCGGTCCGCTTCAGCCATGCCGGGGCGCGCTGTGCCCGCGGGACAGCCCTCAGAACGCCGCGGGCAGTACCACTGTCTCCGACGCGTCGAAGGTCACGCCCACCGACGCGCCCTCCTGAGGGGTGTCCCGCAGCGGGCACTCCGCCTCCAGGAGCGGTCCGCTCTCGGGATGAAGGGTCACGGCGACATGGTTGCCCCGGAAGGTGCGCGCGCCGACCGTGCAGCGCAGCCCCGACTCCGGGGATCCGAGCCGTACGCCCGCCGGGCGCACCAGCAGAGCGCACGGGCCCTGCGGCGAGCCGTCCGGCACCGGCACCTTCCCCCACGCCGTACCGGCCGCGGCGCCGGTCACCGTCGCGTCCACCACGTTGTCGAAGCCGAGGAACCGGGCGACGAACGCGGAGGCGGGGCGCTGCCAGACCTCCAACGGGGTGCCCGCCTGGGCGATCCGCCCGTCGCGCATCACGATGACCCGGTCGGCGAGGGCGAAGGCTTCGCCCTGGTCGTGGGTGACGGCGAGCACCGTCGTCCCCAACCGGGCGAAGAGGGTGCGTAGTTCGACGACGAGGCGTTCGCGCAGACTGCGGTCCAGCTGGCCGAGCGGCTCGTCCAGCATCAGCAGCTTCGGCCGCGGGGCGAGCGCCCGCGCGAGGGCGACGCGCTGCTGTTCTCCGCCGGACAGTGCGGCAACGGCCCGCCGTTCGGCGCCGGGCAGGCCCACCAGTTCGAGAAGTTCGGCGACCCTGCGGTCCTGGTCGCCGCGTGTGACGCCGTGCATGCGCAGCCCGAAGGCGACGTTGGCACCGACGTCCCGGTGCGGAAAGAGCTGATGATCCTGGAACATCAGGCCGAGACCGCGCCGGTGGACCGGCACGCCGACCTGGTCGACGCCGTCGAGGAGCACCCGGCCGCCGTCCGGCGGGTGCAGTCCGGCAACCACGCGCAGCAGGGTCGACTTGCCACTGCCGCTGGGCCCCAGGACGCAGACGATCTCGTGATCCCCGACCTTCAGATCCACCGCGTCGAGCGCCGCCCGCTTCCCGAAGAGGACTGTGGCGGATTCCAGTGTCAGCACGTCCAGAACACCCCGAGCATCGTCAGAACTCCCCGGACCGGTCCGGGCGGATACGTTCGAGCAGCAGCAGCGACACCGCGCACACCAGCATCAGAATCGTGCTGAGCGCCATCGCCTGCCCGTAGTTGAGCTCCCCGGAGCGTCCCAGCAGCCGCGCCACGGCCACCGGCAGGGTCGGGTTGTCGGGCCGCGCGATGAACACTGTCGCCCCGAACTCGCCGAGCGACACGGCGAACGCGAAGCCCGCCGCGACCAGCACCGCTCTTCGCACCAGCGGCAGATCGACCTCGCGCCAGGCCCGCAGCGGCGACGCCCCGAGCACCGCCGCCGCCTCCCGGAGTCGGACGTCCACCGCCCGCAGGACCGGCAGCATCGTCCGTACCACAAAGGGAACGCCGACCAGCGCCTGGGCGAGCGGCACCAGGATCCACGATGTCCGCAGGTCCAGCGGAGGCCTGTCCAGCGTGATCAGAAAACCGAAGCCGACGGTGACCGCGGACACCCCGAGAGGCAGCATCAGCAGCGCGTCGAAACCCCGGACCAGCCGCCCGGCCAGGGGGGTCCCCCCGGCCGAGTCTGTTCGAGGTTGGGGGAGCGTCAGCGCGGCTGCCGCGAGCCCGCCGACGATCAGCGCGATCACAGTCGCGACCAGCGCGTACCGCATTGAGTTCCCGATCGCTTCGAGAGGTGCGACCAGGAACGTGCTGCCGCTCGCCTCCGCGGACTGCAGGGCGCGGTAGTAGCCGAAGCCGTAGCCGCCGGGGGTGTCCAGCGAACGTTCCACGAGCACTCCGAGCGGCAGCAGGATCAGCACCAGGACCGTCACCAGGACCCCGCCGAGCAGCGCCCACTGCCCGGTGCCGCGCGGCCTGCGGGAGGTGTGCGCCGGATCGACCAGCTTCAGCGCCGTTTCCCCGCGTCGCACGGTCCACGCGTGCACGGCCAGGATCGCGCCGACCGCGGCGAACTGAACCAGCGTCAGCACGGCGGCCGTCGGAAGGTCGAGGAGTTGGGCGGTCTGCCGGTAGATCTCGACCTCCAGCGTGGAGTAGCCCGGACCGCCGAGGATCTGCACGACCCCGAAGGAGGTGAACGTGAAGAGGAAGACCATCAGCCCGGCGGCGGCCACCGCGGGCGCGAGAGCCGGCAGAGTGACCCGCCGCCACGCCGCAAACCGCCCGGCGCCCAGCACCCGGGCGGCCTCCTCCTGCCGCGGGTCGAGCTGCGACCACAGTCCTCCGACGGTCCGCACGACGACCGCGTAGTTGAAGAAGACATGGGCGAGCAGGATCGCCCACACCGTGGTGTCGAGACGCACGCCCGCCAGTTCGTCGAGGAAACCGCCGCGCCCCAGCAGCGCCAGGAAGGCCGTCCCCACGACGACGGTCGGCAGGACGAACGGCACGGTGACGACCGCCCGCAGCACCTGCTTGCCGGGGAAGTCGAAGCGGGCGAAGACATACGCGCCGGGCAGCGCGATCAACAGGGTCAGCGCGGTCGACGCGAGGGCCTGCCAGGTGGTGAACCAGAGGACGTCGAGAATGTCCGGCCGGGACAGCACCTCGCCGATCCGGCCGAACTGCCAGGCGCCGTCGGCCTTCAGCCCGCGGCCGACGATCGCGACGACGGGATAGGCGAAGAACAGCGCGAAGAACGCGACGGGCACGGCCATCAGACCGAGCCGCACCGCGCTCCCCCGCCACGCCCCCGCGCTCCGGGGATCCGCGAGCCCGGTCCG
This sequence comes from Streptomyces sp. NPDC051286, assembly GCF_044455345.1. NCBI lineage: Bacteria > Bacillati > Actinomycetota > Actinomycetes > Kitasatosporales > Streptomycetaceae > Streptomyces > Streptomyces sp. NPDC051286. The sequence goes on along the minus strand of NZ_JBITER010000002.1, from coordinate 277,622 downwards.
GGCGCGCGAACCCTTCCCGCCCGCGCCCGGACCGCGTACGGGACTCTTCGCTACTTCACTACGAGCGAGGACCACGACTGGACCCACTGCTCACGGTTCTTGGCGATGACGGCCGGGGCCACGGTGGTGGGCCTGTCGACCGTGGCGCCGAACTCCGTGAAGAGTTCCGGCAGCTTCGCGTCCTTGGTGACGGGGCTCACGAACATGTTGAGCGGCATGTCCTCCTGGAACTTCTTGCTGATCAGGAAGTCCAGCAGCGCCTTGCCGCCCGCCTCGTTCTTCGCGCCGTTCAGCAGACCGGCGAACTCGATCTGACGGAAGCACGTCCCGGTCGCGACGCCGGTCGGAGCCTCGCTCGGCTGCGGCTTCGCGTAGAGCACCTCGACCGGCGGGCTGGAGGCGTACGAGACGACGAGCGGCCGGTCCGCCTTGGCCTTCTTGCCGCCCGCGGACCCGGAGAACTCCTCGTTGTACGCCTGCTCCCAACCGTCGACCACCTTCACGCCGTTGCTCTTCAGCTTCTTCCAGTAGTCCTGGTATCCGCTCTCGCCGTAGGTGGCGACGGTGCCGAGGAGGAAGCCGAGACCGGGCGACGAGGTCGCGGCGTTCTCGGTGACGAGAAGGTTCTTGTACGCGGGCTTCGCCAGGTCGTCGAAGGTCTTCGGCGGCGCGAGCTTCTTGTCGGCGAAGTACTTCTTGTCGTAGTTGATGCAGATGTCGCCGGTGTCGATCGGAGTGACCCGGTGCTTGGCCGCGTCCAGTTGGGCATCGGCCGCGACCCGGTCGATGCCCTTCGCCTCGTACGGGGTGAACAGTCCGTTGTCGAGGGCGCGGGAGAGCAGCGTGTTGTCGACGCCGAAGAACACATCCCCGCGCGGGGAACCCTTGGTCAGGATCTCCTGGTTGAGGGCAGCGCCTGCGTCACCGCTCTTCAGCACCTTGACCGTGTAGCCGGTCTCCTTCGTGAACGCCTTCAGCACGTCCTTGGAGGCGTTGAACGAGTCGTGACTGACAAGCGTCACGATCTTGGAGCCGGAATCCTTCGTGTCACCGGCCCCTGACGCCGAGTCGTCGGAACTGCCGCAGCCGGCGAGTGCCGTGACGCCGAGCGCGGCGGCGAGGGCCGTCGCCGCGAGCTGCTTGGTCCCACGAGTGGTGCGGGTGGTGCTCATTATGAATTCCTCCTGGGTTTGACCAGGAAGAGACGCGGCCCTGCCCTTGGAGAAGCGGGCAGGGCGCAACAGCATGAGTTGATGACCGAACTTCCTACCCGGAATGACCCGGGCGAGGTTCAGAGGGTCTGCGGCCAACCTGTCCTCGGTGCCGCACTCTCAGCGCTGTGGCGCTCCCCTGTCGGAATATGAAGTTGATTTCGGGCCCAGGTTACACGGGCCCTTTCGGCCTCAGCGCTCGGATGCCGCCAGCTGCCCGCAGGCCCCGTCGATCTCCTGGCCGCGGGTGTCCCGCACGGTCACGGGCACTCCGTGGGAGGCGATCGCGTCGACGAACGCCTTCTCGTCCTCGGGCCGGGAAGCGGTCCACTTCGAGCCGGGCGTCGGGTTGAGCGGGATCAGGTTGACATGGACGCGCTTGCCCTTGAGGAGCCGGCCGAGCAGGTCACCGCGCCAGGCCTGGTCGTTGATGTCGCGGATCAGCGCGTACTCGATGGAAATCCGGCGGCCGGACTTCTCTGCGTACTCCCACGCCGCGTCCAGCACCTCGCGTACCTTCCAGCGCGTGTTCACCGGCACGAGCGTGTCCCGCAACTCGTCGTCCGGCGCGTGCAGCGAGACGGCGAGACGGCACTTGAAGCCCTCGTCGGCAAAGCGCAGCATGGCCGGCACCAGGCCCACGGTGGAGACGGTGATGCCGCGCTGCGAAAGACCGAGACCGTCCGGCTCCGGGTCGGTCAGCCGGCGAATCGCGCCGACCACCCTCTTGTAGTTGGCGAGCGGCTCACCCATGCCCATGAAGACGATGTTGGAGAGCCGCGCAGGCCCGCCCGGAACCTCTCCGTCGCGCAGCGCACGCATGCCGTCCACGATTTGGTGGACGATCTCGGCGGTCGACAGATTGCGGTCCAGACCGGCCTGCCCCGTCGCGCAGAACGGGCAGTTCATCCCGCATCCGGCCTGCGACGAGATGCACATCGTCACCCGCTCCGGGTAGCGCATCAGGACGGACTCGACCAGCGTTCCGTCGTGCAGCTTCCACAGCGTCTTACGGGTGGTGTCGTCGTCGCAGCTGATGTGCCGGACCACGGACATGAGGTCGGGGAACATCGCCTCGGCGAGCTTGTCCCGTGAACCGGCCGGGATGTTGGTCCACTCGGCCGGGTTGTGCGTGTACCGCGCGAAGTAGTGCTGCGACAGCTGCTGCGCGCGGAACGGCTTCTCGCCGACCGCGGCGACGGCTTCCTTGCGCTCGGCGGGCGTGAGGTCGGCGAGGTGCCGCGGTGGCTTCTTGGCTCCGCGGGGCGCGACGAAAGTGAGTTCTCCGGGCTTAGGCATGGTTCCTCCAGTGTCGCAGACACGCCGTGGTGCCAGCCGTCGTCGCCGGCTCAGAGCCTGTCGGGTGACCTTCGACCGGAGAGCGGACGCGGCGTGGTGCGTGCGATTCCAAGGCGCCGGGAGGGCCTCGGATGGAGTCTCCCCTGCTCGAACGAAGCTGAGAGCTCGGGGAAGGAGCTACCAGGGCGTGTTTCGAAAAGAGCGCCGTCCGCCGCCAGGCAGGCGGGACTTTCGAAACACGCCCTGGGGCTTCTCGGCAACGCCGGAAGCGTGCGTGCCACGCCATGGCCGCCCGATCAGAGGTCGCCCGACAGGCTCTCAGGCGGGACAGGGCGGGACCGCGCCCCGGCGACGGCGCCCCTTGCCGGTCGCCATGCCGACGGCTCACACACGGCCCGGTCGCGCCCGCGGACCGTGACCGATCGCACGACGCTCACGTGGTGCGCACAACAGCCCACTGCCCCCGTGGAGGCCGGCGCCTGCCGAGGGCAGGATCGTCGCGCAGGCAGACGAGTGAGGGCCCGCCGTTCTGTGGACAACGGACCCTCACTCATAAAAACGCAAGTCAGGCCGGGATGGACCCGGCTTCTCAGCCGGAGCCGACGAAGAGCACCAGCAGCAGCCAGACCACCGGAGCGGTCGGCAGCAGCGAGTCCAGTCGGTCCATGATCCCGCCGTGACCGGGGAGCAGCGTGCCCATGTCCTTGATCCCGAGATCCCGCTTGATCATGGACTCGCCCAGGTCACCCAGGGTGGCGCTGGCAGCGACGGCCAGGCCGAGCAGCAGCCCCTGCCACCAGGTGCCGTCGTCGATCAGGAACTGCATGCACAGCGCACCGGCGACCATCGCGAAGGCGACGGCTCCGAACAGTCCCTCCCGGGTCTTCCCGGGGCTGATCCGCGGCGCGAGCTTGTGCTTACCGAAGCGCCAGCCGACGGCGTACGCGCCCGTGTCGCTGACCACGGTCAGCAGGAGGAAGGTGAGGACCCGCTGCGCCCCGTCGTCGGCGCTCAGCAGCATCGCGACGAAGGTGGCCAGGAAGGGTACGTAGAACGCGGCGAAAACACCGGCCGTGACGTCCTTGAGATACCCCTCGGGCGGCTCGGTCATCCGCCAGACGAGCACCGCCAGAGCGGTCAGGGCCGTGGCGACCCAGGCGCCCTCGGCTCCGCGCACATAGCCGGCCACGACCATCGCCGCGCCGCCGATCGCGAGCGGTACGAGCGGCGCCTTGATGCCCTTGCGCTCCTGCAGCCGGGAGGTGAGCTCCCAGAGGCCGACGACGACGGCGATGGCTATCACGCCGACGAAGACGGCCTTCACGATGAACAGCGAGGCGACGATGACGGCCCCGAGCCCCACACCGACCCCTATGGCGGCTCGCAGGTCACGACCCGCACGTTTCTTCTGCGGGGGCGGCGGCGCGGTGGACATGGGCTCCTGCTGCTTCTCGTCACGGTACGGAGGACCGCCGCGCCGGCCGGCGGCTCCCCCGTACCGGTCGTCACGGCCGTCAGCGTCTCTACCTGCATCGGGAACGTCCGGCACGATGGGCATGGGCCGTGTCTGCTGGGCGTCATGCACATCGTATGCAGGACCTGCCGGGGCCGCCCTCATCTCGGGCGCACCCCCGTAGCCGGCTCCCTGCGGGGCGCCCCAGGAAGAGTCGTTCATCAGACTTCGAGCAGCTCGGCTTCCTTGTGCTTGAGCAACTCGTCGACCTGCGCGACGTACTTCGCAGTGGTGTCGTCGAGCTCCTTCTCGGCGCGGCGCACCTCGTCCTCGCCGGACTCCTTGTCCTTGACCAGCTTGTCCAGGGTCTCCTTCGCCTTGCGGCGGACGGCCCGGATCGAGATCTTGGAGTCCTCGGCCTTCGTCTTCGCGACCTTGATGTAGTCGCGACGACGCTCCTCCGTGAGGTCGGGGAAGGTCACTCGGATGATGTTGCCGTCGTTGCTCGGGTTGACGCCGAGGTCGGAGTCGCGGATGGCCTGCTCGATGTTACGCAGCGCGCTCTTGTCGAACGGCGTCACGACGGCCATACGCGGCTCGGGAACCGAGAAAGAGGCCAGCTGGTTGATCGGGGTCAGCGCGCCGTAGTAGTCGGCGACGATCTTGTTGAACATCGCCGGGTGCGCACGGCCGGTGCGGATCGCGGCGAAGTCCTCCTTCGCGACCACGACGGCCTTCTCCATCTTCTCCTCGGCCTCGAGGAGGGTTTCTTCGATCACCACGTGCTCCTGCGTGTCTTGAGTGGGCCCGGCGTGCTCGGGCCCGGCGGGTCCTGCGTCGCGTCCTCACCTGCACGGTGTCCGACCGGCAGGCCGTTGTCCATCCTTCGGAACCGTCCCCCGGGGGAATCCCCGGCCGGCCCCCGGGCCGTCGGGGGATTCCCCCCGGGCGGCCCCCCGGTTGTCAGGCCCGGGTGCCCTGGTCACTCACGAGCGTGCCGATCTTCTCACCCTTGACGGCGCGGGCGATATTTCCGGCCGCGGTCAGCTCGAAGACCAGGATCGGCAGCTGGTTGTCACGGCAGAGCGTGATGGCGGTGGCGTCGGCAATCTTGAGATCGCGGGCGAGCACCTCGCTGTATTCCAGCGCGTCGAACTTCACCGCGTCGGGGTTGGTCTTCGGGTCGGAGTCGTAGACCCCGTCCACCCCGTTCTTGCCCATGAGCAGGCCCTCGGCGTCGATCTCCAGGGCGCGCTGGGCGGCGGTGGTGTCGGTGGAGAAATACGGCATGCCCATACCGGCGCCGAAGATGACGACGCGTCCCTTCTCCAGGTGACGCACGGCGCGCAGCGGGATGTACGGCTCCGCGACCTGCCCCATGGTGATGGCGGTCTGGACGCGGGAGTCGATGCCTTCCTTCTCCAGGAAGTCCTGGAGTGCCAGGCAGTTCATGACGGTGCCGAGCATGCCCATGTAGTCGGACCGGGCCCGGTCCATGCCGCGCTGCTGGAGCTCGGCGCCGCGGAAGAAGTTGCCGCCGCCGATGACAACCGCGATTTCCGCGCCGCCCCGGACGACAGCTGCGATTTCCCGGGCAATGGCGTGTACGACATCGGGGTCAACGCCGAGACCCCCGCCGCCAGCGAATGCCTCCCCGGACAGCTTCAGCATGAAGCGTCCGGCCACCTTGCCGTCCTCGCGCTTGTGGTCACCTTTGGCGGCGTCCGCGCCCTTGTTCATGGAGATTCTCCTCGTGCACATACGAAGAAGGCCATTGCCGGTGGGTCTGGTGTCCCTCAGCGGCAATGGCCTCCTCGTCAGATCTGCGGTCGTACGGCGGGTGTGCGGCCGACGACTGCACTGGACCCTATGGGGGTCCACCGTTTTTCGCGGACGGACTCAGATGCCGACCTTGATGCGCGAGAAGCGCTTCAGGGTGACACCGGCCTCGTCCAGGACCTTCTGGACGGACTTCTTGTTGTCCTTGGCGAACGCCTGCTCCAGGACGACGACGTCCTTGAAGAAGCCGTTGACGCGACCCTCGACGATCTTCGGAAGGGCGGCCTCGGGCTTGCCCTCCTCGCGAGAGGTGGCCTCGGCGACACGACGCTCGTTCTCGACCGTCTCGGCCGGGACCTCGTCGCGGTTGAGGTACTTCGGGGCGAAGGCGGCGATGTGCTGCGCGACGTCCTTGGCGACCTCGGCGTTCTCCTTGTCCAGCTCGACCAGGACGCCGACCTGCGGCGGGAGGTCGGGCATGGTGCGGTGCATGTACGCAGCCACGTAACCGCCGGTGAACTGCGCGAAGCGGTCCAGGACGATCTTCTCGCCGAGGTTGGCGTTGGCCTCGTCGACGAAGGCCTGAACAGTCTTGCCGGCCTCGATCTCGGAGGCGAGCAGCGTGGCCAGGTCGGCCGGCGAGGTCGCGGCGACGTGGGCGGCGAGTGCGTCGGCGACGGCCAGGAACTTCTCGCCTTTGGCGACGAAGTCCGTCTCGCACTTCAGCTCGAGCAGGACGCCGGAGGTCTTGTCCTCGGAGATGAGGGAGACGACGGCACCGTTCTCGGCAGAACGGCCCTCGCGCTTGGCGACGCCCTTCTGACCCTTGATACGGAGCTCCTCGACGGCCTTGTCGACGTTGCCGTCGGCCTCGTCGAGCGCCTTCTTGCAGTCCATCATGCCGGCGCCGGTGAGCTCGCGGAGCTTCTTGACGTCAGCGGCGGTGTAGTTCGCCATGAGTCTGTGTTCTCTCTCGAAGTCTGAAAGATCTACGGGTGAACGGCGGGAGCGGTGCCTGTGGCACCGGCCCCCGCCGTCATTCAGCCGTGACGGAGTTGTCAGGCCTGCTCGGCGTCCGCGGCCGGAGCCTCGGCCGGAGCCTCGGCCTTCTCGGTCTCGGCGGACGCCTGCACCTCGGCGTCTGCCTTCTTGTCGCCCTCGAGCAGGTTGCGCTCCCACTCGGCGAGCGGCTCACCGGCAGCCTTGTCGCCCGGCTTCGAGTCGCCGGTCGCGGCGCCGGAACGGGCGATGAGGCCCTCGGCGACGGCGTCGGCGATCACGCGGGTGAGCAGGGTGACGGAGCGGATCGCGTCGTCGTTGCCCGGGATCTTGTAGTCGACCTCGTCGGGGTCGCAGTTGGTGTCGAGGATCGCGACGACCGGGATGTGGAGCTTGCGCGCCTCACCGACGGCGATGTGCTCCTTCTTGGTGTCGACGATCCAGACGGCGCTGGGCACCTTCTGCATCTCGCGGATACCACCGAGGGTCTTCTCCAGCTTGGCCTTCTCGCGGGAGAGGACCAGAAGCTCCTTCTTGGTGAGGCCGGAGGCGGCCACGTCCTCGAAGTCGATCTGCTCAAGCTCCTTCAGACGCTGAAGGCGCTTGTAGACGGTGGAGAAGTTGGTGAGCATGCCACCGAGCCAACGCTGGTTGACGTACGGCATGCCGACGCGCGTCGCCTGCTCGGCGATGGCCTCCTGGGCCTGCTTCTTCGTACCCACGAACATGATGGAGCCGCCGTGCGCGACGGTCTCCTTGACGAACTCGTAGGCGCGGTCGATGTACGACAGCGACTGGAGCAGGTCGATGATGTAGATGCCGTTGCGCTCGGTGAAGATGAAGCGCTTCATCTTCGGGTTCCAGCGACGGGTCTGGTGACCGAAGTGGACGCCGCTCTCCAGCAGCTCCCGCATCGTGACGACGGCCATGGCCGTACTCCTTGAGGTACTCGGTTGTCGCAACCGCAGGATTGCGGTCGCGCCTGACGCCCCGACGCGCCGTGCCACAAGGGACCGAGGAGCGCGGCCACCGTCCGCGGAGAGGGAGGTGGCGGGGCGTGCGAAGTCGACCCGGTGACCCGGATCGCCACAAGAAGTGTACGGGACCCGCCGAGTGCCGGGTGACGGCGCTGTCCACAACCGGCGAGTAGTCCACAGATCCGGTCCATGATCCCCACGGATCCGCCGGGTGCGGAACGGTTCGGGTCATGCGATCCACACCAGAACCGACGGCTCACCGCGCCCGGGCGGCGCTCGTGGCGGCGTTCATGACCGTGCTCACGATGCTGTGCGGTGCGGGCGCCGCCGCCGCGGACGACCCCACGCCAAACGGCGGGCGCGCGTGGCCGCTGGCGGGGCGGCCCGTGGTCGTACGGGGATGGGAGCCACCGGCCGGCACCTACGGGCGGGGGCACCGAGGCGTCGACCTCGCCGCCGCGCCGGGTGCCCGGGTGCGAGCCGCCGCCGACGGCCGGGTCTCGTTCTCAGGGCGCGTCGCGGGACGGGGGGTGCTGGCGATCGAGGTGGCGGGGACCGGTGATCTGCCGCTGCGCACGACGTACGAGCCGGTGCGGGCGCTGGTCTCGGAAGGTGAGGAGGTCCGCGCCGGCCAGACGGTCGCGGTCATGGAGGACGGGCCGTTCCACTGCGAGTCCGGGTGTCTCCACTGGGGGCTGCGGCGTGGTGACGCGTATCTGGATCCGCTGTCGCTGCTGCCTCCGGCGCTGCTGCGGCGGGGTCCTTCGCGGCTGCTGCCGGTCTTCGGCGTACCGGAGCCGCGGGCGCCGGATGCCGTCGGGTACGCAGCCCCTGCCGTGCTCCTCGTCGCGGCGGCCGGGTACGGGCGTCAGCCCCGTACACCCCGCAGGATCATGGCAACGGCGGTGTCAGCGATCACCCCGGGCGCTTCCGCCACGCCCAGTTCGATACGGCGCACGGCGGCGTCCACCGAGCCCTGCAGCAGCATCGCCGCCAGCCTCGGCTGTTCATGGCCGAGGTCACCGAGCGCCTCGACGATCATGGCGATCAGCCCGCCGTGCGCTGCCCGGATCTTCTCCCGTGCGCCCGCGTCCAGCTCGCTCGCCGAGATGGCGACGACAGCTCGGTGCCGCCGGTCCCCGACCAGATCGAGCTGGCGGCGTACATACGCCTCGATCTTTTCCTCGGGCGTCTGTGCCCGCTCCATCGCGTTCTCGACCTCGGCCGCCCAGACGGGGAAGTCGACAGCGCACAGCTCCTCGACGACGGCCGCGCGGGAACGGAAGTACTCGTAGACGGAGGACCGTGCAAGGCCCGTGCGCTCGGCGAGAGCGGGGAAGGTCAACGCCTCCGTACCGCCCTCGGACAGCAGGGAGCGGGCAGCGTCCAGGAGGGCGCCGCGCTGCATGGTCCGGTGCTCGGCCACGGAGGCCGCTCGAATCCTGGGCACGGACCCACTCTACGGCGGCGGGTGTTCGAGAAGGGCGCGGGCAGCCGACATCGCCCGGCCGGACGCCTGCTCAACGTCCTGCGTCGGCCAGTTTCGCGCGGAGCTGCAGCACCGATTTGGTGTGGATCTGGCTGACCCGGCTCTCGGTCACCCCGAGCACGTTGCCGATCTCGGCAAGGGTGAGCCCCTCGTAGTAGTAGAGGGTGACGACGGTCTTCTCGCGGTCCGGGAGCGTGTTGATCGCCCGGGCGAGCAGCCGACGGAGCTCACGGTCCTCGGCGACCTCCACCGGATTGTCGGCGGCGGTGTCCTCAAGGGTGTCCATCAGGCTCAGCCGGTCGCCGCCCTCGCCGCCGACATGCAGCAGCTCCTCCAGCGCGACCACGTTCGCCAGCGACAACTGGCTGAAAACCGCATGCAGTTCTTCCAGCGCGATGCCCATCTCCGCCGCGACCTCCGCCTCGGACGGGGTACGCCGCAGCTGCGCCTCCAGCGTCGCGTAGGCGCGCTCCACGGCCCGCGCCTTCTGCCGGACGGAGCGCGGGATCCAGTCGAGCGCCCGGAGCTCGTCGATCATCGCGCCGCGGATGCGCGTGATCGCGTACGTCTCGAACTTGATGGCCCGTTCGATGTCGAACTTCTCGATCGCGTCGATCAGTCCGAAGACTCCCGAGGAGACGAAGTCCGCCTGCTCGACATTGGACGGCAGTCCCACGCTCACCCGGCCCGCGACGTACTTCACCAGCGGCGAGTAGTGAAGGATCAGCTGCTCACGCAGCCGGCCGTCGCCCGTGGACTTGTACGAACGCCACAACTCGTCGAGCGAGGAGGGGGCAGGGGGGCGCACAGTGCCACGCGCAGCGGGTGGCACTGCTGCGCGGTCAGACCCGGAGGTGTGCTGGGGCATGTGGTGCCTTGAGCCGTTCTGCTGTGAAGTGCTGGGGGACTTGTGTCTGAGCCGGATTCCTTGTGAGCGTAGCGTGACTGAAGCGTCGCGGTCCGCGCAGGATAGAGCATCGGTGCCGGGTACTTCTGGGGGAACGGACACGACTACGCTCCGGGCCCGTCGCCTGTGCAGCGGTCCCGGAGGGGTCGCTGAAGGATCCCCTGAGGTCATCAGCATCACCTTTTCACCCGAATGCTCCAGGTCAAGGACCGCCTCGCCGCGCGTCCCCATCGCATGCCGACCGCCGCGTCAAGTGCCATCCATCGCCATCACGTTCGACGAACCCCAGTGAGTGGAGTTCGTACAACTTGCCGAGCGCTTCGTCGGCGCCGGTCCCCGCGGTGCGTGCGACGTCCGTCGCGTTGACGGAACCGCGGGAGGGGAGGGCGTCGAGGATCCGGGCGCAGACGGCGTCCAGCAGGTCTCTGGGAAGCAGAGGGCCGCGTCGGACGGGAGCGAGATCACCGATGTCCCCCACCAGTTCGACCACCTCCGAGGCGTCCGTGACCAGGACGCCTTCACCCCGGAGCAGTTCATGGACACCGGCCGACAGCCCGCTGGTGGCAGGTCCCGGAACCCCTATGGTGAAGCGTCCGAGCTGCTGAGCCCTGCGCGCCGTGACCAGCGAGCCGCTGCGGTATTGCGCCTCCACCACGACCGTTCCCCGCGTCAACGCGGCAATCACCCTGTTCCGAAGGACGAATCTGCTGCGTGTCGGATGATCGGACGGCGGCAACTCGCCGATGACCAGACCCTGTTCCGCCACGCGTCCGATCAGCTCGGCGTGGCCTCGGGGATAGGCGACGTCGACACCGCAGGCCAGGACCGCCATGGTCGCCCCGCCGGCCGCGAGTGCGCCGCGGTGTGCCGCCCCGTCCACCCCGAACGCGGCGCCCGACACGACCACCCACCCCAGCTCCGCGAGCCCGGAAGCGAGGCTCGCCGCCATATGCGCCCCGTACGGAGTGCAGGCGCGGGCGCCGACCACGGCGACGGAACGCAGCGCCCAGAGCCGCAGATCGGGCCGGCCCCGCACCCAGAGCGCGGTCGGCCTGGAGTCGCCCAGGTCGTCGAGCTGGCTGGGCCACTCCGGGTCACCGGGACAGACCAGGCGGCCGCCCACCGCAGCGACCGCCGCCAGGTCCCGCTCGGGCTCGGCGGACCCGACCCGCAACCGGTATCCGGCGAGCCGCTTCGGCGTCATGCCGCTCAGCTTTTCCGCGGTCCCATCCCGGGCCGTGAGCCGCCGCATCAGCTCAACGGCACCGACTTGGCGCAGCCAGCGGCCACCGTGCTCGTCCCCCGGCTCCAGCACGCGGGTCAGCGCAGCCCGTGCCAGCCGCTCCCGCTCCCCCACCGTCCCCGGCGCACGTACCGGTTGCCGGCCGTCCACCGCCTCCTGCCCGCGCCCTGATTCGCGGTCTCCCACCGACTCCGGCGTCATGACGCCCCGCCCCGGGCCAAGGCTCCCCGGGCGACCCCGGTCCGCAGTTCCAGGGCCACCGCGATATCGGACGCCTCCGGGCGATCCGCGCCGCGCAGATCGGCGACGGTCCACGCCACCCGCAGCACCCGGTCGAGCCCCCGCGCGGTGAGCAGTCCCCGCTCCATGTCCCGTTCGGCCTCCATGAGCGCCCCCGGCGCCGCGAGCAGCCGGGTTCGCAGCTCATGGCCGGGCACCTCGCTGTTGGTGGTCCATCCCGTGCCCGCAAGTCGTTCTGCCGCCCGTGCCCTGGCTTCCCGTACTCTTGCCGCAACGACGGCCGTGGACTCGCCCCGGCCTCCCCGGCTCATCAGGTCCTCGCGTGTGACCGGTGCGACGACCACCCGCAGATCCACCCGGTCGAGCAGCGGCCCGGAAAGTCTCGCCTGGTAGCGCCGGACCGAGGAGGGCGGGCATTCGCAACCGGCGCCGACGAGGGTGTGGCGCCCGCAGGGGCAGGGATTGGCCGCCAGCACCATCAGAAATCTGGCGGGCAGCCGCACCACCCCGGCGCTGCGCGCCACCACCACATGCCCCGACTCCAACGGCTGGCGCAGCGCGTCGAGCGCCCGGACGGAGAACTCCGGCGCCTCGTCCAGGAACAGCACACCTCTGTGGGCCAGCGAGACCGCCCCCGGCCTCGGCAATCCGTTCCCCCCGCCGACCAGGGACTGCATCGTCGCCGAGTGGTGCGGTGCGCAATAGGGCGCCCGGGTGACCAGCGGTTCGCCCGGCGGCAGTATGCCCGCCACCGAGTGCACCGCGGTCACCTCCAGGGATTCCTGCCGGGTCAGGGTCGGCAGAATCGCGGACAGCCGCTCGGCCAGCATGGTCTTGCCCGCGCCCGGGGGTCCGGAGAGCAGCAGATGATGCCCGCCCGCCGCTGCGACCGCGAGGGCCAGACGCGGCGTCTCCTGGCCGGCGACGTCCGCCAGGTCCGGGCGATGCCCCTCGCCCTGTGCGGAAACCCGTGCCAGCCCGGTGCCGATGCCCGCGCCCGGCACCATCAGCCCCGCCAGCATCGTGGAGGGGCGTCCCTCCTCGTCACTCTCCCGCTCGTCGGGCACCGGCTCGTCGCTGAGCACGGCGATCAGCTGCCGCAGGCTCCGCACTCCGAGGACCGAAACCCCGGGCACCAGCGCCGCCTCGCCGGCGGTCTGTTCGGGCACGACGACCTTCCGGTACCCCGCCTCCACCGCGGCGAGCACGGCAGGCAGCACACCACGGACCGGCCGCACCCGGCCGTCGAGGCCGAGCTCCCCGATCATCACCACATCGGAGATGGCCGAGGCATCGATCCGCTCGGCCGCACCGAGTACGGCACACGCGACAGCCAGATCGAAGCCGCTGCCTCCTTTGGGCACGGAAGCCGGGGAGAGCCCGACCGTGAGTTTCTTCTGCGGCCACTCGGCCCCGGAGTTGACCACGGCGGCCCTGACCCGGTCCCGGCTCTCCACCAGGCTCTTGTCCGGCAGACCGACCAGGGTGAACGCCGCCACCCCCGGCTCCAGGTCCGCCTGGACCTCCACCACCACACCTTCGACGCCGACCAGCGCCACCGAACACGCCCGCGCGAACCCCATCAGGCCACCCCGCGCGCATGCTCGGCGACCGGCGCGCCCCGTCTGGGCAGCACCACGCCGATCAGATCGATCCGCACCCCGCCCGGCGGCGGGCCGCCGTTCCGGTCGAGCCAGATCTCGGCGAGCCGCCGCAGCCGGTCCGCCTTGACCGGGCCGACGGCCGCCATCGGATGCTCGAACGCCCCCGCCCTGCGGGTCTTGACCTCGCAGACGACCAGCGCGTCCCCGTCCATCGCGATGATGTCGATCTCGCCCGCGCGACAGCGCCAGTTCCGTTCCAGTACGGCCATGCCGGCGTCGGTCAGCAGCCGCGCCGCCAGATCCTCGCCGTACCGCCCGAGTGCCCCCCGTGCGTTCATGTCGGCACCACCTCCGGCACCGACTCTGACGTGTCCGAGCCCCGCTGGTGGATCTTGGTGGACAACTCAGTGGTTGTGGACAACTCCGTCACCCGGACGGACGGGCGACCGCCGGGGCGGCTCAGCCGCCCGGGAGTTCGAGATCGCTCTTGTTGAGTTCTTCGATGTTGACGTCCTTGAAGGTCAGGACGCGTACCTGCTTGACGAACCGGGCGGGCCGGTACATGTCCCAGACCCACGCGTCCGCCATGGACACCTCGAAGAAGACCTCCCCCTGAACCGAGTGCACCTGCATCTCGTAGTCGTTGGTGAGGTAGAAACGCCGTTCGGTCTCGATCACATATTTGAACAGACCGACGACATCTCGGTACTCCCGGTAGAGCTTCAGCTCCATCTCGGTCTCGTACTTTTCGAGGTCCTCGGCGCTCATTGGCATGTTCCCCTTCAGCCGTGCGTCCACCTATTGTGCGCCAGGCTCCCGCGCCCCCGAAGGCTCAGACGATTTCGGGGGCCAGAACCACTGGCGTACGTGGCGGACCCTCGTCGAGCAGCGTGCGCAGCAGCCCGGCGAGCCTGGTCGGATACACCGTCTCACGCGCCGCCGACAGTTCGGCGCACGTCCACCACCTCAGGCCCGAGACACTGCGCTGTTCCAGCCCTGTGAGCCCGCTCAGATCCGTGTCGGTCTGCGCGGTTCGTGCCAGGTAGTACCACTCGTCCTGGTCCCAGCGCCGCCCGTCGAACGGGAAGGAGCAGATGCGCTGCCACAGCACGGGGCCGAGCTCGACGTCCGTGATCCCGGTCTCCTCGGCGAGTTCGCGCAGCGCGGCCTCCTCGCGGGTCTCGTCGCCCTCCAGGCCGCCTCCGGGCGTGAACCACCAGGTGACGTCGGGGTTGCCCGGTTCGTAGCCGTGCATCAGCAGAATGCGGTCGTCAGGGTCGAGCAGGATCACCCGTGCGACCTTCCGGGTCTCAGCGGGCACCCGCAGGCACCTTCCCGCCCTGTCCGCGCCTGCTCCGTGCGGACCGCGCCGCGATCGGCCCGTACACCGCGCCGCCGACAATGAGGACCACACCCGCCAGCACGGCCCCGATCTGCAGCCTCAGCGGTCCGGGCTTCGACACCCCGCCGGGAAGGTCCGCGAACGCCTGCGGTCGCTCGATCATCCCGTTCATCGGCCAGGCGATGGCGTCCACCCGGGCCTGGACGGCACTGCGCGGTACCGAACCCTGCCCCGGGTCGTCGAGGTGGACCCGGGAGTCCAGGGAGCCGCTGCGCTCGTCGCCGAGGAGGAAGAGCTGCCCCTTGGGCACCTCCGCCGTGAAGTTCTTCACCGAGGCGAGGTCCTTGGTCTGCAGATACGGTTCCTCAATGGGCTTGCCGTTGAGGGTGAGCCTGCCGTTCTTCTCGCAGCAGGCGATCCTGTCGCCACCGATGCCCACGACCCGCTTCACCATGGGCATGTCGCCCCACGCGGAGTCCTTGAAGACCACCACGTCACCGCGGCGCACCTCGGCGCCGTCCACCCGCTCCGCGAGCACCCGGTCACCCGCGTTCACCGTCGGCGTCATCGATTCCGTCGGCACGGTGTACGGCTTGTACACCACCGCCGCCCAGGCGAACCCGCCGAGGAAGAGCACACAGCCGACGGCCACGGCCAGCCCCGACAGCATGCTGCCGAGCCGGCCGTGGCCGTCAGCCGTACGTCCTGTTCCACTCATCCCAGCGTCCCCCACCTCGGAGATCGACAATCGCTGATCCGAGTCGGCACCCTACCCGGCAGTACGCCCGGCGGTCAGCCTCTTGCGGCGCCACAACACGAGGGGCAGCGCGCCGGCTACACCGAGTGCTCCCGGCGCCATCCCCATCGCGGCGCTCAGTCCCGGCTGGTCGAAGGTGCTCGGGACCGGCAGGGTCGCCCAGCGGTTGATCGGCCAGGCCACCACGATGGCCCGGCCGACCACCTCGTCCGTGGAGACCGTGCCCTGACCGGGAAGCTCCTGGTGGTAGCGGGAGTCCAGGGAGTTCTGACGGTGGTCACCCATCACCCAGATACGGCCCTCGGGCACCGTGATCGGACCGAACGGCTCGTCGTTGCAGGGGGTGTTTCCCGGGTAGATGAACGACTGCTCGTCCAGCGCCTTGCCGTTGACCACGACCGGCCCGTTCTTCCTGCACTCCACCGTGTCGCCGCCGACCGCGATGACCCGCTTGATCAGGTCCTTCTCCTCGGCGGACGGCATCAGCCCGATGAAGCTGAGGAACTTCTGCGCGAGGTTGGGTTCCGGCGTCGACTCGCCGTCCACCAGCCAACCGCCCGGGTCGTGGAAGACCACGACCTCGCCGCGCTGCGGCTCGGAGCCGAACCAGGGGGTCAGCTTGTCGACCAGCACCCGGTCGCCCCGCTGGAGCGTGTTCTGCATCGAGTCCGAGGGAATCGAGAACGCCTGCACCAGAAACGTCTTGATCAGCAGCGCCAGAATCAACGCGATGCCGATAAGCAGGGGCAGCTCCTTCCAGAAGGAGCGTGGCTTCCCCGGAGCCCTGCCACCACCGTCGGGGGAGTCGCCGTCACTCTCCGCCCGGCCCGGCGTCGCCTCGGCAGACCTTTCGCTCTCGGGCCGGTCCTCGGATTCGTCGTGTCCGGATCGTGCGCCGACCACCAAATCCCCCACATCCACTCCTCACTCCGTGCCACCGCCTGCCCCCTGGTCGGTGCAGGCCCACCACTCCCATAACGAGCGGGAGTTCCGCAGGGGTCGGGAGCCGGACCATTCCATCGAGGTCCTGGGACGACACACTATTCGACGGTGCGTACGCCACCGACGTCCCGGCGCGCGCGTCCGGGACCGAAGCGAACGTCTCGGGCTCTTCCAGTCTCCGCCAGTGCCCGAAGGGCCAGGCGATGACAACAGCCCGCCCCACGACCTCGTCCTCGGAGACCGTGCCGTGATCCGGCTCGTCCAGGTGATAGCGCGAATCGGCGGAATTGGAGCGGTGGTCGCCCATGACGAAGATTCGGCCGGCCGGAACCTTTACCTCGAATTTGAGCGTGGAGGGCGGATTGCCCGGATGCAGATAGGGCTCGTCGAGCGGTACGCCGTTGACGGTGACCCTGCCGTCCTTGTCGCAGCACTTCACGGTGTCACCGCCGACGGCGATCACCCGCTTGATCAGGTCCTGTTCGTCGTCGGACGGCAGCAGCCCGATGAAGGTCAGCACTTCCTTCACCTGTTTGACCACGACGGGTGGATCCTTCTTCGCGACGTTCTCCTGTCCCAGCCATTTCCCCGGGTCCTTGAAGACGACCACGTCGCCGCGCTGGGGCCTGGATCCGAACCAGGGCGTCAGCTTGTCCACCAGCACCCGGTCGCCGATCCGGATCGTCTGCTCCATCGACCCGGACGGGATCACGAAGGCCTGCACCAGGAACGTCTTGAGGACGAGTGCGATGAGCAGCGCCACGGTGATGAGGAGGGGTATCTCCTTCACGGCGGACCTGCGCCGTCGCCGTTTGACCCGGCGTGCCAGCTTGCGCCGCTCCGCCCGGGTCGGCAGCGAGCGCGCGCCCGTCGGCCTGGTGCCGGTCGGCAGCGGATCGTCGGCGTCGGACGCGCCGCTTGCCCGTCCTCGGTTACCCATGCGTCCCGCCGGGTACCCGTACGGAGTCGAAGGCGCGGGTCTCCGGGATCGAGCCCAGCCGGCCCAGCGGCCAGCCGATCCAGTCCGCCCGGCCGATGACCATGTCGACCGGCACCATGCCGCCGCCGGGCTCTCCGAGATGGTCACGGGAGTCGCGGGAGTTGCTCCGGTGGTCGCCCATCATCCACAGCCTGCCGTCAGGGACGACGATGTCGAAGGCCACCCGGGACGGGTCGTCGCCGGAATGGAGATAGTCCTCGTCCACCGGCTGCCCGTTCACCTCGATCCTGCCCCGCTTGTCGCAGCAGACCACCCGGTCGCCCCCCACACCCACCACCCGCTTCACGAAGTCGGTCTCGGCAGGCTCCGCCAGCCCCAGGGACGCTGCCGCGCCGTGCAGCAGCCCGGTGACGGGGTTCTCGGCGGGCGCCACCTGGACGAAGGATCCGGTGCCGTCGAAGACCACCACGTCACCGCGGTGCGGTACGGAGCCGAAACGGTACGCCAATTTGTTGACGAGCACCCGGTCCCCCACCCGCAAGGTGGACTCCATCGAGCCACTGGGGATCAGGAACGGCTGCAGCACATAGGTACTGAAGAGCAGCAGAAAGACCGAGCAGACGGCGCCGAGAAAGGCTGCACGCCGCCACGACAAGGAGGCGAACCGGTCCGGGATACGCAAAGAGCGCGACCTCCCCTCCGCCCCTGCTTCGGGTACGGAAGAGCGGTCGCGCTCCGTGTGCTCTGCTTCCATGTCCATCGGGGCCAGAGCTTATCCGGCCGAGCCATGGAGCTGGGAGCTGGTGCCGTGACCGGCAGTGTCTGCGACGGGGCAAAGCCTGCCGGGAGGGGCGCCAGCTCAGTTGTCGCGCTTCTCCTTGATCTTCGCGGCCTTGCCGCGCAGCTCACGGAGGTAGTACAGCTTGGCGCGACGGACGTCACCGCGGGTGACGAGCTCGATCTTCTCGAAGATCGGGCTGTGCACCGGGAAGGTGCGCTCGACGCCGACGCTGAAGGAGACCTTGCGGACCGTGAAGGTCTCGCTGACGCCAGAGCCCTGGCGGCGGATGACTACGCCCTTGAACTGCTGGATACGGGAGCGGTTGCCCTCGATCACTCGCACGTGGACGTTGACGGTGTCACCGGGACGGAACGCCGGGATGTCCGTACGCAGGGAAGCGGCGTTGACGCCATCGAGCAGGGAAGCCATGTTGTCTGCTTTCTTCGCCGATGCCACAGGTCATCGACGGGAGATCGTAAGGAGATGGGGTGCTGATCGCGTCGGGCGGGCGTCGTTCCCCCTGTGGCAGGGGCGCACACCGGACGTACAGCAGCGGCTCATTCTTCCACGGCTTCGGGCCTGCGCCAAAATCGGCCACCGGGCTCCGGGGACCAGCCGAGGATGGAGAGGATTTCACGGTCCTTCTTGTCGAAGGCGCTTGCCTCGCAGCGCTCGATCAGATCGGGCCGGTTGAGCGCGGTGCGGCGGAACGCCTCGTCCCGCCGCCAGCGCGCGATCTTCCCGTGGTGACCGCTGAGCAGGACGTCCGGAATGCCCCGGCCGCGCCACTCGGGCGGCTTGGTGAAGACCGGGCCCTCCAGCAGATCGGCCATGGCGCCAGGGGCGAAGGAGTCGTCGCGGTGCGACTCGGCGTTGCCGAGTACGCCGGGCAGCAGCCGGGCCACCGCCTCAGTGATCACGAGTACGGCAGCTTCCCCGCCGGCCAGCACGTAGTCACCGATGGAGACCTCGACGACCGGTATCCGGGTGGCGTACTCGTCCATGACCCGGCGGTCGATGCCCTCGTAGCGGGCCGGGGTGAAGATCAGCCACGGTCGCTCGGAGAGTTCCACGGCGAGCTTCTGGGTGAACGGGCGGCCGCTGGGCGTGGGCACCACGAGCACCGGGGAGTGCGCCCCCGCCTCATACCCGTCCGCCAGCGTCTCGTCCAGGGCGTCGCCCCACGGACCGGTCTTCATGACCATGCCGGGACCGCCGCCGTAGGGGGTGTCGTCGACCGTGTTGTGCCGGTCGTACGTCCAGTCCCGCAGATCGTGCACGTGCACATCGAGGCGGCCGCGGGCGCGGGCCTTGCCGACGAGCGAGACGTTCAGCGGTTCCAGGTATTCGGGGAAGATCGTGACGACGTCGAGCCGCATCAGGCTTCGTTCTCCTGCTCGACAGCCTCGTCGTCCCGCGCGGAGGCGACCACGGCCTGGCTGTCGTCGATCAGGCCGGGCGGCGGGGTGATGACCGCGCGCTGCTCCTCCAGATCGATCTCGGTGACGATCTCCTCGACGAACGGGATCATCACCTCGCCGCCGTCCGGGCGCTCCACGATGAAGAGGTCCTGGGACGGCAGGTGCGAGATCTCGGTGATCCGGCCGATCCCGGTGCCGTCGGCGAGGACCACATCGAGGTCGATGAGCTGGTGGTCGTAGAACTCCTCGGGGTCCTCCGGAAGTTCCGCCGGGTCGACGTCGGCAATCAGCAGGGTGTTCCGGAGGGCCTCGGCCGCCGTACGGTCCCGTACGCCCTCGAAACGCAGCAGCAGCCTGCCACTGTGCACCCGGCCGGTCTCGATCGTCAGCGGTCCGTTCGCGGCCGGGTCGGTGGTGAGTACGGCCCCGGGTCCGAGCCTGAGTTCCGGCTCGTCCGTGCGTACCTCGACGGTGACCTCGCCCTTGATGCCGTGGGCGCGGCCGATCCGCGCAACTACCAGCTGCACCTTGTGTCTCTCCTGTCATACGACGACGGGCCGGGGCGGGCGCATGGCCCTCCCCGGCCCGTGCCGGTGTTCAACTCTGTCAGCGAACCTGGTCCACGTCGACGAGGTCGACGCGGATGCCACGGCCGCCGATGGCGCCCACGACCGTTCGCAGTGCGCGTGCGGTGCGGCCGTTGCGGCCGATCACCTTGCCGAGGTCATCGGGGTGAACCCGGACCTCCAGCACACGACCACGGCGCAGGTTGCGCGAGGCCACCTGCACATCGTCGGGGTTGTCGACGATGCCCTTCACGAGGTGCTCGAGAGCCTCCTCGAGCATGCTCAGGCCTCGGTCGACTCGGCGGGCGCGGCAGCGTCAGCAGCCTCGTCAGCCTTCTTGTCGGACTTCTTCGCCTTCTGCGTGATGGCCTCGCCCTTGGACTCCTCGCCGGTGTCCTTGGCCAGGGCCTCGAACAGGGCGCGCTTGTCAGCCTTGGGCTCCGGCTGCAGCAGCGGCGCGGGGGCCGGGAGACCCTTGTGGGCCTGCCAGTCACCGGTGAGCTTCAGGATCGCGAGAACCGGCTCGGTCGGCTGGGCGCCGACAGACAGCCAGTACTGCGCACGCTCCGAGTTGACCTCGATGCGCGAGGGGTTCTGCACCGGGTGGTACAGACCGATCTCCTCGATGGCCCGGCCGTCACGGCGGGTACGGGAGTCGGCGACGACGATGCGGTAGTGAGGCGAACGGATCTTGCCCAGACGCTTCAGCTTGATCTTGACTGCCACGGAAGTGGTGTCTCCTGGTCTATGACGTGGTTGGGCACAACGAAGATGCCACGTGGGGTTGCGGTACTCGGGTGCCCGATGGACGCGTCAGCCGGAGGAGAGAGGGGTCCTGTGCGACTGTCGAGTACAGCTTGCCATTGTGCCACACCACGTCGGGTCACCCCACCGCGACTGCGGCTTCCGGGATACGGAACGGCTTCCCGCAGCCACCGCAGACGATCGGCGCCTGGGCGAGGACCGAGGGAACGACCCGGACGTTGCGTCCGCAGTCGCAGACGGCCTTGACCCGCACGCCTCCACCGGAGGAGCCGTGCCGGGCGGCGGGCCCGCGGAAGGAGCGCTTGGTATCGGCGGCGGTGGCGACCGTGTGCGCCTTGAGGGCGCGCTGCAGCCGCTCGATCGTCGGGCGGTACCTGCGCTTCGCCTCGGGATTGAGCGTGACCAGCGAGAAGCCGCTGCTGGGGTGGGGCTCCTCGGCATGATCGAGGCCCAGCTCCTCGGCGATCGCGAGGAATCTGCGGTTGTGGTAGCGGCCGGCGCGGGAGGTGTCGCGGACACCTCGTGCGGCGGCGATTCCATGGACTGCCTCATGCAGCAGTCGCTCGAAGGAGAGTTCGGCGCCACAGGCGGACGACGACTCTCCGATCAGGGACTCTGGCGCGGCAAGATCGGGCAGCTCGGGGTGGTACCGCTGAATGTCGGCCCACGCCTGTGCCAGCTCTGCGGCAAGTACAGGTGGTGTCGTGCTCACGTCGTGACAACGAGCGCGAGTGCCCCGGTGTTCCTATTCCGGGGCATCCCAAATAATTTGCACGTACCAGTCAGTTGCCGATGATGCGCCCTGACGAGGGCGGGTGCGCAGATCTGTGGAGAACTCTCACAGCTCACACCAAGGCGGTGCGTAGTGCCGGGTACGACCCGGTACGTAGACAATGCCTCCGCGCCGGGGTTCCGACGGCTCCGGGAGCGCCCGGGGGTCAGTAGGCGCGGGCCACGACGGCGACAGTACCCGGGGCGTCGTCCGACTCCGGCACCGACCCGTCCTCGGCCACCAGACACCGTACCGACGCCCCGTGCTCCGCGAGCCGGGCCTCCCCCGCCGGGCCGAGGACGTCCCACGCAATACGCGCCCAGCCGCCCGCGGCCGCCGCCTCCGCGGCCTCGTCGACGGTGGACACCTCGCTGGTGCGGGACTCCCGGCGGGCCCGGGACTCGCGCAACAGCGTCGCCTGGTCCTCCTCCAGGACCGTCGGGAGCAGGGCCGGCAGTGCCTCGATCGCGACTGGCTCCTTCCCGCCGGGGATGCGGCGGGCCAGCATCGCGGTGCCGTTCTCCAGGTCGCGCGGACCGATCTCGATCCGTACGGGCACACCCTTCAGCTCCCAGTCGACCGCGCGGCGGCCGAACGGGGTGTCGGTGCGGTCGTCGATCCGGACCCTGATCCCGGCCTCCCGCAGCCGGTCGCCGATCTCGCGGACCGCGGCCAGCACCGCGTCGTCCTCCTTGATCGCGAGGACGACCGCCTGCACGGCGGCGAGCCGCGGCGGGACGCGGAGTCCCCGGTCGTCACCGTGGGACATGATCAGGCCGCCGACCATCCGGGTCGAGGCGCCCCAGGAGGTCTGCCAGACCAGCTCCTGCCTGCCCTCCCGGGACAGGTACTCGGTGTGGAACGCCTTGGCGAAGTTGGTGCCGAGCTCATGGCTCGTACCCATCTGCAGGGCCTTGCCGTCGCCCATCATCGATTCGAGCGTGAGGGTGTTGATGGCGCCCGCGAACCGTTCGCTCGGGGGCTTGCGGCCGAGCACCACATCGATGCCGAGGACCTGGGTCATGAAGTCCGCGTAGACGTCCCGGTGGATGTATGCGGCGTAGTCACGGGCGTCCTCGTAGGTCGCGTGGGCCGTGTGGCCCTCCTGCCAGAGGAATTCGGTCGTACGGAGGAAGACCCGCGGGCGCATCTCCCAGCGGACGACGTTCGCCCACTGGTTGATCAGCAGGGGCAGATCCCGGTAGCTCTGCACCCATTTCGAGAAGTACTCATTGATGATCGTTTCGGACGTCGGCCGCACCACCACGGGCTCTTCGAGGTCCTTCCCGCCGCCGTGCGTGACGATGGCCAGCTCGGGTGCGAAGCCCTCGACGTGCTCGGCCTCGCGTGTCAGGTAAGACTGGGGGATGAAGAGCGGGAAGTAGGCGTTCTGGGCGCCCGCGCGTTTGATGCGGACATCCAGTTCCAGCTGCATCCGCTCCCACAGGGCGTATCCGTACGGTCGGATGACCATGGTGCCGCGCACCGGGCCGTTGTCCGCGAGTTCGGCCTTGTTGATCAGATCCTGGTACCAGCGGGGAAAGTCCTCGGCCTGGGGTGTGAGAACGGGTGCCTTTGCCATGGCGCGCATCGTACGGCGACATCGCCTTTCCCACGGAGTGACGGGACCGGTCACGGCCGACTGTCTGCGGGGGCGCACCACCGAGGCGCACAACCATTGCCCTCCGCCCTCTGGACGCGGCCGCGGATGCGCAGTTCTCTGACATACGGGGGAAGTGCGGGCACGCACACACGGGGGCCGTCCATCACTCGGGAACGACCTACCTCTCGGCGGATTGGGGCGCTTTCCATGACACCAACGCTCGTCCGGCACCATGGGCAGACGGATCCGTCCGCCCCGGTGGACCCCGCAACCCGTGCTCGTGACTGGGCCGAGATCCAGGAGCGGATGCTCGCGCCGCTGTACGAAGCGGTGTACGACCGGCTCGAAGTCGGAGCCGGTACACGGATGCTCTCCCTCGGCTGCGGCTCCGGGCTCGCGCTGCTGATCGCGGCCGCCCGCGGGGCTCGCGTCACCGGCGTCGACACCGACCGTCAACGCCTTGACCTGGCCCGCGAACGGCTGCTGCCAGAAGCGACGTGGGACGGCGGTCCCGATCCGGCCCCGGCCCGGCCGCCCCAGCTCTACACCGGTGATCCGTCCGCCGTCGAACCGGCCGACGGTGTCCCGTACAACCTGCTCACCGCGTTCACCCCGATCGGTTGCTCGGCGGGCGACTCCGAAGGGCTGCTGCCCGCCCTGGAGTCCGCCCTGCCGCTGCTCGCCCGGGGCAGTTCGGTGGTGCTCACCGGCTGGGGTCCCCCCGAGCGGTGCGCGACCGCGACGGTGCTCCGGGTAGCGGCCCGGCTCACCGACGGGGCACGCGCGCCCCGCGCGGGCGGCTGGCGCCCGACGCGCAGGGACGATCTCGAGGACGTGGCGTTCCGGGCCGGACTGAATCCGAACGGCTCGGGGCGTGTGGCGTGCCCGTTCGGCTATGCGGACCTGGACAGCGCGGTGCGCGGACTGCTGTCGACGCGGCTGTTCGATGCGGCGGTGCGGGCGACGGACCGCTCCCAGGTGGAGAAGGAGGTCGCGGAGGCACTGCACCCGCACCGGCGCCAGGACGGCACGGTGTGGATGCCGAATGTCTTCCGCTATCTCGTCTGCACCTCCTGAAGCAGGTGCCAACGCGATGGGGCGGTCCTACTTGGCCAGGCGCGGGATGCCGGCCGCCCGGTAGGCCGCCTCCTCGTCCAGCGTCTCGTTCTGGAGCAGCGCCGACGCCAGCGCGTCCAGCTTCTCCCGGTGCTCGCGCAGCAGCCGTTGCGCCTCGATGTAGCACTCGTCGACGATCCGCCGCATCTCGTCGTCCACGGCGTCCAGCGTGGCCGGAGCCGCCGAGAGTCCGTACGCCTGCTGGACGTCTCCCGGGATCGCCGTCAGCCTGCCGACCTTGCTGCTCATCCCCCAGCGTCCGACCATTCCGCGCGCCAGATTGGTGACCTGTTCCAGGTCGCTCTCCGAGCCCGTGGTGACCACTCCGTAGACCAGTTGTTCCGCGGCCATGCCGCCGAGGGCACCGATGATGCGGCCGCGCAGATACGGTTCGGTGTACGCGTACTTGTCGGCGTCCGGCGTCGAGAGAGTGACGCCGAGGGCCCGGCCGCGCGGCACGATGGTCACCTTGCGCACGGGGTCCGCGCCCGGCTGGACCATGCCGAGCAGAGCGTGGCCGCTCTCGTGGTACGCGGTCCTGCGCCGCTCCTCCACCGGCATGACGAGCGGTCGTTCGGCTCCGAGCTGAACCTTCTCCAGGGCGTCCGACAGGTCGGTCTGGCTGACCTCGGACTGTTTGCGCTTGACGGCGAGAAGCGCGGCTTCGTTGGCGAGGTTGGCAAGGTCGGCACCGGTCATACCGGGGGTCGTCCGCGCCACCTGGGCGAGACTCACGTCGTCGGAGAGCGGAATCTGCCGGGTGTGGATCTTCAGGATGGCCTCCCGGCCGCTCCGGTCGGGAGGGCTCACCTGGACGATCCGGTCGAAGCGGCCGGGCCGGGTGAGGGCGGGGTCGAGGACGTCGGCGCGGTTGGTTGCGGCGAGGACGACGACGCCTTCCGATCCGGAGAAGCCGTCCATCTCGGTGAGGATCTGGTTCAACGTCTGCTCGCGCTCGTCATGGCCGCCCATGCCGGAGCCGCCGCCGCGGGCCCGGCCGATGGTGTCGATCTCGTCGATGAAGACGATGGCGGGGGCGACCTTGCGGGCCTCGGCGAACAGTTCCCGTACCCGGCCGGCACCGACGCCGACGATCATCTCGATGAACTCGGAGGCGGAGGCGGAGAAGAACGGCACGCCCGCCTCGCCGGCGACGGCCCGCGCGAGGAGTGTCTTGCCGGTGCCGGGCGGACCCGCGAGCAGCACTCCCCCGGGCATCCGGGCGCCCATCCGCCGGTACTGCTGCGGGTTCTTCAGGAAGTCGACGACATCGTTGAGTTCTCCCTCGACCTCGTCGATGCCGGCCACATCCTCGAAGGTGGTGCGCTTGCCCGCCTCCAGTTCGACCGGTTTGGGCGGGGCCTTGCGGCCGAAGCCGCCCATCCCGCCGCCCATGCCCCGGGACATCCGCCGGGCGATGAGCACCCAGAGCAGGATGAGCACCAGCATCGGCGCCAGCGAGATCAGCAGGTTGGCGAGGAAACTGCGTTCCTTGACGACCGGCTCAGCGGTGACGGTGACGCCCTCCTTGACCAGCTCGGCCCAGAGGTTGTCCTCGGCGAACGCGGGCCGCTGGGTGACGAATTTCGTGTAGGTGCTGTCGGTGCCGGGGACCTTCGCCTCCTTCCTGAGCTGCCCCTGGATGGAATCGCCCTTGGAGTAGATCTTGGCGACGTTGCCCGCCGTGACCTGCTTGCTGAACTCCGTGTACGCGATGGTCGGCTCGTTCCTGCCGTTGAAGAAGGACAGCACCAGGTTGGCGATCAGATAGACGGCCAGCGCGGTCAGCAGCAGTCGGCCCCAGCCGCCCGGCATCTTCCGGCGCTGCGGCGCGGGCGGTGGGGCACCTTCGGAGCGCCACGGCTGGTCGGTCCGATCGCGTGGCGGTACGGGATTGGTCACGCGCGCTCCTCTGCCGACAGCCGTTGAGCCGACATTAAAGGAGAAATACGATCAAAGCCCTCGGAGGAGCTGCCCACTGGGCCCATGGAGGGACGCCGACGCGATACGGGTGGCACGGGTAAGGGGCACCCGCCTGTGGCGAATGCCCCTTACCTCTGTGCCCCTGAAGGCGTCGGGTGTCAGCCCGTGAACTTCTTGAACGCTTCGGGAAGCTCGAAGTTCTGGCCCTCCTGCGCCGGAAGACCGAACGCGCCGCCCTGCGCCGCCGCCTGCTCGCGACGGGCGGCCGCAGCCTGCTCCTCGGCCTTCCGCTTCATCGGGTTGCCGCTCTTGCGCTTGCCCTTGGCCTGCTTGACCTGCTTCTTCTGCCGGCCCGCGCCGCCACCCATGCCCGGCATACCGGGCATGCCGGGCATGCCGCCGCCCTGCGCCATCTTCGACATCATCTTGCGCGCCTCGAAGAACCGCTCCACCAGGTTCTTCACGGCGGACACCTCGACGCCGGAGCCCTTGGCGATACGGGCCCGGCGCGAGCCGTTGATGATCGTCGGTTCCTGGCGCTCGTGCGGCGTCATCGACTTGATGATCGCGGCGGTACGGTCCACGTCGCGCTCGTCGATGTTGTTGATCTGATCCTTGATCTGCCCCATGCCGGGCAGCATGCCGAGCAGCTTGGAGATGGAGCCCATCTTCCTGACCTGCTCCATCTGGGCCAGGAAGTCGTCGAGCGTGAAGTCCTTGCCCTTGCTGGACGCCAGCTTGGAGGCCATTTTGGCGGCCTCTTCCTGGCTGAAGGTCTTCTCCGCCTGCTCGATCAGGGTGAGCAGGTCACCCATGTCGAGGATGCGGGACGCCATGCGGTCGGGGTGGAAGGCGTCGAAGTCCTCGAGCTTCTCACCGTTCGACGCGAACATGACCTGCTTGCCCGTGACGTGGGCGATCGACAGGGCCGCACCGCCGCGAGCGTCACCGTCGAGCTTGGAGAGCACCACGCCGTCGAAGCCGACGCCGTCACGGAAGGCCTCGGCGGTGTTGACCGCATCCTGGCCGATCATCGCGTCGACGACGAAGAGGATCTCGTCGGGGCTGACGGCATCGCGGATGTCCGCGGCCTGCTGCATCAGCTCCTCGTCGATACCGAGGCGGCCGGCGGTGTCGACGATGACCACGTCGTACTGCTTGGAGCGGGCGTGCTCGATGGAGTCCTTGGCGACCTGGACCGGGTCACCGACGCCGTTGCCCGGCTGCGGGGCGTAGACCGCCACACCGGCGCGGTCGGCGACGACGCTGAGCTGGTTGACGGCGTTGGGGCGCTGGAGGTCACAGGCGACGAGCAGCGGGGAGTGGCCCTGGCCCTTGAGCCAGAGCCCGAGCTTTCCGGCAAGGGTGGTCTTACCGGCACCCTGCAGACCCGCGAGCATGATCACGGTGGGCGGGTTCTTGGCGAACCGCAGCCGCCGGGTCTCGCCACCGAGGATGCCGACAAGCTCCTCGTTGACGATCTTGACGACCTGCTGGGCGGGATTCAGCGCCTGGGAGACCTCGACGCCGCGCGCCCGCTCCTTGACGTTGGCGATGAAAGCGCGCACGACGGGCAGCGCCACATCGGCCTCGAGCAGGGCGATACGGATCTCGCGGGCCGTGGCGTCGATGTCCGCCTCGGACAAGCGGCCCTTGCCCCTGAGGTTCTTGAAAGTCGCGCTAAGGCGGTCGGAGAGAGTATCGAACACGGCGCTCGTCGGTCCTCGGGGTCGGGGTCGGGTGCAGGTCAGTCGTCCCCCAGGGTATCCGGACACCGGGAAACGCAAAGCCCTTGCCCGGTTCTCGTGACGGACGAGGACCCTTCCGCGGAGCGCGCGGGAGTCAGCCCAGGGCCCGCTCGACCTCTCGGGCCAGCTCTGTTGCGCGCGCGTCGGACAGCGGCTCCCCGTCCGTCCCTGTGACGTAGAAGGCATCCACCGCGTTGGCGCCGAGCGTCGACACGTGGGCGCTGCGCACCCGCACCGCGCTCTGTTCCAGCGCCCGCCCGATCCGGTGCAGCAGCCCGGGGGCGTCCTGGGCGCGCACTTCGATCACGGTCGCCAGCCGCGAGCCCGCCGCCGCGACCGTCACCCTCGGTGGTGGTGCCTTCACCCCGCGGCGCCGCGGGTAGGCGGCTTCGCGTTCGGCGAGGCGGGCGCGAATGTCGAGTGAGCCGTCCAGGGCGCGTACGAGATCGGCGCGGAGCCGGGCTGCCTGCGGCAGGGAGCCGTACTCCGCCGCCACCCGCCAGCTGAGCACCAGCACGTCGGCGCACTCGCCGAGCTCGGTGGGAAGTTCGACGGCGCGCAGGTCGGCCGCGCGGACGGTCAGACGGTGCAGGGCGAGGACTCCGGCGGCGGCGGGCAGGACGCCCGGGCGGTCGGGGAGGGCGATGAGGAGCTCGACACCGATGGGTTCCGGTTCGCCGTCCTCGTATGGGGTCTCGGCCTGGGTGTGCAGGGCGAGGACGGGTTCGCCGGTGCGCAGCGCCTCAATGGCCAGCCGTTCCTGTTCGGCGCTGGGTGCGACGGACTCCGGATCGGCGGTCGCCTCGCCGGCGAGGACCGCGGCGACACGTTTGACGAGGTCGGCGACGAGGGAGGCGCGCCAGGTGGACCATGCGGCGGGCCCGGTGGCGAGCGCGTCGGCCTCGGTGAGGGCGTGCAGGAGTTCCAGCGTGGACGCGCTGCCGACGGCGGTGGCGACGGAGCGGACGGTGGCCGGGTCGTCGAGGTCGCGGCGGGTGGCGGTCTCGACGAGCAGCAGATGATGGCGTACGAGGGTGGCGACGACGCCCACGTCGTGCTGGTCGAAGCCGATCCGGGCGGCGACGTCGCGGGCGATGACCTCTCCGGCGGCGGAGTGGTCGCCTGGCCAGCCCTTGCCGATGTCGTGGAGCAGGGCGGCGACGAGCAGGAGGTCGGGGCGGCCGACGCGGCGGGTGAGCGAGGAGGCGCGGACGGCCGCTTCGACGAGGTGACGGTCGACGGTCCAGGTGTGGACAGGGTTGCGCTGCGGGCGGCAGTGGACGCGTTCCCAGTCGGGCAGCAGCCGGGTGATCAGCCCTTCCGCTTCGAGGGCCTCCCAGACGGGGATGGTGGCCTCGCCCGCGCCGAGCAGGGTGACGAGTTCCTCACGGGCCTCGGCGGGCCAGGGCACGGGCAGCGGGCGGGCGGCCGCGGCAAGGCGGCGCACGACGTGGCGGGAGATCGGCAGTTCGGACTGGGCGGCCGCGGCGGCGGCGCGCAGGACCAGCACGGCGTCGCGTTCGGGGCGGGCGGTGCGGGCGAGGACGACCTCGCCGTCGGCCTCGACGACGCCTTCGGCGAGTGGGGTGCGTTCGGTGGCGGCGGTCCTGCCGCCGCCCAGCATGGCGCGCAGCCGGGGGCGTACGGACCGGGCGCGCAGGACGCGGTTTACCTCGCGCCAGGTGACGTCGGTGGCGTACGAGACGGTGCGCGCGGCCTCGTACACCTGGCGCAGCAGTGCGTCGGCGTCGAGGAGGCCGAGGGCGGTGGCGACCTGGTCCTGTTCCTGGAGGGCGAGGCGGTCGGTGGCGCGGCCCGTGGTCAGGTGCAGGGCGTCG
The DNA here is from genome assembly GCF_044455345.1 of Streptomyces sp. NPDC051286. Taxonomy (NCBI): domain Bacteria; kingdom Bacillati; phylum Actinomycetota; class Actinomycetes; order Kitasatosporales; family Streptomycetaceae; genus Streptomyces; species Streptomyces sp. NPDC051286. Next base: position 247,907 of record NZ_JBITER010000002.1, on the reverse strand, counting down.
CGGGCGTCGAGGAGGATGCGGCGGGCCTCGGTGAGTCCTTCGCGGGGGGCGTCGGCGACCCATGAGGCGGCAACCGCGCGCAGGGCGGTGGCGTCGCGCAGGCCGCCGCGGGCCTCTTTCAGGTCGGGTTCGAGGAGGAACTGGAGCTCGCCCTGGCGCTCGGCGCGTTCGCGGCAGAGTTCGTCGAGGGCGGGAAGCCGTTTGGGAGCCTGGTTCCGCCAGTCGGCGAGGACAGTGGTGCGCATCGCGGCGACCAGGCCGAGGTCTCCGGCGACGGACCGCGCGTCGAGCAGTCCGAGCTGCACCTTGAGATCGTCGGCGGCCGTCTTCCGGGCTTCGCCGGGGGTCCGCACGGAGTGGTCGAGGGCGAGGCCGAGGTCCCAGACGGGGTACCAGATGCGGTCGGCGAGGGAGGCGATGGCTCCGGCGTCGGCTCTGCCGTCGTGCAGGAGCACGAGATCGAGGTCGCTGCGCGGGGAGAGTTCGCCGCGGCCGTAGCCGCCGACGGCGACGAGGGCGGCACCGCGGACGCCGGTCTGTTCGGTGGCGGTGGCGAACAGGGCGGTCAGCCAGTCGTCGGTGAGAGAGGCGAGGGCCGCACGGCGCGGCGGCCCGGACCGCGCCTTCTCCTGGAGGAGGCGCAGCCGGGCCGCCCCGTAGCCGCTGGGTCCCGAGTCTTCGGATTCGGTGGTCACTTCGGTGCTCGTCACCCAGCTGCCTTTCCGTTTGCGAGGCCGTCGGTCAGAGTGCGTCCGGGCCGCGTTCGCCGGTGCGGACCCGTACGGCTGTCTCGACGGGAACGCTCCAGACCTTGCCGTCTCCGATCTTGCCGGTTCGGGCGGCCTTGACCACGACATCGATGAGCTGTTCGGCCTCCTCGTCCTCGACAAGGACCTCGATGCGGATCTTGGGAACGAGGTCGACGGTGTATTCGGCGCCCCGGTAGACCTCGGTGTGGCCGCGCTGGCGCCCGTATCCGCTGGCCTCCGTGACCGTGAGGCCCTGGATACCGAAGGCCTGGAGGGCCTCCTTGATCTCGTCGAGCCGGTGCGGCTTCACGACTGCCGTGATGAGCTTCATGCGTCCACCTTCTTGGTCTGCGCTGCTGTCGCGGTCCCCGATGCCGGTGTGGCGGCCGTACGCGGGGCCGCACCGCCACCGGCGCCGCTGAAGTCGTACGCGGTCTCGGCGTGTTCGACCTGGTCGATGCCGGAGATCTCGTCGTCCTCGTCGACCCGCATGCCGATTGCCTTGTCGAGGAGGAGGGCGAGGACCGCGGAGACGACCAGAGAGTACGCGAGGACCGCGAAGACTCCGACGGCCTGCTTGCCGAGCTGGTCGAGGCCACCGCCATAGAAGAGGCCCTTGGCGTCGGACTGGACACCGCCGGTGGCGAAGAAGCCGATGAGGAGCGAGCCCGCGACTCCGCCGACGAGGTGGACGCCGACGACGTCCAGGGAGTCGTCATAGCCGAACTTGTACTTGAGGCCGACCGCCATGGCACAGAGGACACCGGCGATCGCACCGACGGCCATGGCGCCGAGCGGGCTGACCGCACCGCCGGACGGGGTGATGGCGACGAGTCCGGCGACCGCGCCGGAGGCGGCGCCGAGGGTGGTGAACGAGCCGTGGCGGATCTTCTCGTAGCAGAGCCAGGCGAGCATCGCGGCGGCCGTGGCGACCTGCGTGTTGAGGAACATGACCGCACCGACGCCGTCGTCGTTGCCGAGCCAGGAGCCGGCGTTGAAGCCGAACCAGCCGAACCACAGCAGACCGGCGCCGAGCATGACGAGCGGCAGGCTGTGCGGCCGCATCGGGTCCTTCTTGAAGCCGACGCGCTTGCCGATGACGAGGATCACGCCGAGGGCTGCCGCACCGGCGTTGATGTGGACGGCCGTACCACCGGCGAAATCGATGACGCCGAGCTCGAAGAGCCAGCCGCCCGCGCCCCAGACCCAGTGCGCGACCGGGAAGTAGACGACGGTCACCCACAGGGCGACGAACAGGGACCAGGAGGTGAACTTGACGCGGTCGGCGAGAGCGCCGCTGATCAGGGCTGGGGTGATGACGGCGAACATCAACTGGAAGACGGCGAACACATAGACCGGGATGGTGTAGCCGTCCCAGAGCTGTGTGATGCCGATTCCGCTCAGGCCGGCGAAGTCCGAGCTCCAGCCGATGAACGAGCCGATGTCGGTCCCGAAGGCGAGGCTGAATCCGTAGAGCACCCACAGGATCGTCACGATTCCGAGGCTGATGAAGCTCATCATCAGCATGTTGAGGGTGCTCTTGACGCGGACCATGCCTCCGTAGAAGAAGGCGAGGGCCGGGGTCATGATCATCACCAGGGCCGAGCAGATGAGCATGAACCCTGTGTTGGCGGCAGACAGCGTCGGGGCGTCTGCGGCAAGCGTCGTGATGCCTGGGGGCATCGGCGTCTCCTCGTCGTCGGTGCGGCCGCGTGGGGCGAAACCTGCGGGACCACGTGCGGGACCACGGTGGAAAAGGTGCGGGCCGGTTATGCGCCATGAGATTCGCCCAGCGCGGTTTCCGCCGATGCCGCACGGTGTTTCGCCGCAGTGACGAAGAAGTGTGGCGTGTTACGTCCCCATGAACCGCAAGTGGCGTATCCGGGGCCGGGCCTACCCTGCGGCCGTGGCCGCACACGGTGCGGTGACAACTCTGGAGTACGGGAACGGGAACGCGAACCGGCCACGCCGATCACCCGCTGACCTGGCAAGGGGGAGCCGAAGTCGGTCTGTGCAGGGTGGTCGTCGTGGCCGGAGTGAGGGGGTGCCCGGTCAGACCGCTTCGGCGGTCTCGGGCAGCTGCTCGGTGAGGAGATCGGTGAGCTCGGCAACCGCGAGAATGCCGCCGAAGTCCCTGGCAGCGGTGTCGACGGTCTTGCGCAGCCGTGTGTTGACGCGCTCGGAGCGGACCTTCTTGGCGACCTGCAGGGCCCGCTCGACGAGCACCGTGGACTGTTCGGGTTCGCGCTTGAGGAGATGGACGGTGGCGAGGCCGACCAGGTTCAGCGCATACGACCGTTGGTGTTCGTCGTCCTCACCGAAGAGCTCGACGGCCTTCTCCATGATCGGCTCGGCGAGCGAGGCGTACGTGGGGCTGCGGCCGGCCACATAGGCGAGGTCACGGTACGAGTGGGAGTTCTCGCCGTGGAGTTCGGCCTCGGAGAAGAAGCGGATCCAGTCGGGCTCCGGCTCGCCGTCGATCCCGGCGTCGAGGAAGGTGTCCTCGGCCATTCGGACGGCTCGCTTGCACTTGCTGGGCTGGCCCATGTTGGCATAGGCGCGGGCCTCCATCGCATACAGCATGGCCTGGGTGCGCGGGGTGGCGCAGTCCCGGCTGCCGTACTGGGCGAGATGGATGAGTTCGAGGGCGTCGTCGGGCCGTCCGAGGTGGATCATCTGGCGGCTCATGCTGGACAGGACATAACTGCCCAGCGGTTTGTCGCCGGCCTCCTTCGCGGCATGCAGCGCGAGGACAAAGTACTTCTGGGCCGTGGGCTGGAGACCGACGTCGTAACTCATCCAGCCCGCCAGTTCGGCGAGTTCGGCCGCACACCGGAAGAGCCGCTTGGCGGTGGCCGCGGGCTGCGGTTCCTGCAACAGGTCGGTGACCTCGTGCAGCTGCCCCACGACGGCCTTGCGTCGCAGTCCGCCGCCGCACTGCGCGTCCCACTTACGGAACATCACGGTGGTGGACTCCAGCAGGTCGAGCTCGGGGCCGGAGAGCCGGGAGGGGCGCCGGGCGGCGGCCGGCGACTCGGGCTCCGCGGGTGCCGCGGCGGCGACCGGCACCAGCCAGCGCTGCATGGGTTCGATGAGGGCCGGGCCCGCGGCAAGGGCGAGCGAGGTGCCGAGGAAGCCGCGGCGGGCGAGCATCAGGTCACTGCGGGAGAACTCGCTGAGCAGGGCGACGGTCTGCGGGCCCGCCCAGGGCAGGTCGACGCCGGACACCGACGGTGCCTGATGGGCGGAGCGCAGCCCGATGTCCTCGACGGCGACGACGGTGCCGAAGCGCTCGGAGAAGAGCTCGGACAGGATGCGCGGGATCGGTTCGCGCGGCTGCTCGCCGTCGAGCCAGCGCCGCACCCGGGAGGTGTCGGTGCTGATGTGGTGGGCGCCCATCTGGCGCGCCCTGCGGTTCACCTGCCGTGCCAGCTCGCCCTTCGACCAGCCGCTGCGCACGAACCATGATCCCAATTGCCCGTTCGGGCGCTTACCGGCATTCGAATCGCCTGCGCCGCTGCCACTCACTGGAACGCCCCCATCCCGCTGAATACTGTCGCGCGAACCACTAATCAGAATCCCGTGAGCCGAAGCCGTTCGTACGAAGGCTGTGCGCCATCGAACAGGAAATCGGGTTGCCTCCGGCATACCCACGGGCGCACATACTTCCACGGTTCGTGTACCGACGGTAATCCGACGATCACCGCCCCGCGACGGCATTCACAGAAACGCCACCATTCGCCACCCCTTCGAATGAACGCGCCTGCCGCCCGGCGCGATTCACTTGACAGACGACGATCAGCAGCCGAGGCAGTGATGGGCGCAGGGGCGCGTGGCTCGTGTCGCACGACCCCGGGCACCATCCGGGTGCTGCCGGATCGACGGGGCGACGGAGTGTCACAACGCACTCCGCGTCGTAACCACCGGCGAGCCGGACCCGTTGGAGGGGGTATGGGCTTCACGATCGGCGGCATCCGGGAGATGCGATCCGGCTCACGGCGTCGAGGCCGTACGGCCGAGTGCACCGCGGTGGCCGAGTACACAGGACTGTGGGGCTGGGCCGTCGCGCCGGGGGCGCGGGTCGCGGCCGGGAGGTGCTCCTGCGGGGACACCGCCTGCCCCTCCCCCGGCACTCATCCGCTGGGGTTCGCCGACGAGGTACCGGCGGGCGCCACACTGGACGCGGCGGCACGCGCATGGGCGGAAGTGCCAGGCGCTTCGATGCTGCTGCCGGTGGGACGCACGTTCGACGTGCTCGACGTCGCCGAACAGGCCGGGCGGCGGGCGCTGGTGCGGCTGGAGCGGATGGGGCTGCCGCTCGGCCCGGTGGCCATGACGCCGTCCGGGAGGGCACAGTTCTTCGTTGCTCCGGGCGCCGCCGCCGAACTTCCACAGCTGCTGTACCGGATGGGCTGGGACGACGCGGATCTGGATCTGCGGGCGCTGGGGCGCGGCTGCCACATCACCGCACCGCCATCGGACGAGGGCGGTCTCGGGCCGGTCCGCTGGCTGCGTCCGCCGGTGCTGGACACGGCGGCCACGCCGCCGCAGGCGCGACTGCTGCTGGGCACCCTGGCCTACATCTGCCATCGCTCCTAACGGCCTGGTGCACGATGGAGAGTGGATCAGCGAGCGGCGTCATGCGGCTTCGAATCCAAGGCGGAGGAGGGTGACGCGAAGGGGGCCCGTCCCATGCCTTCAAGGCCATGGGGGAGTCGTCGACTGACACAACGCCGGAGGCGGAGTCGCATGACGCCGGGAGCCCGCTCGCTATCGTGCACCAGGCCGTAAGGCGTGTTTCGAAAATCCCGCCTGCCTGGCGACGCCTGGCACACCTGCTCGCTGCGTTGCCGGGCTCGCCCCGATACGCCTGATATCGGGGCGACTCTCCGCCTTGCAATCGCACGCACCGGACGACGCCCCTCATGTGGAGACAATGCCGGTCACGGCACCAGCGGTAGGGACGACGACGCCGGGCGGGCTCGCTGTCGAGCCCGCCCGGCGTTCGGGGGCGGAGGAGCCGCAGCCGGCCCGTCAGTCGCCGATCAGTGCGTCGACGAACGCCTCCGGCTCGAACGGAGCCAGATCGTCCGGTCCCTCGCCGAGACCCACGAGCTTCACCGGTACGCCCAGTTCGCGCTGGACGGCGATGACGATGCCACCCTTGGCGGTGCCGTCCAACTTGGTGAGAACAATGCCGGTGATGTCGACGACCTCGGCGAACACCCGTGCCTGAACCAGGCCGTTCTGCCCGGTCGTGGCGTCGAGGACGAGCAGGATCTCGTCGAGCGGGCCGTGCTTCTCGACGACGCGCTTGACCTTGCCGAGCTCATCCATGAGCCCGGTCTTGGTGTGCAGCCGGCCGGCGGTGTCGATGAGGACGACATCGGCACCCTCGGCGATACCTTCCTTCACCGCGTCAAAGGCGATCGACGCCGGGTCGCCGCCCTCGGGTCCGCGCACGGTTCGGGCGCCGACGCGCTCGCCCCAGGTCTGGAGCTGGTCGGCGGCGGCGGCACGGAAGGTGTCGGCCGCGCCGAGCACCACGCTGCGGCCGTCGGCGACGAGGACCCGGGCCAGCTTGCCCGTGGTGGTGGTCTTGCCGGTGCCGTTGACGCCGACGACCATCACGATGCCGGGCGTGTCGACACCGCTCTCCGTCTTGACCGCACGGTCGAAGTCGGTGCCGAGCAGTGCCAGGAGCTCCTCGCGCAGCAGGCCGCGCAGCCCCTCGGGGGTACGGGTACCGAGGACGCGGACGCGCTCTCGGAGCCGCTCCACCAGCTCCTGCGTGGGGGCGACGCCGACATCAGCGGTGAGGAGGGTGTCCTCGATCTCCTCCCAGGTGTCCTCGTCGAGGTTGTCGCGGGACAGAAGCGTGAGCAGTCCCTTGCCGAGGGTGCTCTGCGAACGGGCGAGCCGGGCGCGCAGCCGTACGAGACGGCCCGCGGTGGGCTCCGGGATCTCCAGCGCGGGGACTGCGGGCGCCGCCGGTTCGGCGACTGCCGGGGCTTCCTCGGCGGGAGCCTCGGCTACGGCGGGACCGGCCTCCTCGATGGTGCGGCGCGGTTCCTCGCGCGGTGTCTCGGCTTCCTCGCCGACATGGGGTTCGGCGGGAGTGAGGGTCGGCGTGCTCGACGGTGTCGGGGGCAGCTGCTTCTTCTTGCGGCCGCTGACCACGAGCCCGCTGATCAGGCCGGCCACGACCAGGGCGGCGATGACTACAGCAAGGATGACGAATTCCATAACCCACCCAGTATCAGTCACATGCTCGCCAGTGGCGGCCTCGGAGGACCACTCCGGGATGCGAAAGGCCGTTATAGCCCCTTTGGCGGTAAAGGTACGATCTTGCTCGTGGAGGCCCGCGGCCTGGACCCCGTCCCCGACAGCGAGCGCACCGGCCGGGTCGCCACCCTCTTCCCGGCCTGGGCAGCCGCCAAGCTGGGCACCGACCACTCCAGGCTTCACGCGCCGTCTGCCGCGGACCGCGTCGGGCCCGTCGCCGGCCGGGGCGACGGGGGGCGGTGCGGTGCTCGTGGTTCTGCCGCTGGTGGTGATGGGCGCGTGACGGCGGTCGCGGCCCCGGATCTGGCGGTCAGCAATGACCCGGTCGCCTCCATCGGCGCCTTGCCGTATCTGCCGACTGCCGTGGTCGGTATCGCGCTGATCCATGCGATGTCGATGTATTCGGCCGGTTTCACCGCACAGGCACGGGGATTCGCGTCCCCTCGCACCTGAGCGCTCGGTGTGAATGCCGCGATCACTCCCCTTCCGCGGTGTCTACTGATGATGGTGGCGGCGAGTTTCCCGGATTCGCTCTTCCCCTTTCCGACCGTGCTCGCCGTGACGTTCTCGGCGTGGATCGGCGTATGTGGGAGTGGATCCGAGGTGGGGGCGTACGCACGATGCAGCGGCGTCGCTGGACACCAGTCCCGTGGGCACCTACTGGTACACCGGCGGCTTCGCCGTGCTCGCTGTCGCGGCATGGAGTGCGGGGCTGACGGTGGGACTGCCGGTCACGGGCGTGACGCGGTTCTCCGGCCGGCCGCTCGCCGCCACCTGGATCGGACGCAAGGGTCCGGGCCGGACGGCCACGATCGCTGTCTCCGGGGGCTGTACGCACTTCTGCCGCCGCCCGCCGGGCACGAGGACGACACACCCCTACACTTCTGACGCAGCGTCAGCTACTGTCCCGCCTCGCCAAACCCGCCCGGCGAAGGGGACACGCGTCATGGCCTTCACAGTGGTCCGGTTCAATCTCGTCGATCCCGACGCCACCCCCGCGTCCCTTTCGGACCGCTACCGCGCGGCGCTCGAGATGGCCGCGTACGCAGACGCGCACGGCGTGGACACCGTGCAGACCGAGGAGCACCACGGCGCGGCCAATTCCTGGCTGCCCTCCCCCTTCGTGTTCGCCGGTTCGGTCTTCGGCGCCACCCGCCGGATCGCGGTCACGGTCTCGGCGGTCATCGGGCCGTTGCACGATCCGCTGCGGCTGGCCGAGGACATCGCAGTCCTCGACCTGCTGAGCGCGGGCCGGCTGGTCACGGTCGCGGGTATCGGCTACCGGCCCGAGGAGTACGAACAGGCGGGCGTCGAATGGGGCAGGCGCGGCCGGCTCCAGGACGAGCTGCTGGAGACCCTGTTGCAGGCGTGGACCGGTGAGCCGTTCCCGTACCGCGGCCGTACCGTCCGGGTCACCCCGCGCCCGTACACCCAGCCGCATCCGCTGCTGCTGGTCGGTGGCAGCTCGCGGGCGGCGGCGCGGCGGGCGGCCCGGTTGGGACTGCCGTTCTTCCCGAGCGCGCATCTGCCGGAGCTCGAGGCGTACTACCACGAACGGCGCGCGGAGCACGGGACGGAGGGCTTCTGCATGATGCCGGCGACGAAGACGCCGCTGCTGCATGTGTCGGAGGATCCGGAGCGGACGTGGGACCGGTACGGCGAGCACTTCCTGCACGAGGCGCGGACCTACGCCTCCTGGCAGTCGAAGGACATCCGGTCGGCCGTGCGCTCGGCGGCCACGACGGTGGCGGAGCTGCGGGACGAAGGGGTCTACCGGATCGTCACCCAGGAGCAGCTGGCCACGCTGGACGCCGACAGCCTGGTGCTGCACCCGCTGTGCGGCGGAATGCCCGTCGAGGAGGGGTGGCGCAGCCTGCGGCTGTTCTGCGAGGCGATCACCGGCTGACGTACGCAGGGACGATCACGCGGCCCCGGCCCGCGGGCGCGGGCCGGGGCCGCGTGATCGAGGAGAGGGGCAGCAGGGATCAGCCCATCTCCTCCAATGCCTTGCCCTTGGTCTCCTTCACGAACTTGAGCACGAAAGGGATCGAGAGCACGGCGAAGCAGGTGTAGATGATGTAGGTGCCCGACAGGTTCCAGTCGGCCAGGCTCGGGAAACTCGCGGTGATCGCCCAGTTGGCGATCCACTGAGCGGACGCGGCGACACCGAGCGCGGCAGCGCGGATCTTGTTCGGGAACATCTCGCCGAGGAAGACCCAGACCACCACACCCCATGACAGGGCGAAGAAGAGCACGAAGACATGAGCCGCGATGAGGGCGACAACACCCTGAGTAGTGGGGAGTTTGCCGTTGACCAGCTCGGCGGAGAAGGCCCAGGCCTCACAGGCCAGCGCGATCGCCATGCCGGTGGAGCCCGCGAGCGCGAGCGGTTTGCGGCCCACTCGGTCGACGAGGACCATTGCGATCACCGTACCGATGATGTTGACGATCGATGTGGTGAACGACCAGAAGAAGGAGGTGGTCGGGTCGATACCGACGGACTGCCACAGCGTCGCCGAGTAGTAGAACGCCACGTTGATGCCGACGAGTTGCTGGAACACCGAGAGACCGATGCCGACCCAGACGATCGGCAGGAAGCCGAAGCGGCTGCCGAGCAGGTCCTTGAAGGTGGACTTGTGCTCGCGGTGCATGGCTGCCTGGATCTCGGCCACGCGGGCGTCGAGGTCGACTTCCTTGCCCTCGACCTCGGAGAGGATCTCCTTGGCCCTCTCGTTCTTTCCGACGGAGATCAGGTAGCGCGGCGACTCGGGGATCGCGAACGACAGCAGGCCGTAGAGGAGCGCCGGTACGACCATGACGCCGAGCATCCACTGCCAGGCCTCGAGGCCGCCGATCGTTCCGCGCTGCTTGCCGTCGGCGAGCTGCAGGATGCCGAAGTTCACCAGCTGCGAGATGGCGATACCGATGACGATCGCGGCCTGCTGGAAGGAGCCGAGCCGGCCTCGGTAGGCGGCGGGCGAGACCTCGGCGATATAGGCGGGGCCGATGACCGAGGCCATGCCGATCGCGAAGCCGCCGATGATCCGCCAGAAGGCCAGGTCCCAGAGAGCGAACGGGAGCGCGGAGCCGATGGCGCTGATGGTGAAGAGTACCGAGGCGATCCGCATGCAGCGGATGCGGCCGATCCGGTCGGCGATACGGCCCGCCGTGGCGGCGCCGATGGCGCAGCCGATCAGGGCGATGGCGATCACCTGGGCCAGCGTTCCGGAACCGATGCCGTAGCGGTCCCGGATCGCCTCGACGGCGCCGTTGATCACGGCGCTGTCGTAGCCGAAGAGGAAGCCGCCCATCGCAGCGGCTGCCGTAATGAAAATGACGTGGCCGAGGTGTTCCGGATGGGCCGCGCGGGCTCCGGATCCTGGTGTCTGCGATGTGCTGGTCACATGAACTCCTGGTGCCTGGCCGCGTCGTCAGGCGTGGGGGGGAACTCTTCCAAGTGGCGCACACCACCACAGGTGCCACCACTTGAAGTTAAAAACGACGCTGGAGAGCCTATGTCTTCAAGTTTCGAAGTCAAATGGCGGGCTTTGAAGACAATAAGAGTGCCATCCAAAAGATGTGTTGAAGACCTGTAGATTTAGCAGCCTCAGCGGAGCCGCTGGCTGATGACCTTGGAGACCCCGTCACCCTGCATCGAGACGCCGTACAGCGCGTCCGCGACCTCCATTGTCCGCTTCTGATGCGTGATCACGATGAGCTGCGAGCTCTCCTGGAGCTCCTCCATGATCCGGATCAGCCGTTGCAGATTGGTGTCGTCGAGCGCCGCCTCGACCTCGTCCATCACATAGAACGGACTCGGCCGGGCCTTGAAGATCGAGACCAGCAACGCCACAGCCGTCAGAGACCTCTCGCCGCCCGAGAGCAGGGAGAGCCGCTTGACCTTCTTGCCCGGCGGGCGCGCCTCGACATCGACCCCGGTCGCCAGCATGTTGTCCGGATCGGTCAGGATGAGCCGCCCCTCACCGCCCGGGAAGAGCCGTGAGAAGACGCCCTCGAACTCACGTGCCGTGTCCCGGTACGCCTCCGTGAACACCTGCTCGACCCGCTCGTCGACCTCCTTGATGACCTGCATCAGATCGGCGCGGGTCTTCTTGAGGTCTTCGAGCTGCTCGGAGAGGAACTTGTGCCGCTCTTCCAGTGCCGAGAACTCCTCAAGGGCGAGCGGATTGACTTTCCCGAGTTGCTGATACGCCCGTTCGGCGGATTTCAGCCGCTTCTCCTGCTCCGCCCTGACGAACGGCTTCGGCTGGTTGCGCGGGTGCTCCGGGTCCTCCGGCAGCTCCTCACCTTCCGCAGCCGGCGACGGAGGCACCAGCTGGTCGGGGCCGTACTCGGCGGCAAGCCCGGCCGGCTCCACGCCCAGCTCCTCAAGGGCCTTCGCCTCCAGCTGCTCTATCCGCAGCCGCTTCTCGGCGCCGAGCACCTCACCACGGTGGACGGAGTCGGTCAGCTTGTCCAGCTCGCCCTTGAGCTCACGTCCGTGGCCACGCTCGACGATCAGTTCCTGCTCGCGCTCCGCCTTCGCCGCCTCGGCGGCGACCCGCTCCTGCCCGGCCCGTTCGACGGACACCTCGACATGAGCGAGGAGCTGACGGGCACCGGAGGCGACGGCCGAGGCCACCGCAGCCTCGTGGCGCAGCCGAGCTCGACGCTGCTCGGCACGGGCACGGGCCTCGCGTTCGGCGCGGGCACCGCGGTCGAGGGAGTCCGCACGCCCGGCGAGTGCCTTGACCCGCTCCTCGTGGGTACGGACCTGGAGTCGGGCCTCCATCTCGGTCTGGCGGGCATTGGCACCGTCGGCGGCGAGCCGGTCGCGCACGGAGTTGTCCGGCTCCTCCTCGACCGGCATCTCCTCTGCGACGAGCAGCCGTTCGGCCAGCTCCTCGGCCTCCTCGGTCGCCCGCTCCAGGGCGTCCTGGGCGCGGGCGGCGGAGGCGGCCGACCGCTCGGCCTCGCCCGCGGCCCCGCGGGCCTGCCCGGCGAGCCGGCCGAGCTGCTGGGCCACCCCCGACTTCTCCCGCTCGGCGGCCCTGCGCCGCTCCCCCAGCTCCTCGACAAGCGCGACGCAGGCACTGCGTCGCTCCCCCGCGAGGCGCTGGGCCTCGGCCAGCTCGGTGCACCGGACAGCCAGGTCCGCCAGTTCGGCGGCGGCCTCGTCGACGGAGGCCTGCACTTCGAGCAGGCTGGGCGCCCCGGCGGAACCGCCGTGCGCGAAGTGCGCCCCGAGGACGTCTCCTTCACCGGTCACGGCGGTCAGCTCGGGATGCGCGGCAACAAGATCCTCGGCGTCCTCCAGGGTGGGCACGACGACCATGCCACGTACGAGTCGGCGCACGGCAGCCATCAGCTCAGCGGGTCCGCGGACAAGATCGGCGACTGCCGGCGGGTTGTCCGGGACAGCCGCGCGGAGCACGTGGCCGGGTACCTCGGGGCGGCCGGCGGGGCCGTGGGACAGGACGTCGGGGGCCGGACCCGGCGCGGGTACGTGGCCGACGTGGTGGCCGGGCGCGTGCGCCGCACCGGTGTGGGCGGCCCGGTCCTGCCCAGCAGCCTGCCCCGCTACGTGCCCCGCACCGGACTCGGCGGTCCGGGGCGGGACGTCCCCGGCCGCGGCGGGCGCCGAACCCTGCCCGGGTACCTGCTTCGTCGCAGCCCCGCCCTGGACGGGCACCTGCCCCGTATCAGCCTCGGGCGCACCCGCGCTCGCACCCCCCAAAAGCAACGCCACCCGCCCCGCGTCCTGCTTGCGCAGCAGCCGGATGGCGTTCGCTGCCGTAGCCGGGTCCGTCACCGCCACCGCGTCCGCCGCCGCGCCCAGTGCCGCCGCGACCGCGACCTCGCGACCCGGGGCCACCGTCAGCAGTTCCGCGGCCGGGCCGAGCAGGCCCGCCAGCCTGTCGCGCGAGGCGAGCAGTGCGCCCGTGCCGTCCTTGCGGCGCAGGCCCAGGGCCAGGGCGTCGTGCCGGGCCGCGACCGCCGCCCGCTTCCGTTCCGCGCCGGTGGTGGCCTCCCGGGCGGCGGAGAGGGCCGACTCCGCCTCGACGAGCTCCCGCTTGGCGGCGTCGTGGCGCTCGCCCAGCTCCGCGTCACCCGCGTCCAGCCCCTCCACCTCGGCCTTGAGCTGCTCGTACTCCTCCTGGGCTCTGACCGCCCGCTCCTGCGCCTCATCACGCGAGGCGGCCAGCCGGTCGATCTCCGCCTGCGCCGAACCGGCCCGGCTGCGCGCCGCGTTGACCTGCCCGGTCAGCCGGGCGAGCCCTTCGCGCCGGTCAGCGATGGCGCGGGCCGCGTCCTTGAGCCTGCGCTCCTCGGCCGCCAACTCCCGTTCCAACTCGGACCGGTGGGCAGCGGTGTCCTCCAGCGCGTGCTCCGCCGCCGACAGCGCGGACTCCAGCTCAGCCTCCTGCTCCCGGATCCGGGCGGCCTCGCGCTCCATGCTTTCCGGGTCCCTGAATCCCGTACCGCGCCGCTCCTCCTCAGGTGCGGCGGTGGCGCTCTTCACCCGGGCTTCGGCCAACGAGATCGTGCCGCGTACCCGCTCGGCGAGCTGCGACAGCTCGTACCAGGTCTGCTGGGCCCGCTGCAGGCGCGGCGCCAGCCGTCGTACCTCGTCCTCCAGCTCCGCCTCCCGCGTCAGGGCCGCCTTCAGCTCCGCCTCCGCCGCCTCCCGACGCTGCTTCAGCGCCGCTTCGTCGGCGATCTCGCTACGCAGCGCGTCGTGCAGCCGCACCAGGTCGTCGGCGAGCAGCCGCAGCCTTGCGTCACGCAGATCGGCCTGGATGACGGCGGCCCGCCGGGCGACGGCCGCCTGCCGGCCCAACGGCTTCAACTGCCGCCGCAGTTCGTCCGTGAGGTCCTGGACACGGGCCAGATTGGCTCCCATCGCGTCCAGCTTGCGCAGCGCCTTCTCTTTCCGCTTGCGGTGCTTGAGCACACCGGCGGCTTCTTCGATGAATGCGCGGCGCCCCATCGGATCGGCGTGGAGTACGGAGTCCAGCTGGCCTTGTCCGACGATGACGTGCATCTCCCGGCCGATACCGGAGTCGGAAAGAAGTTCCTGGATGTCGAGGAGCCGGCAGGTGTCGCCGTTGATCTGGTATTCGCTGCCGCCGTTGCGGAACATGATCCGCGTGATCGTCACTTCGGCGTACTCGATAGGCAGCGCGCCGTCGGAATTGTCAATGGTCAGCGACACCTCGGCACGTCCGAGCGGCGGCCGCCCGGTGGTGCCGGCGAAGATCACGTCCTCCATCTTGCCGCCGCGAAGGGATTTGGCTCCCTGCTCACCCATGACCCAGGAGAGCGCATCCACCACATTGGACTTGCCGGAACCGTTGGGACCGACGACGCAGGTGATCCCGGGTTCGAACCGCAGGGTCGTGGCAGAGGCGAACGACTTGAAACCACGCAGGGTCAGGGCCTTGAGATGCACGCCGCCGGACTCTACCTTTCGCTCTCGGTTTCGCTGATGAAGGTGCAGGGCACATCAGACGGTAACGGCCTCCCCCGCGACAGGGAGTGGGTCAGCGAGCGGCGTCGTGCGGCTTCGATGGTAAGGGGGAGGACGCAGTCGACGCGGAGGGGGCACCTCCCACGCCCTTAAGGCTGTGGGAGAGTCGGTGACCGACGGATAACGCCCTCCCTGCTCGAGCGAAGCCGAGAGCTTGGGGAGCAGTCGCCGGGCGTCGGGAGCCCACTCCCTGTCGTGGAAGAGGCCGTAAGGGAAGGGGTGTATGTCCGGGGCGGGTCTGTCGCAGTAGGGCAAAAGAAAGAAGGGACGCCGAAGCGCCCCTTGCAGATCTTGCGAAGTGCTGCGTGACGGATCAAAGAACGCGGCGGATCAAGAAGGCGACAGATCACAGTGATGATCTTCAATGATCCGGTGACGATTATTCCGGTGACGATCCGGTGATGAACTCAGACGGCTGACGCGAGCAGCCCGACCGGCCCCTGTGGGCCCTCGGTCAGGTCAGCGCCGGCTCCGCCTGAGGTACGTCGATGTCGATGCTGTCGAGCAGCGACTCTTGGTGCTGGGCGGCGGCGTTGAGCGCGTCGTTCTCGTCCTGGATCCGTACCAGTTCGGATTCCAGGTCCTGGACGCGCTGCTGGAGCCGTCGCATCTCGGCGAGGAGTCGCGGGTCGGAACCGCCGACGTAACCGAGAAGCGCCTTTGCCATGATGGATGGTCCTCCACACTGAGTGACCGACCGATGCGGTGTGGGTCGTGAGGGAATCGCACCCGCGGTGCTCGGCAGTGCTCTGTCATCACTGCGGTTCTGCTGCCAAAGAACTCTGCCAAACAGCTAAGGTGCGCGGGGTTTTCAGCGTCTCACCAAAAAGTTTGACGGTCAACACGATCACACCCCGTAGACGCGGCTGACCCGGGGGCGCGCGGCTTGACGATCACGCGGCGCGACTCTCCTGCGGGGCCCTGGGGGGCGTGGAGATCATCCTTACTGCCGCAGCCTGGCACGGCAACCGAATCTTGGCAACTGTCCGGTCCTTCCGCAGGTCATTTCATGTGTACGCAGATGAGCGGCCCCTTCGGTGCCCCCTCGCCGCCTATCGAACACGATCCGAACACGACCCCGAATGCGGACCTCATTCGGAACGGGATCAGCGGATCGCAAACCCCTCATAACCGCCGCGCGGAGTACCCCAGATCTCAGTGACTCCATCCACGCGTCCGGGTGTGTCGTCGGAGCGCAGCCACTCCAGCAGGCGGTGGCAATTCTCACGTTGCCCCTCGGCCACAACCTGCACCCGACCGTCGTCGAGATTGAGGGCGAATCCGGTGAGGCCACCGATCTCCAAAGCATTTGCCCTGGTGAACCACCGGAACCCTACTTGCTGTACTCGGCCGCGCACCCAGGCGGTGAGTCGTACATCTTCGTTCATGGCCGAACGCTAACCGCCCAATTACCCAAGGGTCACTTCGCCTCGTTCAGCCATGGCGTACAGTCCCGTCGAAACCAAAGCCTCACTCGATCGGGTGAGGCGTATTGACGCCGATTCTGGCGTCCAGACCGTCAGAAGGGGACAGCAGATGGGACGCCATCGACGCTCCGCCGCGGGTCCCGTGGCCGGTTCGGCCGCTGACACGTCCGCGGCCGCGAAAGCCCGCGCGCGCCGCGGCGCGCGCCGCAGGAAGCGGTCCGGCATGCCCGTGCGTACGGGACTGATCGGCGTCTCCGCCGCGATGGCCGTCGGAGCCGTGGCCGTGGCTTCGGGTCTGCTGCCCGGCGGTGGCGCGTACCACGTGACCGGTAGCACGGCGACCAACCAGATCCGCTCCCAGGGAGCGCCGGACCTGCTGACGCAGGGCGGCTCCACCACCGCTCCGGCCGACCGCGGTATCGCGTCGGCCGAGGCCGGCCGCAGCACCGAGCGTTCCCAGGTGCCCCGGAAGTCCGAGCGGCCGGGCCCCCCCAGCGCCTCGGCCACGCCGTCCGCCTCCCCTTCGAAGACGGCCGAGCAGACGAAGCCGACGAAGGCGCCCGCGGCTGCAGGAACGACCGGTTCCGCGCCGTCCGCCACGGCCTCGGCTGCGCCGACGACATCTGCCGCAGCTCCGGCGCGCAGCGCCACGACCCCGGCCGGCGACACCTCCGCCCAGGCCGCCGTGCTCGCGCTGGTCAACCAGGAGCGCGCGAAGGTCGGCTGCAGCCCGGTCACGGCCAGTGCCCCGCTCGCCTCCCTCGCCCAGAACTTCAGTGATGACATGGCGGCCCGCGGCTTCTTCGACCACACCGACCCAGACGGCCGGACCCCCTGGGACCGCGCGTCGAAGGCCGGTGTGACGGGGCTCGGCGGCGAGAACATCGCCCGCGGCCAGGCGGACGCACAGGCAGTGATGGACTCCTGGATGAACAGCGAGGGTCACCGCGCAAACATTCTCAACTGTGACTACAAGACCCTCGGGGTGGGAGTGCACTTCGGCTCCGGTGGCCCCTGGTGGACTCAGGACTTCGGCTTCTGATCCTTCCGGAGCCCTCCGGGATCCCGGACCGCATGGGCCGCACTTCGCCTGATCACTTACGCCCGCACAGCGCACTCCGAAAGGGAGCGCTGTGCGGGCAGGCCGTTAGCCAGGCGTGTTGGCCCGCGGCGGCCGCTGGCAGCGCGGGCAGTAGTAGCTGGAGCGGTTCATCCACGGGCGGCGGCGTATCGCCGTACCGCAGCGGTGGCAGGGCTCGTCCTCGCGCCCGTACGCGTCGAGCGACCGGTCGAAGTAGCCCGCCTCGCCGTTCACATTCACGTAGAGGCTGTCGAAGCTGGTGCCGCCCTGCGCGAGCGCAGCGTTCATCACGTCGCGGACATGGGCGAGCAGCTCGGCCGACCTGGGCCGGGTCAGGGTCGCGGTGGGCCGGTCGTAGTGCAGCCTGGTGCGCCAGAGCGCCTCGTCCGCGTAGATGTTGCCGACGCCGCTGATCAGCGACTGGTCGAGCAGGGCACGCTTGACCGTCGTACGGCGCAGACGCAGAGCGGTGTGGAACGCCGCGTCGTCGAAGGCGGGGTCCAGAGGGTCGCGGGCGATGTGCGCGATGGTGTCGGGCAGCCCGTCCGGGGTGTTCTCGTGGACGGAGAGCCCGCCGAAGGTCCGCTGGTCGACGAAGCGCAGCTCGGTGCCGAGGGCGTCGTCGAAGCGGATCCGGATCCGCAGATGCTTCTCGTCGGGGGTGTCTTGCGGCTGTACGAGCAGCTGACCACTCATGCCGAGGTGGCCGAGGAGCGAGCAGGAGTCGTCGTCCAGAGGAACCCACAGGTACTTGCCGCGGCGCATGGCCGTACCGAAGCGGCTGCCGCTGAGCCGGGCCGCGAAGTCCGTGGAACCCGCGAGGTGGCGGCGGACCGCGCGCGGGTGCAGGACCTCGACCTCACCGACCGTGCGGCCGGTGACCCAGCGATCGAGACCGCGCCGTACGACTTCGACCTCAGGCAGCTCGGGCACGGAGTGGCTCCTCAAGAGACTGAACAGTTTAGGGGGTGTACGGCCCTGATCCACCGGACAGCCCCAGAGCATGACTGTGCGGTCACGCCCTGGGTCCGGACAGGAAGATCCCCCCGGTGCACAAGGCACCGAGGGGATCCCGGGTCAGGCCGGAGTGACGTCCGTGGACGGCAGCGGGCCGGCAGGGGTGTCGGCGGCCCCTCCGTCGGCCACGGCCTTCGCCGCGGCCTCCCGCTGCTCCGCAGCGGCGCTGATCTCGCGCCAGGCGGACTCCGCCGCCTGCTGCTCCGCTTCCTTCTTGCTACGGCCGGTGCCGGTGCCGTACGAGACACCACCGACGCGAGCAGCAGCAGTAAAGGTCTTCTCGTGGTCCGGGCCGGTCTCCGTGACGAGGTACTCGGGGACTCCGAGGCCCTCGCTCGCGGTGAGCTCCTGGAGGCTGGTCTTCCAGTCCAGGCCGGCGCCGAGATTGGAGGACCTGTCGATCAGCGGGTCGAAGAGCCGGTGAACCAGCTCCGAGGCCGCGCTGAGGCCCTGATCGAGATAGACCGCGCCGATCACCGCTTCAAGCGTGTCGGCGAGGATGGATGCCTTGTCCCTGCCGCCCGTACCCTCTTCGCCCCGGCCGAGCCGGATGAAGGAGCCGAGATCGAGGCCGCGGCCGACCTCCGCAAGTGCACGCGAGTTGACCACCGCGGCCCGCAACTTGGCCAGCTGGCCTTCGGGCAGGTCGGGGTGGGTGCGGTACAGCGTGTCCGTGACCACCAGGCCGAGTACCGAATCCCCGA
Organism: Streptomyces sp. NPDC051286; assembly: GCF_044455345.1. NCBI lineage: Bacteria > Bacillati > Actinomycetota > Actinomycetes > Kitasatosporales > Streptomycetaceae > Streptomyces > Streptomyces sp. NPDC051286. The sequence continues at coordinate 229,113 of NZ_JBITER010000002.1, read as the reverse complement.
GGAATTCGAGCCGCTCGTTGGTGGGCAGGCCGCCGTTCTCGTATGCGTAGGAACGGTGGGTCAGCGCACGCACCAGAAGGGCGGACTCAAGGTGATACCCGAGCCGCCCTTCCAGAAGCGTGTGGGACGAGGCTGTGTTGACGTTGTCTGCCTGCTTCTTGGCGTGGGACAACTCAGACATCGGGCCTCTCACCAGCCGCTCAGACTTCGAGGACCTGGCGCTTGTTGTACGTGCCGCAGCTGGGGCACGCGATGTGCTGCAGCTTCGGCTCCTGGCAACGCTCACACGAAACCAGGGTGGGGACCGCAGCCTTCCACTGCGACCGGCGGTGGCGCGTGTTGCTGCGCGACATCTTCCGCTTCGGAACAGCCACGGCTACTTCTCCTGCTTCTCGTCGACGCCCGCTTCGGCGCCGCCCATGTTGTCCTTCTCGCCGTCCTGAACGGTCTCGGCGAGTCCTTGCAATGCCGCCCAACGGATGTCGACGGCATCGTGGTGGTGACCGGGGTTCTCGTCCAGCCTGATCCCGCATTCGGAACACAGGCCGGCACAGGTCTCCCGGCACACCGGCTGCATCGGCAGTGCGAGCACCACCGCATCACGCAGCACTGGTTCGAGGTCGAACAAGCCGTCCTCGAGGAAGAGCCTGTCCTCGTCGTCCTCGGCGTCGTCGGCCGGGTCCGCCACCTTGCTGCGGCCCCGGTCATCGGCGTCAGGGTACGAGAACATCTCCTGGAAGTCCGCCACAACCTCTTGGCGCAGCGGCTCCAGACACCTTACGCACTCCCCCTCGGCCGACGCACGGGCGGTGCCTGTGACAAGCACCCCTTCCATGACCGATTCGAGGCGGAGCTCCAGCTCCACGGGGGAGCCTTCCGGCACACCGATGACCCCGTCGATACCGAGGTCCTCGGGCGCGTCCACCGAGCGGGTCAGCCGCAGAAGAGCACCGGGACGCCGACCCAGCTCGTGCGTATCGAACACGAGAGGGTTTCGGTGGTCGAGGTGGCCGTTCAGGGCTTTTCCTGCTTTCGAAATCGTATGCATGGCGCACAGCGCACCGTGGGGAGGGGCCGACCGGATCGGAAGTCGAAGCGGGCAGCCGGGATCGCAGACCTACGCGCGACCGAACAACCAGGATACTGGACGCGTTACCCTGCTCCCAACCGGGTCTGATACCAGTCCCGAACCGGCCGGAACCGGTCGCGTTCGGTCTGCGTCCCGGCCGCCCCGGTCAGCGCTCCTGCTCGTACCGGCGGAGCTGATCGATGTCGATCATGCTGGTGTCGAAGAGGCTGGTCTCGTCGAGTGCGCTCTCGCCCTGCGGCGGAAAGGGCTGGTGCGCCGGCATCGGCTGCTGCCAGCCCTCGTACCCCTGCGGCTGCAGCTGCGCCTGGCCCTCGTCGTAGCCCTGCTGCTGATAGACGGCGTACGGGTCCGGCTGCTGCTGGTACCCGTACATGTCCTGCTGCGGCTGCTCCTGGTACCCGTACGTCTCCGCGTAGCTCGGCTGCGCCTGTGCCGGGAAGTGCGGCTGGACCTGCTGGGGCGCCGGCTGCGGCTCGGGGGTGGCGAGCTCGGCGAGACCGGCCCAGTGGTCCTCGTCGCTGGTGTGGCCCTGGCTGCCCGCGGCGTCCTGGGCGGCCATGTGCGCGCCGAGCTCGTCGGTGGCGACCCGGCCGTGCAGCTTCTGCCGGCCGCGGCCGACCGCTTCCAGGGTCTTGGCGAGCACAGCCTCGAACGCGCCGAGCTTGGTGTCCACGTACTCGTCGGCGCGGCGCCGGAGCGTCTCCGGGTCGGCGCTGCGCTCGGGGGCCTCGGCGAAGTCGGGGTCCTCGTACCCCTGCTCGTCGAAGCCCTGGCCACGGCCGAGGAGCTTCTCGCGACCCCGGTCGACGGAGCCGATGGTCTTGGTGAGGACGACCTCGAAGTTGGCGAGCTTGCTGTCGACGTACTCGTCGGCCTCGGCGCGCACCTCGTCGGCCTCCCGGCGGGCCTCGCCGAGGATGCGGTCGGCCTCGGCCTGGGACTGCCGGGCGATCTCGGTGTCGGAGATCAGTGAGCCGCGCTGGGCGTGGGCGGTCTCGATGATCCGCTCGGCCTCCTGCCGGGCCTGCTCGACCATCTGCTCCCGGCCGCCGATGAGCTCCTGGGCGTGGGCGAGTGAGCCGGGAAGGGCCTCACGTACCTCTTCGAGCATGGCGAGCAGATCGGCGCGGTTGACCACGCACGACGCCGACATGGGCATGGACCGGGCGTTCCCGACCGCTTCGACGATCTCGTCGAGCTTCTTCTGCACGTCCACCGTGTGCTCGCCACTCTCTACTGCTGATTGGAGACGGATGGCACGACTGTACGGCCAGTCGGCGCCCGTCCGACACCGGGTGACGGACTGTCAGTGCATCACTGCTGGGCGAGACGTTCGACGAGCGCCTCGTGGACCGGCGGCGGCAGCAGGTGCGAGACGTCGCCGCCCCAGGCCGCGACCTCCTTGACCAGGGAGGACGACAGGAAGCTGTACGTGGGATTGGTCGGCACGAAGAGCGTCTCGACCCCGGAGAGGCCGATGTTCATCTGGGCCATCTGCAGCTCGTAGTCGAAGTCGCTGACGGCCCGCAGGCCCTTCACGATCGCCGGGATGTCGCGCTGCTTGCAGAAGTCGACCAGGAGGCCGTGGAAGGACTCGACCTCGACGTTGCCGAAGTTCGCGGTGACCTGACGGATCAGCTCGATCCGCTCGTCGATCGTGAACAGGCCCTTCTTGGACTGGTTGATCATCACCGCGACATGTACGACGTCGTACAGCTTCGAGGCGCGGCCAATGATGTCGAGGTGTCCATTGGTGATGGGGTCGAACGACCCCGGACAGACGGCGCGGCGCAACTTGAGTCCCTCGCTCTCCGGTGCGGTCATCGTGCGTCTTCGCACGTAGAGGCGGCGCGACCGTACCAAAGCGTTCCCTCGCCGTAGCGACGGGCCCGCAGTGGCTCGAATCCCTTGGGCCAGTTGAATTCTCCGCCTCTGGTGCTCCGTTCCACAGTGACGAGGGCATCGTCCGTGAGCCAGCCCTGAGCACGGAGTGTGAGCAGTATCTCGCCAAGATCGCCATCAGTGACGGCGTACGGCGGATCCAGGAAGACCACGTCGTACGGGTCCGCGGGCGTCGGCCCTGTCACGATCTGTTCGGCTTTGCCGGTACGGACTTCGGCGCCGGGCAGACCGAGCGTACGGACGTTGTCCCGGACCGTGCGGGCGGCCTTGGTGTCGGCCTCGACGAGCAGGGCGTGGACCGCGCCGCGGGAGAGCGCTTCGAGACCGACGGCGCCGGAGCCCGCGTACAGATCCGCGATTCGGATGCCCTCCAGGGTGCCCAGGAGCGCTTCCCAGGTGGAGAACAGGCCCTCGCGTGCGCGGTCGGAGGTGGGGCGGGTGCCGGTGCCGGGCGGGACGGCCAGGCGGCGTCCGCCGGCCGAGCCGGCGATCACGCGGGTCATGGGTGTCTGATCCTCGGGTCGGGGGGTGGCCCGCCGGGGTGGGGCGGGCGCCGTGCATCCCACGATATGGCTTCGGGTCCGCTGGGGCCCGAAGGCCCCGTGCATCCCCCGAACTCAGCCCTTGTCGAGGTACTCCTCGCGCTCCTTGTCGAGCAGGGCGGCCAGCGCGGTGCGCAGCTCCGGCAGGCGGGACAGGTCCGGGTCCGCCGCGACGATCGTCACGGCCTCCTCGCGGGCTGCGGCGATGACCTCCTCGTCGTCGATGACGGAGAGCACCCTCAGGGACGTGCGGACCCCGGACTGGGCCTGGCCGAGGACATCGCCCTCGCGGCGCTGTTCGAGGTCGATCCGGGACAGTTCGAAGCCGTCGAGGGTGGCGGCGACGGCGGAGAGCCGGGCGCGCGCGGGGCTCGCCTCGTGCGCCTCGCTGACGAGCAGACAGAGGCCGGCGGCGGAGCCGCGGCCGACCCGGCCGCGGAGCTGGTGGAGCTGGGAGACGCCGAACCGGTCGGCGTCCATGATCACCATCGCGGTGGCGTTGGGGACGTTGACCCCGACCTCGATGACGGTCGTCGCGACGAGGACGTCGACCTGGCCCGCGGCGAAGCGCCGCATCACGTCGTCCTTGTCGTCGGGGTTCATCCTGCCGTGCAGCACCTCGATGCGCAGACCGGCAAGGGCGCCCTTGGTGAGCTGTTCGGCGATCTCCAGGACCGCGAGCGGCGGGCGCTTCTCCCCGTCCTCCTCGGCCGCCTTCTCCGCAGCCTTCTTCCTGTTCTTCTTCTCGGCCTCGTCGTCGGCGTCGTCACCGATCCGGGGACAGACGACGTATGCCTGATGCCCGTTGCCCACCTCCTCGCGCACCCGCTCCCAGGCGCGGCTGAGGAAGTGCGGCTTGTCCTTGGCGGGGACGACATGGCTGGCGATCGGCGAGCGGCCCGCCGGCAGCTGGTCCAGGACGGACGTCTCCAGGTCTCCGAAGACCGTCATGGCGACCGTACGGGGAATGGGAGTGGCGGTCATCACCAGCAGGTGCGGCGGCTGCTTCCCCTTGGACCGCAGCGCGTCGCGCTGTTCCACTCCGAAGCGGTGCTGCTCGTCGACGACGACCAGCCCCAGGTCGTGGAACTGCACCTTGTCCTCGATCAGCGCATGCGTGCCGATCACGATCCCGGCCTCGCCGGTGACCAGGTCCAGCAGTGCCTGACGGCGGGCCGCCATCCCCATGGATCCGGTCAGCAGCACCACCTTCGTACCGAGGTCGGAGCCGCCCAGCATCCCGCCTTCGGCGAGCTCGCCCATCATTTCGGTGATGGAGCGGTGATGCTGCTGGGCGAGCACCTCGGTGGGGGCGAGCATCGCGGCCTGACCGCCCGCGTCGACGACGGCGAGCATGGCGCGCAGCGCGACCATGGTCTTCCCGGACCCGACTTCGCCCTGCAGCAGCCGGTGCATCGGGTGCTCGGTCGCCAGGTCGTCGAAGATCTCCTTGGAGACCTTCTCCTGGCCCTCGGTGAGGGTGAACGGCAGTTTGGCGTCGAAGGCGTCGAGCAGTCCGCCGTGCCCGGGTCTGCGTGCCACCGCCGGAAGCTGGGTGTCCGCGTACCGTCGGCGGGCGAGCGCGACCTGCATGACGAACGCCTCGTCCCACTTCAGCCGGTCCCTGGCGTCGGCGATGTCCGCCTTGGTCTGCGGGCGGTGGATCTTCAGCAGCGCCTCGGGCAGCGGGGTGAAGCCGCGCCCCTCGCGCAGCGGGAGCGGCAGCGGGTCGACGGCGTTCCGGGCGCTGGGCAGCACGGTGTCGACGGCCTTGGCGATCCGCCAGGAGTCGAGCTGCTTGCAGGCGGGGTAGATGGGCAGCAGCCGCCCGGCGAAGGCGTCCACCGCCTCCGTGGCCTCGTCGGCGTCCGCGGTGTCGAGCAGCTGGTACGTGGGGTGTGCGAGCTGCATCTTCCGGTTGAAGACGGAGACCTTGCCCGCGAACATCGCCCGGCGGCCGGGCAACAGCTCCTTGTGCGGCTTGTGCACGCCGTGGCCGAAGAAGACCAGTTGCAGCCGGCCGCTGCCGTCGGTGAGGGTCACCTCCAGGCGCTTGCCCCTGCCGTTGTTGAACACCATGATCCGCGCGTCGGCGACCTGGGCGACGACGGTCACGTGCTCGTCCAGCGGGAGGTCGGCCAGCGCGGTGAGCTGGCCGCGCTCCTCGTACCGCCGCGGGTAGTGGTGCAGCAGATCACCGACCGTGTGCAGGTCGAGGTGCTCGGCCATCACCTTCGCGGTGGCACCGCCGAGCAGCTTCTTCAGGGGTTCATCGAACGCGGACACGCGATCCATTGCACACCAAGCCACTGACAGAAGTCGCCCGCACCACCGGAATCCCCTGGTCGGAAACGTCTGCGCACCCCTGGGACCGGTCCCCGGCTCCTCGCTCGCGATCACCCCGCGGCATCGCCCGTCCCCCACCGGCGCTGCGGCGATGGCATCCGAGACCTGAGCGAATTCCGCGTCCCCCGATTCGTCCTCCGCATCCTTCTCCGCCCGGTCGCCGCACACCTTCCAGATGGCTCTGCCCGGACTGGCCGACCCCCTCTCCCCTCACCTCTGCTCCGGGGAAGGAGGGACCGGGCCCGCCCGGGCGTCTACTCCACCCCGATCAGCAGCGGAGCGCACTGGCGGCCGCCCCGGTACACCACCGTGTCCACCGCCAGGTACCCCTCGCGCACATGCTCCTGCAGCGCCTCCGCCAGGCTGTCCGGCACGCGCTCGCCCAGGACCAGCGTCACGAGTTCACCGCCCGCCGACAGCATCCGGTCGAGGACGGCCCGGGCCGTGCCGGTCACGTCCTCCCCGATGACCGCCACATCGCCGTCGATCAGCCCCAGGATGTCGCCGGCCTGGCAGATGCCCGCCATGGTCCACGACTGCCGCTCGGCAACGGCCAGTTCGGCGTACCGGGTGGCACCGGCAGCGGCGGTCATCGCCACCACGTCCTCGTCGAAGCTGCGATCCGGTTCGTGGACGGCGAGCGCCGCGATGCCCTGGACGGCGGCGCGGGTCGGGATCAGGGCGACCCGGATGCCTTCCGTACGGGCCTGCTCCGCGGCCGCGGCGGCCGTGTGGCGCAGCTCCGCGTCGTTGGGCAGCAGGACCACCTCGCGGGCGTGGGCGCGACGGATCGCATCGACCAGTTCGCCGCTGGCGGGCGGCTCTCCGGGGCGGGCGAGCACCGTGGTCGCGCCGGCCTCCGTGCACAGCCCGGAGAGCCCGTCGCCCGGAACCACCACGACGACACCGCGCTGCGCGGGCTCGCGGTGGTGGGGGTGGACCCGGTCGGCGCCGAAGTGGGTGATCCGGATCCGGTACGGCCTGCCCGCCTCGACCCCGGCCTCCACCGCCGCACCGGCGTCGTCGACATGGACGTGGACGTTCCACAGCCCGTCGCCGCCGACCACGACGAGCGAGTCGCCGAGCCCGTCGAGCCGGGCCCGCAGCCGGTCGACGGCGTCGTCCCGGGCCTCCAGGAGATAGATCACCTCGAAGGCGGGTCCTTCCGCCGGCCCGCCTGCCGCGCAGTCGTCGGCAGCGGCAGCGGTCACAGGGGCGATGTCGGGCGTCACCCAGGTCCCGCGTGCGGGCGCCTCACCGGAGACCGCTTCGACAAGCGCCCCCAGGACGGTCACCAGGCCACGGCCTCCGGCGTCGACGACGCCCGCCCGCCCGAGGACGGCGAGCTGCCCGGGGGTCGCGTCCAGTGCCGTACGCGCCCCTTCGTACGCCGCCTGCGCGACCGCTTCCGGTCTCGGGTCGCCCGCCGTGCGCCCGGCGGCCACGGCGGCCGCCGTGGCCACGGTCAGCACCGTGCCCTCGACAGGGTGCGCGACGGCCTGCCGGGCGGCCTCGGCGGCCCGGGTCAGGGCGCGGCGCAGATGGTCCGCGTCGTGCCCGTCGGCCAGCACCCCCGCCATGCCGCGCAACAGCTGCGCAAGGATCGTGCCGGAGTTGCCGCGGGCGCCGATCAGCGCCCCGTGCGCCATGGCCCGCACGACATCGGCGAGGGCGGGCACGGACGTGCCGGTCTCGTGGGCGGCGAAGACCGCCTCGACGGCGGCCGCCGCCGATTCCACCGTCAGATAGAGGTTGGTGCCGGTGTCCCCGTCCGCGACGGGGTAGACGTTGATCGCGTCGATCGCCTCACGCTCCTGGCCCAACGCCTCCAGCGCCAGTGAGCACCAGGTACGCACCGCGACGGCGTCCATGTCGTCGGCGGTCTGCGGCACCTGGTGTTCCTCCTGGAGAGCGGCCATGCGGGCGGACTGAACCGCAGACTAGTCCCGCCCGGTGCGTCCGGCAGGGACAGGGGCGGGGCAGACGGCGGGGAAACCCATGGTAGTTTCGTTCTACCGACGCGGCCGTTGTATGCTGCTTCGGTTGCCCGATGAGAGTCGGGCCTTTCCTCCGGTACCGCCACTTCAGTCAAATGATTCCGGCGCGCCGGAATTCACTGTAAGTGCACCTGAAGTCTTTGGAGTGACCCGTGGCTGCCAACTGCGACGTCTGCGGCAAGGGGCCGGGCTTCGGCAACAACATTTCGCACTCGCACCGCCGTACGTCCCGTCGCTGGAACCCCAACATCCAGCGCGTGCGTGCCGTGGTCGGTCGGACGCCGAAGCGGCTCAACGTCTGCACCTCGTGCATCAAGGCCGGCAAGGTCGCGCGCTGACGTTCCCGTCGTAGCGCAGCCTTCCGGTTGCCCAAAAAGCCGGTCCGCCTCGGTGGACCGGCTTTTTGCTGTGCTCCCCCACTCCCCGTCGCGGGGGAGGCCGTTACAGCTGCCAGCCGTGCCGCACCGGGCCGATCCCGGTGCCCAGTGGGAAGCCCGCCGCGATCGCCCCGGTGACATACGCCTTCGCGGCACGCACGGCCGCCGGTACGTCGTTGCCCCGGGCCAGCCCGCAGGCGATCGCGGAGGCGAGGGTGCAGCCCGTGCCGTGCGTGTGCCGGTTGTGGTGGCGGGGGGCGCGCAGCCAGTGCTCCTCGGTGCCGTCCGTGAGGAGGTCGACCGGTTCGCCGGGCAGGTGACCGCCCTTGATGACGACCCAGCGCGGCCCGTGTCCCAGGATCTCCGCCGCGGCCTGCCGCATTCTGGTTTCGTCCGTGACCGTCACACCGGTGAGCTGCGCCACCTCGTCGAGGTTGGGGGTTGCCACCGTGGCGACCGGCAGCAGCTTCGTCCGTACGGAATCGAGGGCTTCGGCAGCGAGCAGCGGATCACCGTGCTTGGAGACCCCCACCGGGTCGACGACCACCGGGGCGTCCGTTGCCGCGAGGAGCGCGGCGACGGTCTCGACAAGGGCGGCCGACGCGAGCATGCCGGTCTTCACCGCCTGGACGCCGATGTCATCGACGACGCTGCGGTACTGGGCCCGTACCGTCTCCACGGGCAGCTCCCATGCGCCCTGCACGCCCAGCGAGTTCTGCGCGGTCACCGCGGTGATCACGCTCATGCCGTGCACGCCGAGCGCCAGCATCGTCTTGAGGTCGGCCTGGATGCCCGCACCGCCACCGGAGTCGGATCCGGCGACGGTGAGCACTCGGGGTGGAACGAGCGGTACCTGCGGTGCGGCAGAAGGTACGGGCATACGCCTCAATCTACTGGGCGTCCTCGATGCCGCCGAAGTGGTCCCAGCCGCCCTTGCTGGTCCACGGGGCCCCGTCGACCGTCACCTGGGGCAGCGCCGACGGGTTGAGGACTTCGCCGATCACCTTCCAGCGAGCGGGCAGCTTCACGTCCTGGGGGAAGGTCGCGACGATCGCGTGGTCCTCTCCCCCGGTGAGCACCCACTGGAGCGGGTCCACGCCGACCGCCTGGCCGATGTCGGACATCTGCGAGGGAATGTCGATCAGCCCGGACCGCAGATCGATCCGGACCTTGCTGGCCTCGGCGATGTGTCCGAGGTCGGCGACGAGTCCGTCACTGACGTCCGTCATGGCGGTGGCGCCGAGTCCGGCGGCCGCGGGGCCCGCATGGTACGGCGGTTCGGGGCGCCGGTGAGCCTCGACGAAGGCGCGCGGCGAGCGGAAGCCGCGGGAGAGGACCGCGTACCCCGCGGCGGACCAGCCGAGCCAGCCGGTGACGGCGACGACATCGCCGGGTCGGGCGCCGGCCCGGGTGACGGGTTCGTGGTTGCGCAGATCGCCGAGTGCGGTGATCGCGACGGTGATGGTCTCCCCGCCGACGACGTCACCGCCGACCACGGCCGCCCCCGCGACCTGGCACTCGTCACGGATGCCGTCCATCAACTCGCCCGCCCAGGTGACCGGGAGTTCGGCCGGGACGACCAGGCCGAGCAGCAGCGCGGTGGGGACGGCACCCATGGCGGCGATGTCGGCGAGGTTCTGTGCGGCGGCCTTGCGACCGACGTCGTACGCCGTCGACCAGTCGCGGCGGAAGTGCCGTCCCTCCACCAGGATGTCCGTACTGGCCACGACCCTGCGGTCGGGAGCGGCCACGACCGCGGCGTCGTCGCCAGGTCCGAGCCGTACCGCCGGAGTGCTGGTGAGCCGGGACGTGAGCTCCTTGATGAGCCCGAACTCCCCCAACTCGCCCACGGTTCCCTTCACCGAGTCTCACCTCTCATCTGTCGCGCCGGACGGGCGTCCGGTCTGGGTCGGCGGCCGGTGGTCCGGGCCGTGGCCCGGCCGCCGGGCGCAGTCTGCCCCCGTTGTCACCGGCATGCCTGTCCCCCGTCCGCACCGCTGCGCTTGCGGTCGCGGACCTTCAGTGCTGTCGGTACTGTCAAGGCATACGTCAACTCATGGCATCCGTGCGCCACGCTGTGGACGTCATCCGTTCCACAGGTCTCCCCGCCGCCCTCGGCAACGCGATACCGTGGCGTCTCTTTCCCCCACATGATCCTCGTGGCCGCCCTGGAGGTTCCGTGGTACAGGCGTACATCCTTATTCAGACCGAGGTGGGCAAGGCGTCGACCGTCGCCGAGACCATCGCGAAAATCCCGGGAGTGATCCAGGCAGAGGACGTCACCGGCCCCTACGACGTGATCGTGCGCTCGCAGGCCGGCACAGTCGATGAACTCGGCCGCATGGTGGTCGCCAAGGTCCAGCAGGTGGAAGGCATCACCAGAACCCTGACCTGCCCGGTCGTCCACCTGTAGCCCCCGTCTACGCTGGGCCGGTGACGTCCTTCCGCCGCCGGCTCCGCCGCCCCGTGTTTCTCGGTCCGTCCGCTGCCGTTCTGATGCTGGCCGCGACGGGCTGCTCCACAACGGACGCCACGGCGTCGATCACGGTCCCCACCCCGATGCCGGAAGTCGCAGCCTACTGCGGTGCCCTGCACAAGGAGCTGCCGGCGACGATTGCCGGACAGAACCGTGACGAGTCCGGCCCGAAATCCGTGCTGACCGCCTCATGGGGGGACGGGGCGATCGTACTGCGCTGCGGTGTCGACCGGCCCGCGAAGATGGACGATCCCATGGCCAAGGGGACCGATGCGGACGGCGTCAACTGGCTGCTGGAGCAGCCGGAGGACGCCGGTCCGCGCTTCACCACGACCTATCGCAAGGCATATGTCGAGGTGACGCTCTCGACGGCGTACGCCCATGACGCCAGCCCGCTCGCGGCGTTCGCCCCGGCTGTCAGGAAGACGATCCCCAGCAGCCTGTAGCGCCGGGTCAGCGCAGGCCGGTGGGCCGGGTCAACGCCGCCTGGATCAGCCGGTCGACCAGCTCCTGGTAGCTCACACCGCTCTCCTGCCACATCCGCGGGTACATGGAGATCGGAGTGAAGCCCGGCAGCGTGTTGATCTCGTTGATGACGAACGTGCCGTCCTCGGTGAGGAAGAAGTCGGCGCGCACCAGGCCCTCGCAGGACGCGGCCTCGAACGCGTCGATCGCGAGCTGCTGGACCTCAGCGGTCTGCTCCTCAGTGAGCGGGGCGGGCACGATCCCGGACGCCGAGTCGATGTACTTGGCCTCGAAGTCGTAGAAGTCGTGCGAGGTGACCGGCGGGATCTCGGCGGGCACGCTGGCACGCGGTCCGTCCTCGAACTCCAGCACCCCGCACTCGATCTCGCGGCCGCGCAGCAGGGACTCGACGAGGAACTTGGGGTCGTGGCGGCGGGCTTCCTCGATCGCCTCGTCGAGTCCGGAGAGGTCGTCGACCTTGGTGATGCCGATGGACGAGCCGGCCCGCGCGGGCTTGACGAAGAGCGGCCAGCCGTGTTCCCCGGCGAAGTCCACGATGCGCTTGCGGGCGGCGAGGCGGTCCTTGTCCCATTCGCGGGGGCGGACGACGACGTACGGGCCGACGGGCAGCCCGAACGACGTGAACACCCGCTTCATGTATTCCTTGTCCTGGCCGACCGCCGAGGCGAGCACACCGGCGCCCACGTACGGCACACCGGACAGCTCCAGAAGTCCCTGAAGAGTGCCGTCCTCGCCGTACGGGCCGTGCAGCACGGGGAAGACGACGTCGACCTCGCCGAGCGCCTTGGGGACCGAGCCGGGCTCGCTGTACACCACTTCACGGCTGCCGGGGTCGACGGAGAGCACCACGCTGCCCTCGGAGGACTCGGCCAGTTGGGCCACGTCCGGCATCTTCCGGTCCGTGATGGCCATGCGTTCGGGCTCGTCGGCGGTGAGCGCCCAGCGGCCGTCCGTCGTGATGCCGATCGGCAGGACGTCGTACTTCGTCCGGTCAATGGCATTCAGGACGGCGCCGGCCGTGACGATCGAGATGCCGTGTTCGGAACTGCGGCCGCCGAACACGACGGCCACACGCGGCTTGCGGAGCTGCTGCTCCGGGCTCTGGGGGAGGTTCTCGCTGCTCATATCACGATGAGCGTACCTGCTGGTACGGGTCGCGTCAGCGTCACCGGGGCCGGTCGGGCGTCAGTGCCGCTCGGCCTTCGCGCTGCGCGACATCAGCTCGCCCAGAGCGACCATCGGCGGCTTGCCCTCGTGGACGATGGAGACGACCGTCTCCGTGATGGGCATGTCGACGCCGTGCCGGCGTGCCAGATCGAGCACCGATTCACAGGACTTGACACCCTCGGCGGTCTGCTTGGTGACGGCGATGGTCTCTTCCAGCGTCATGCCGCGGCCGAGGTTGGTGCCGAAGGTGTGGTTACGCGACAGCGGCGAGGAGCACGTCGCCACGAGGTCACCCAGGCCCGCGAGTCCGGAGAACGTCAGCGGGTCGGCGCCCATGGCGAGACCGAGCCGGGTGGTCTCGGCGAGGCCGCGGGTGATGAGCGAACCCTTGGCGTTGTCGCCGAGCCCCATCCCGTCGGCGATACCGACAGCGAGACCAATGACGTTCTTCACCGCGCCGCCGAGCTCGCAGCCGACCACATCGGTGTTCGTGTACGGGCGGAAGTACGGGGTGTGGCAGGCGGCCTGGAGGCGCAGGGCCACCGACTCGTCCTGGCAGGCGACGACGGCCGCGGCGGGGCGGCGTTCGGCGATCTCCTTGGCCAGGTTGGGTCCGGTGACGACGGCGATGCGGTCCGCGGAGACCTTGGTGACGTCCTCGATGACCTCGCTCATCCGCTTCGCGGTGCCGAGTTCGACACCCTTCATCAACGAGACGAGAACGGTGTCGGGGTCGAGGTGCGGGGCCCAGTCGGCGAGGTTGGCGCGCAGCGTCTGCGAGGGCACGACGAGTACGGCGAAGTCGGCGCCGCGCAGCGCCCGGGCGGCGTCGGTGGTGGCCCGGATGGACTCGGGGAGTTCAATTCCCGGCAGATATTCGGGGTTGGTACGGGTCGTGTTGATGGCTTCGGCGACCTCGGCGCGGCGGCCCCAGAGGGTGACCTCGCAGCCGGCGTCGGCGAGGATCATGCCGAAGGCCGTACCCCATGAGCCGGTTCCGAAGACGGCTGCCTTTACGGGGTGCGTCACTTGGGTCCCTCTCCTTCGGCCTTGCGCCGCTGTTCGGCGCGCGCCTTGCGGTGGTCGTAGAGCTCGGCGGGCGCCTTCTCGCCCCGGATGTCCTCCAGCTGTGCGGTCACCGCGGCCATGATGGCCTCGGTCGCCTCGCGCAGGACGTCGGGCGTCGGCTCCTTGTCGTAGAACCTGGAGAGGTCGACGGGCGGACCGGCCTGCACCTGGAGGGTCTTGCGCGGGAAGAGTTGGAGCTTCTTCTCCTTGGCATACGGCGGCATCACCGTGTTCGCGCCCCACTGGGCAACGGGGATGACCGGGGCCTTCGTCATCAACGCGACGCGGGCGGCTCCGGTCTTGCCGGCCATCGGCCACATGTCGGGGTCGCGGGTGAGGGTCCCCTCCGGATAGAAGGCGACGCATTCGCCGCGCTCGATGGCGTCGACGGCGGCCCGGAAGGCGTCCAGCGCATTGGTCGTCTCGCGGTACACGGGGATCTGTCCGGTGCCACGCAGCATCATTCCGACAAAGGGGGTCTTGAAGAGCCCCGCCTTGGCGAGGAGCCGCGGCACCCGGCCGGTGTTGTACTGGAAATGACCGTAGGAGAGCGGGTCCAGATACGAGTTGTGATTGACCGCAGTGATGAATCCGCCTTCGGCCGGAATGTGCTCCATTCCCCGCCAGTCACGCTTGAACAGAACCACCAGCGGTGGTTTCGCGATGACCGCCGCCAGGCGGTACCAGAAGCCGATTCTGCGGCCGGACACTCGGACACCTTCCTCTACGGACCTGACGCGTTTGCCTGCCTGCGGCGGTCAAGTGTCACCCCAGGCCCCTGCTCTGTCGAGAACACCGTACGCCCCAGCCCCGGGGCCACCCCTCCGGATTGTCGCACCGGGTTGTCGTACCGGCAGGCGAGAATAGGCGGCGATGCGCACCGAGGGGGAGATCGCCACGAACACCGACCGGACCGGGGTGTGGTCCCTGGTCGTCCCGTTGAAGCCGCTGGCACGGGCCAAGAGCAGGCTGACGCAGGCAACGGGCCCCTTGCTGCGTCCCCGGCTCGCCCTGGCCTTCGCCCAGGACACCGTGGCCGCCGCGCTGGCCTGCCGGGCCGTAGGGGATGTGGTGGTCGTCACGGACGACCCGGTGGCCGGGGCCGCGCTCTCGGCGCTCGGCGCTCGCATCGTTCCCGACCGGCCGGCCGCCGGACTCAATGCCGCGCTGGCCCACGGCGAGCGGGCGATACGCGACCGAAGGCCCGCCGCGGCACTCGCCGCGCTGAACGCGGATCTGCCCGCGCTGCGTCCCGCGGAATTGACCCGGGTGCTCGAATTCGCCGCTGAATTCCCGCGCGCATTTGTTACGGATATGGCGGGAATCGGCACGACTTTTCTGTCGGCTTCAGCGGGGGTGGAATTGCGCCCGGATTTCGGGGGTCCGTCCCGGGCCCGGCACCTTGCCTCCGGCGCGGTGGAAATAATCCCGGCCGGCATCGAATCGGTCCGCCAGGACGTGGACACCGGCGCCGATCTGCGGGCCGCGCTGGCCCTCGGGGTGGGTCCGCACACGGCGGGCAGCTTGGCCTCGGAAGTGCCCGCGAAGGACCGATAGGCTGCCGTTCATGCAGGCGACCTCGTACACGTACGACCCCGAGACCCGCACCGGCAGTGTGCTGCTCGACGACGGCACCCCGGTGGAATTCGACGCCCCGGCCTTCGACGCGGGCGGCCTGCGGCTGCTGCGCCCGGGGCAGCGGGTGCGGATCGAGGTGGAGGGCGAGGGAGCGGCCCTGCGGATCACCCTGGTGACGCTGCAGACGTTCTGAAGGGCGCGTCCGGCCCGCGGGGCCGCTGAGCGCACCCCGGACAGCCCGCGGGCCGGGCTCCCCGAGGGGAGCCCGGCCCGGCGCGTGTGAGCAGCCCTGCGCTGCTCGGCCTCACTTCTTCCGTGCGACGGCCTTCTTGGCCGTGGTCTTGCGCGCCGTGGCCTTCTTCGCGGGCGCCTTCTTCGCCGTGACCTTCTTGGCGGGCGCGGTCTTGGCGGCGACGGCCTTCTTGGCAGCCGTCGTCTTCTTCGCCGCCGCAGTGGTCTTCGCGGCCGCCGTGGTCTTCTTGGCCGCCGCGGTGGTCTTCTTCGCGGTGACCTTCTTCGCCGCCGCGGCCTTCGCCGCCGTCACGGTCTTCTTGGCGGTGACCTTCTTCGCCGCGACCTTCTTGGCGGCGGCCTTCTTGGCCGCGGCCTTGGTGGTCGCACGGGCGGAAACACCGCCCGAGAGGCTGCCCTTGGGCGCCTTCTTCACGGCCACATCGTGCTTCGGGAGCTTCTTCGAGCCGCTCACCAGGTCCTTGAAGCCCTGTCCCGCACGGAAGCGGGGCACCGAGGTCTTCTTGACCCGCACGCGCTCGCCCGTCTGCGGGTTGCGGGCGTAGCGGGCCGGGCGGTCGACCTTCTCGAACGAGCCGAAACCGGTGACCGAGACCCGGTCTCCCGCGACCACTGCACGGACGATCGCGTCGAGTACCGCGTCGACCGCGTCCGCGGCCTGCTGGCGGCCGCCGACCTTGTCGGCAATCGCTTCTACGAGCTGTGCCTTGTTCACGTCTTCCCCTTCGGAGACATTGCCAGAACGTAAGTGTTCAAGCGTTTTCGCACGTTAGGCAGATATATACCGCAAATCAAACACGAAACGGGCTAATCACCCTAGTGCCGCAACGAAGTCGACCGCTGCACAGTTCCGCAGAGGTCAGTCACCTTCGGGGAATCGGCCCTCATCGAGGTCCTTCATCAACCGGTCCAGACGCCTTGCCGCATCCGGGAGATCGTGCTTCGCCGCGGCCGTGATGACCAACAGCTTCCGGGACAGCGCCATCCGTACGCCCTCCGGGACTTGCAGTGCGCGCACTGTTGTGTGCGCTTCCTTCAATCGGTCGGCGACTTGACCGTAAAGCTTGAGTTGGTTGTCGCGTTCCATGCACCGATTGTGCCATCTGGGGCGAGTTGTCGCCCGATGGGGTCTCAACAAGCGACTGCGCCCCTTACCAGAAGGTAAGGGGCGCAGTACTGGAAACGCGCTGCTCAGGCGTTAATTGTACGCGGCTTGAAGGTCGGCCTTGCCACCTCATAAGAGGCGATGTCCGCTTCGTTCTGCAGGGTGAGGCTGATGTCGTCCACCCCGTTCAGCAGTCGCCACCGCGCGTTCTCGTCGAGCTCGAAGTCGGCGGTGATGCCCTCGGCCCGGACCTGGCGCGCCTCCAGGTCGACGGTGACCTCGGCGGCCGGGTCGGCCTCGGTCAGCTCCCACAGTGCGTCGACGACCTTCTGGTCGAGGACCACGGTCAGCAGCCCGTTCTTCAGCGAGTTGCCGCGGAAGATGTCGGCGAACCGGGCGGAGATGACGGCTTTGAAGCCGTAGTTCTGCAGGGCCCAGACGGCGTGTTCACGGGAGGACCCGGTACCGAAGTCGGGACCGGCCACCAAGACCGTTGCACCGTCCCGCTCGGACCGGTTGAGGACGAACTCGGGGTCCTTGCGCCACGCCTCGAAGAGCCCGTCCTCGAAGCCGTCGCGGGTGACCTTCTTCAGCCAGTGGGCGGGGATGATCTGGTCGGTGTCGACGTTGCTGCGGCGCAGCGGGACGGCCCGGCCGGTGTGTGCGGTGAAAGCTTCCATGGTTCTCAGACTCCGGCGGACGTAAGGGCGTCGGACAGGTCGGCCGGCGAGGCCAGGCGGCCCAGCACGGCGGTGGCGGCGGCGACCTGCGGGGAGACCAGGTGGGTACGGCCACCCTTGCCCTGCCGGCCCTCGAAGTTACGGTTCGAGGTCGACGCGGAGCGTTCGCCGGGGGCCAGCTGGTCGGGGTTCATGCCGAGACACATCGAGCAGCCCGCGTGCCGCCATTCCGCGCCGGCCGCGGTGAAGACCTTGTCCAGGCCCTCCTCGACGGCCTGCAGGGCGACCCGGACCGAGCCCGGGACGATCAGCATCCGTACGCCGTCGGCGACTTTGCGGCCGTCCAGGATCGCGGCCGCGTTGCGCAGGTCCTCGATCCGGCCGTTGGTGCAGGAGCCTACGAAGACGGTGTCGACGCTGATCTCCCGCAGCGGCTGGCCGGCGGTCAACCCCATGTATTCCAGGGCCTTTTCGGCGGCGTTCCGCTCCGAGGCGTCCTCGTACGAAGCCGGGTCGGGGACGTATCCCGACAGGGGCGCGCCCTGGCCGGGGTTGGTGCCCCAGGTGACGAACGGCGCCAGTTCGGCAGCGTCGATGACGACCTCGGCGTCGAAGACCGCGTCGTCGTCCGTGCGCAGCGTCTTCCAGTACGCGACGGCGGCGTCCCAGTCCTCGCCCTGTGGAGCGTGATCGCGACCCTTCAGGTAGTCGAACGTGGTCTCGTCCGGGGCGATCATGCCGGCCCGGGCGCCTGCCTCGATCGACATGTTGCAGATGGTCATCCGGGCTTCCATCGAGAGCTTCTCGATGGCGGAGCCGCGGTATTCGAGGATGTAGCCCTGGCCGCCGCCGGTGCCGATCCGCGCGATGATCGCGAGGATCAGGTCCTTGGCCGTGACACCGTCGGGCAGTTCGCCGTCGATGGTGATCGCCATGGTCTTCGGGCGGGCCAGCGGCAGCGTCTGCGTGGCCAGGACGTGCTCGACCTGGCTGGTGCCGATACCGAACGCGAGCGCGCCGAAAGCACCGTGCGTGGAGGTGTGGGAGTCGCCGCAGACGACCGTGGTGCCGGGCTGGGTCAGACCCAACTGCGGGCCGACCACGTGCACGACACCCTGCTCGACGTCGCCCAGCGGGTGCAGCCGTACGCCGAACTCCGCGCAGTTCTTGCGCAGGGTCTCCAACTGGGCGCGGGAGACCGGGTCGGCGATCGGCTTGTCGATGTCGAGGGTCGGGGTGTTGTGATCCTCGGTGGCGATGGTGAGGTCGAGGCGCCGCACCCGGCGTCCGGCCTGCCGGAGGCCGTCGAAGGCCTGGGGGCTGGTCACCTCGTGCAGCAGGTGCAGATCGATGAAGAGAAGATCGGGCTCGCCGTCCGCGCGCCGGACGACGTGGTCGTCCCAGACCTTCTCCGCGAGTGTCCTACCCATCGCTTTCCCTCCGGCCGGCGTCTTCGCCGGCCCAACTAGAGATTTCGGTGCGCCGCCGTCCGGACCCCGTGCGGGGCGGTGGCTACGGGCCGTTGTGCGGCCGCCCCTACAGGTTCGCAACTTCCGCCGGAAATTGAACTTGCGTTTCACAGAGTGAGACGCAAGTATCGTCGTATGGACAACTCTAGCGGCGTCGGCGTTCTCGACAAGGCGGCTCTGGTATTGAGCGCCCTGGAGTCCGGCCCGGCCACCCTCGCCGGGCTGGTCGCGGCGACCGGGCTTGCACGACCCACGGCTCATCGACTGGCTGTGGCACTGGAACACCACCGGATGGTGGCGAGGGACATGCAGGGCCGGTTCATCCTCGGCCCCCGGCTGGCGGAGCTCGCGGCCGCGGCAGGCGAGGACCGCCTGCTCGCGACGGCGGGCCCGGTGCTCACGCATCTGCGGGACATCACCGGCGAGAGCGCGCAGCTCTACCGCAGGCAGGGCGACATGCGGATCTGCGTGGCCGCGGCGGAGCGGCTGTCCGGACTGCGGGACACCGTGCCGGTGGGCTCCACCCTGACCATGAAGGCGGGTTCCTCGGCCCAGATCCTGATGGCCTGGGAGGAGCCGGAGCGCCTGCACCGCGGCCTCCAGGGCGCCCGCTTCACCGCGACAGCGCTCTCGGGCGTGCGCCGCCGGGGCTGGGCCCAGTCGATCGGCGAGCGGGAGCCGGGCGTCGCCTCGGTCTCGGCGCCGGTACGCGGGCCGTCGAACCGGGTGGTCGCCGCGGTCTCGGTCTCCGGACCGATCGAGCGGCTGACCCGCCACCCGGGCCGGATGCACGCCCAGGCGGTCATCGACTCGGCGGCCCGGCTGAGCGAGGCCCTGCGCCGCACTGGCTGACGCACGGATCACCTACCGGCACGGCGCACGGACCCGCCTGCCGCACAAGCCCGGCGCACAGACCCGGCACAGCAAGAAATCATTCCCCGGCCGTCCCAGCGTCGTGACGGCCCCCTCACAGCCCTTCCGCTCCCTGGACGAGCGGTGCGCGAGACGATCCCTCGGCCTGACGATCCGGCTGGGCGCCACCCTCTGGTCGCTGCCGCACGGCCCCGAGCCGGACGAGGACGCCCCGGAGACGGAATCGGCGCGCCGGGGGCCGACCGGCTTCTCGACCGGCTCGGCTGGGCGTTCGTGCAGGAACTCGGCTCCCTGGACCCCACGTACCGCTCACTGGTTGCCTCGATGGCCACACTCGTCCGGCTCGGCCACCCCTGCGACATCGAGTACGCGACCGAGCAGGCCCGCCGCATGGAGCAAGTCGCGGTCCGCGACCTGGACATGATGGAGTCCTGTCCGGCGGGGGCGGAGCAGGTGGTGATGGCGGTGGCCTCGGTCGTGCTGTACGAACCGCTGTCGCTGCGCCGGCCGGCGCAGGAGTGAGGAGTCGAACCGGCGGTACGGACTCCGAGTTCGACTGGCCCGAGCGCACAGCCAAGGGCCCCTCACCGAAGTGAAGGGCCCTTGGTTCCTTGCTCTGTTGTACCCCCGACCGGATTCGAACCGGCGCTACTGCCGTGAGAGGGCAGCGTGCTAGGCCGCTACACAACGGGGGCTTGATACTGCGATCTTGCGCTGGGCTACCAGGACTCGAACCTAGAATGACGGTACCAGAAACCGTAGTGTTGCCAATTACACCATAGCCCATGGTGTTACAAGTACCCCCGACCGGATTCGAACCGGCGCTACTGCCGTGAGAGGGCAGCGTGCTAGGCCGCTACACAACGGGGGCCCTAGCGATCCTGCATCGAAATCGTGGGTGCGACCCAGATGATCTCGCGGGAAGGATCTGTACCCCCGACCGGATTCGAACCGGCGCTACTGCCGTGAGAGGGCAGCGTGCTAGGCCGCTACACAACGGGGGCGTGTTGTACAGATGAAGATCTGCGCTGGGCTACCAGGACTCGAACCTAGAATGACGGTACCAGAAACCGTAGTGTTGCCAATTACACCATAGCCCACCAAAACTCAACCCCCAGAGGGGATTTTGTTCGGCTTGCGCTTCCCGACCGGATCTTTCGGCCCGCTCGGGCGGCGCAGAAAGAACATTACCCGAAGGTGTCCGGCGCTCCAAAACGGGTATCGCCCGCCAGCAGTCCGGGAAGCTGATCGAGACCGGTGATCCGCTCCAGTTCGGGCCGTCCGCCGCGCCCACCCCGGTCCAGCCAAACCCCCTTCAGCCCCGCCGCCACCGCCCCGGCCGCATCGATGTCCGGATGATCTCCGACGTACACGACGTCCTGCGGCTCCAGCCCGAGCTCGTCGCAGGCGGCGTGGAACGCGCCGGCCTCGGGCTTGGAGATGCCGAGCTCCACGGCACACACCACGGCCTCGAAACGGTCCCGGACCCCGAGGATGCGCAGCTTGCGGTCCTGGTTGTGGATGCTGGAGTTCGACAGGACAGCCTGCCGGTACTGACCGGCCAGCCTGTCCAGGACCGGCAGAGTGTCAGGGAAGAGCGACCAGGCGGCCTCGTAGTGCGCGAGGTGCCGGGCAAACCACTCGTCGGCCTCCGCGTCCGTGAGCGGCCGCCCGAGGAACGAACGGACCCGGTCCCGGCGCTGCCCCTGGAAGTCGGTCTCCCCGGCGGCGAAACGCGCCCAGTGGACGTCGGTGATCGCCCGCCAGGCATCGAGGGCCTGCGGGGCGGAACCGTATCCGCCGGGCAGCCCCTCGCTCTCCAGATGTTTCTGCAGGCCGACGCGGTCGGCGCCCGTGTAGTCGAAGATCGTGTCGTCGATGTCCCAGAGCACGGCTCGGATCGGCATACGGCCACGCTACCGCCCGCACGGCGCGCGGGCCTGGAACGGCAGGGGGCGGCCACCGCTACGGACCGGTGGGCCCCCTGCGGGCGTGCGAGACCGGCAGCGAGGGCGGTGGGAATGGCCCGAGTTCTCAGCAGTGATCCGCTCGTTGTGCCGGAGCTTGTGACCAGCGGGCTGATCCGCGTGCCGCAGGAGATACACCCGTCGTAGAACAGTTCGCCACCACCGATGGCGAACTCGGCGCCCGCGTCGCCGTCTGGGGCTCGCCCATGCCCATGGCAGCGCTCAGGTCACCGCTGTCGACGGCGGATTCCGCATATCCCTGCGCACCCCCGGCCGAGCCGCCCAACTGATTTCGCTGCGCCCAGGGAGCATGGGTTCCCTGATGTGGCCTGACCCCATACCCCTGACCACACCTCAGAGTTGACACCCGCCAACTCTACGTAACGAAGAGCTTGGCCCTGCACGCGGACTGCTGGCAGCATCGGGATCATTAAGCAAAACATCGCGCATATGGCTGCGCAGGCCCTGTTGCCGTCCCTTCGGGGGCGGCCGCAGACGTGTTTCGGGGAGGTTCGGTACATCTCTGCCACATCGACGAGGCCGGCAACGGGCAGAGGCTCGATCCGGCTCGGCCCGATGCGCCGCCTGTGCTGATTGTCGGTGGGTTCACCGTTCCGCGTTCCCGGGTCAAGGGTCTGACCTGGGACTTCCTCAACATCAAGAAGCACTACCGGCCGCAGTTAGGACATGTCATCCACCTGCCGAGTTGATCCAGCACGAAATCGAGGGCGCAGACGTTCGTAAGAACCTCCGTACGGGCAACCACAGTTGGCGCCGCGCAGGAAAAATCGGGTGACGCGTGCGCAACTAACCGATGATGAGTGGAAGTTGATCGAGCCGTTCCTGCCGACAGGCAAGTTCGGCCCGTACCCCGAGCGGCTACGTGACCAGGTCGAGGGGGTGATCTGGCGGTTCCACACCGGCAGCCAGTGGCGCGAGATGCCGGCCCGGTTCGGGGCCTGGCAGACCGTCTACAGCCGGTTCGTCCAGTGGCGCGACGCGGACGTCTTCGATGCCCTGCTCGAAGGCGTGATCGCCGAGGCCGCCCGGCCGGTCTCTGATTTTTGATCTTCCGGCTCATGACCATGCAGCTCTTGCCGCTGGGCCTGGTGACCGGGCATTTCCTGCCCTCGACACAGGGCGATAACGGCGTTGTGGTCAAGAACGATCACCGGCGACTCCCGATACGACGGGCAATAATCGCCTGCCGTCACTTCTCGCCTGCGGCCAGATCGTCCGGCCCGAGATCCGTCCCGAAGTGAGCGCGAACGTACGCGATCACCCTCGCCATCCGTTCAGCCCGCTCGTCCGCCGTGGGGACGCTGGAAACCAAACGCTCGACGTACGCGTGCGTACTCAGGCCACGCTCCTCCACGAGAGCTCGGATTCGATCCCTTATCTCATCACTGATCTTGATCGTGGTGTCAGCAATAGATCGGGAATGCAACCGAATACCAGTGGGGTGGCTGCTCCGACCGAGCAACCACCCCACCGTGTGAACGGAAACCGCTACGCGGCCAGCTTCGCCATGGCCGCGTCGATCCGGGCCACGGTCTTCTCGCGGCCCAGGATCTCCAGGGACTCGAAGAGCGGCAGACCGATCGTGCGGCCGGTGACGGCGACGCGGACCGGGGCCTGGGCCTTGCCGAGCTTCAGGCCGTGCTCCTCACCGGCGGCGAGGATGGCGTTCTTGAGCGCCTCGGCGTTCCACTCGGCGCCGATCAGCTTGGCCCGGGCGGTGGCGAGGAGGGCGTCGGAGCCCTCCTTCATCGCCTTGTTCCAGGACGCCTCGTCCTCGACCGGCTCGTCGAGGAAGAGGAAGTCGACGTTGGCCGTGATGTCCGAGAGGACGGTGACGCGGGTCTGGGCGTGCGGGGCGATGGCCTCGAACTGCGCGGCGTCGAAGGCCTCCGGCGCCCACGGGGCGAACGGCGCCTTCAGCCAGGGGCCGCATGCCTCGGTGAAGGTCTTCACGTCGAGCATGCGGATGTGCTCGGCGTTGATGTGCTCGCACTTCTTCAGGTCGAAGCGCGCCGGGTTGGCGTTGACGTCCTTGATGTCGAACGCGGCCACCATCTCCTCGACGGAGAAGATGTCGCGGTCCTCGGCGATCGACCAGCCGAGCAGCGAGAGGTAGTTGAGCAGCCCCTCGGGGACGAAGCCGCGCTCACGGTAGAGGTTGAGCGAGGCCTGCGGGTCGCGCTTGGAGAGCTTCTTGTTGCCCTCGCCCATGACGTACGGGAGGTGGCCGAACGCGGGGGTGTCCTTGGCGATGCCGAGCTCGATCAGCGCCTTGTAGAGCGCGAGCTGGCGCGGGGTGGAGGAGAGCAGGTCCTCACCGCGCAGGACGTGGGTGATCTCCATCAGCGCGTCGTCGACCGGGTTGACGAGCGTGTAGAGCGGGGCGCCGTTGGCCCGGACGATGCCGTAGTCCGGCACGTTCTCCGGCTGGAAGGTCAGCTCACCGCGGACCAGGTCCGTGAAGGTGAGCGCCTCGTCGGGCATCCGGAAGCGGACGATGGACGTCCGGCCCTCAGCCTGGTACGCGGCGGTCTGCTCGGTGCTCAGGTCGCGGCAGTGCCCGTCATAGCCGGACGGCTTGCCGGCAGCGCGGGCGGCGTCGCGGCGGGCGTCGAGCTCCTCGGTGGTGCAGTAGCAGTGGTACGCGTACCCGCCGGCCAGGAGCTTCTCGGCGACATCCCGGTAGATGTCCATGCGCTGCGACTGTCGGTACGGGGCGTGCGGGCCGCCGACCTCGGGACCCTCGTCCCAGTCGAAGCCGAGCCAGCGCATCGAGTCGAGCAGCTGGTTGTACGACTCCTCGGAGTCGCGCGCCGCGTCGGTGTCCTCGATGCGGAAGACCAGGGTGCCGCCGTGGTGCCGGGCGAACGCCCAGTTGAACAGGGCGGTGCGGACCAGACCCACGTGGGGGTTGCCGGTCGGGGAGGGACAGAAACGTACGCGAGGGGGTACCCCCTGCTCGAGCGGAGCCGAGAGCTTGGGGGAAATCGTGTTAGCCACGCTTGATCACCTTGTTGGTGAGAGTGCCGATGCCTTCGATGGTGACGGCGACCTCGTCGCCGACGTGCAGGGGCCCGACCCCTGCGGGGGTGCCAGTGAGGATCACGTCGCCCGGGAGCAGCGTCATCGCCTCCGTGATGTGGACGACCAGGTCCTCGATGGAGCGGATCATTTCGCTCGTACGGCCCAGTTGGCGTTGCTCGCCGTTGACCGTGGCCTGGATGGCGAGGTCGCTGGGGTCGAGGTCGGTCTCCACCCAGGGGCCGAGCGGGCAGGACGTGTCGAAGCCCTTGGCCCGGGCCCACTGCTTCTCACGCTGCTGGGCATCGCGGGCGGTGACGTCGTTGGCGCAGGTGTAGCCGAAGATGACGTCCTTGACCCGCTCACGCGGCACTTCGCGGCACATACGGCCGATGACGACGGCCAGCTCGGCCTCGTAGTGCACTTCGTTGGAGAAGGAGGGGTACTCGATGGCGTCCCCGGAGCCGATCACCGAAGTGGTGGGCTTGAAGAAGGCGACCGGTACGTCCGGGACCTCGTTGCCGAGTTCGGCGGCGTGCTCCGCGTAGTTGCGGCCGATGGCCACGACCTTATTGGGGAGCACGGGCGGCAGAAGCCGGACCTTGCTCAGCGGGACCTTGGTGCCGGAGAGCTCGAAGTCGGCGTACGGAATGCCCTTGATGATGTCGAGGACGAGGTCACCGGAGCCGACGGTGCCACTGCCCTCGACCGCGCCGAAGGCGACATTGCCGTCGATGGAGAACCTGGCGATGCGCACGGGATGCTGTCGCCCCTCACTTGCTGGCTGGCTGAAGACTGACGCTCCAGGCTAACGCGGGTGAGGGGGACAACCGCGCCCATCACCCAGCGGTCGAGGCGGCTGCTGCGGCCGGGGCCACCATGAGGACGGTGCGCCGCGGGTTGGCCGTCTGTGCCGGCAGGTCGACGGCGTGCTCCGGCTGCTCCGGCGTCTGCAGCGCTTCGGCGTCCTTGAGGTGCGCCAGCGTGGTGCGCCGGGGGTTGGCAATGGTGCGGACCATCATCGTCGTCTTCATCTGCCGTTCGGACCCTGTCGGTACGGGCGCCGCCCGGAGGGGCGCCGGTTGTCGGATTTGCCATCCCTGTAAAGCGCCAGGCTAAACATCCAATTCCCTCCGGATCCCCGGAAGAGACGGCGATCATGATGTGAGTTTGCTCACGACCGCGTGGACAATTACCTCATTTCAGGCGGTCGACCCGGGCCAAGGAAACGGACATTGCACCACTGAATGAATCATTCCGCTCCCGATCATCTCGACTGGGACACGCTCCACTCCCACCTGTTTCGCTCCTTATCGCCCGCTTTGACCACGAACACGCTCCACGGTTGGTGACTCGGCCATCACAACGTGTCACCCAGGTCGCAGCCCGGTACGCGGGCCTTGTTGGAGATCCGGCACTGTGCTGGAATTCCACGCACCGCCGCGGGTTTCAGGCCGGCGCGCAGGGGGCGCAACGCAGCGCCGAGTGGCGGCGGGAAGGGGAAGAGCGCCGGTCACTCACGACCACCAGGGGGCGGGTACAACGCCCCACGACGCCGACACCGTCCCGCCCGTCTACGCGGAGGGACGCCTGGTCCAGAGGTTGCGACGCTAGTGCAGGGACGTTTCAAGAGGGATGGCAGCGCTGCGGCGGAACAGGAGCCGCGCGGCGGGACCGACCGCGGTGCCTCGCCCCAGCACGCCCAGAACCCGGGACCGGCCGCGGCCGGCGACAACGGCGACCGCGCTCCGCGCTCGGGTGCCACGGCGAACAGCGGAACCGACCCGGTCGCCCCGCTCAAGCCCCGGGGGCCCGTCAGCACGGGTTCGCGCGTGGCTCTGCGCAACTGGCGCATCAGTACGCGCCTGGTCTCCCTGCTCGCTCTTCCGGTAGTCGCCGCGACCACCCTGGGTGGTCTGCGCATCAACGACTCCATCAACGAAATGCAGCAGCTGGACCACATGCAGCTGCTCACCAAGATGACCAAGCAGGCGACCACGCTCGCCCAGGCGCTCCAGGAGGAGCGCGACAGGTCGGCGGGTCCGCTGTCCAACGGCGTGAAGGCCGACGACTTCAAGGTCACCGAGCCGCGCAAGAGGACCGACCGGGCGAAGACCGCCTTCCTGCAGGCGACGAACGATATCGGCGACACCCAGGGCGACGACGCTCTGGAGTCGATCCACGCGAGCGTCAGCCAGATCGCCACCCAGCTCAATCAGATCCACGACATCCGCAAGACGGCGTACGAGGACGGCAGCCCGAGTCTCCAGACCGTCGATCAGTACAGCCAGCTGATCACCTCGCTGCTGAGCCTCTCGCAGGACATGGCGCAGGCAACCAGCAACCCGGAGATGATCAAGCGGACCCGTGCCCTGGCGGCCTTCTCCTCCGCCAAGGAGTACGCGTCGGTCGAGCGGGCGATCATCGCCGCGGCCCTGCCGGGCGGGGGCGGCACCCTCAAGAAATCGCACCTCGACGGCAACGACAAGCAGTTCGGCCGGGCCGCCCTCCGCAAGGAGAGGCTGGCCATGGAGGCGTTCAGTTCGACCTACGCGGCCACCGGTCAGAACGCCGACCAGCTGACGGCGTCTCTGAAGAACGGCAACCCGGAGATCAAGGCCGCCGACGCCTACGCCTCGAAGGTGCTCGAAACCCCCAACGGCATGGCGGGGGCGCCGCGGCGCTCGTACCTGGACTGGTACGAACAGAGCTCCACCAAGATCCAGGCGATGAAGACCATCGAGGAGACCCTCCTCAGCGACATGGAGGGCAAGGCCCGCGAGCTCCGCGACGCGTCGAAGCGCGAAGCCATCATCAGCGGTGCGCTCATCCTGCTCGTCCTCGGTGTCTCCCTGGTCGGTGCCTTCGTCGTCGCCCGGTCCATGATCCGCTCGCTGCGGCGGCTGCAGGACACCGCGACCCGGGTCGCCCAGGACCGGCTGCCCGAACTCGTCAAGCAGCTCTCCGAGTCGGACCCGCAGGACGTCGACACCTCGGTCGAGTCCGTCGGTGTGCACTCCCGGGACGAGATCGGCCAGGTGGCCGCGGCCTTCGACGACGTGCACCGCGAGGCCGTCCGCCTCGCCGCCGAACAGGCCCTCCTGCGGGGCAACGTCAACGCGATGTTCACCAACCTCTCGCGGCGTTCGCAGGGTCTCATCCAGCGTCAGCTCTCGCTCATCTCCGAGCTGGAGTCCCGCGAGGCCGATCCGGACCAGCTGTCCTCGCTCTTCAAGCTCGACCACCTCGCGACCCGTATGCGCCGTAACGGCGAGAACCTCCTCGTCCTCGCGGGCGAGGAGCCGGGCCGTCGGTGGACCCGCCCCGTCCCGCTGGTCGACGTGCTCCGTGCCGCCGCCTCCGAGGTGGAGCAGTACGAGCGCATCGAACTGGCCGCGGTGCCCGCCACCGAGGTGGCCGGCCGCGTGGTCAACGACCTCGTGCACCTGCTCGCCGAGCTGCTGGAGAACGCCACGTCGTTCTCCTCGCCGCAGACGAAGGTCCGGGTCACCGGTCACGCACTGCCCGACGGCCGGGTGCTCGTGGAGATCCACGACACCGGCATCGGTCTCTCCCCGGAGGACCTCGCGGCCATCAACGAGCGGCTCGCGTCGCCGCCCACCGTGGACGTCTCCGTCTCCCGGCGCATGGGTCTGTTCGTGGTCGGCCGGCTGTCCCTGCGTCACGGCATCCGGATCCAGCTGCGGCCGTCCGACTCCGGTGGCACGACCGCACTGGTCATGCTCCCCGTCGATGTCGCACACGGCGGCAAGCAGCCGGTCTCGAAGCAGACGCCCGGTCAGCAGCAGTCCGCCCCGGGTGGTCTGCTCGCCGGCGGCAACGGCGCGGGCAACGGCAACCGTCCGGGTCTCGGCGGTGCTCCGCGGGGTCTCGGCGCGGCTCCCGGTGGACAGCGCGAGCAGGTCGGTGCGGGCTCCGGTCCGCGGGCGGCGCTGCCGGCGCGCGACAACGGTCCCCGCCAGCAGCCGAACCAGCAGGGTCAGCAGGGTCAGCCGAACCAGCAGGGTCAGCCGAACCAGCAGGGCCAGCCGAACCAGCAGGGCCAGCCGAACCAGCAGGGTCAGCAGAACGCCGGTTTCCAGAACGCCGGTTTCCAGAACGCCGGTTTCCAGAACGCCGGGCTGTCGAACACCGGCCCGCAGGACGCTTCGCGGCAGGATCCGCCGCGTCAGGGCGGCGGACCGTCCGGCGCCTTCGGCGACAGTGCCCGGCTCGGCGCCCGCGGCGGCCAGGACGATTCCGGTCGTACGGAGTCGGGTCAGACCAACCTGTTCGGTCAGAACCGGTCGGGCCAGCCCGGTCAGCCCGGTCAGCCCGGTCAGCCCGGTCAGCCCGGTCAGCAGAACGGTCCGGGTGCCCGGCAGGCCCCGCAGCAGCCCCGGTACAACGCTCCCGACGGTCAGGGCGGCTTCCAGCAGCCCGGCGGTCCGGGCCACCCCGGCCGTCAGCTGCCGCCCGTCGGCGGTCCGCGTGCCGAGCTGCCCGGTGGCAACCCGCAGCCTCAGCGCCCGCAGACCACCAGCTGGGGCACCGAGGACCCGTCGGTCCCGCGGCGTACTCCGCTCGACGCCCCGCGCGGTCACGAGGAGCCCGAGTCCACCGGCCAGTTCCAGCAGCCGATGAATCCGTCCATGGACCGGCACTCGCCGATGGACGACCGGCAGGGGCCCGGCTCCACCGCCGAGTTCGCCCGGCCGGACTTCTCGGCCCCGGCCCCGCAGCACCAGGACCCCGCGAGCACCTCGCAGTTCGCCCGCCCGGACTTCGGTGTCCCGCAGTCCTCCCAGGACCAGGGGATGCCCGGGCCGCGTCAGCGCGGCCTGGACGCCGAGGACTTCGGCGCTCCGCGTCCGGCCGCGGCTCCCGCCGCCGAGGCGCAGTACCGCCCGGTGCTGCCGCCCCAGCCCCAGCCCGAGGCACTGCCTCCGGCAGGTCTCGGGGACGGTCGTACTCCGCTGTACGACACGCTGGAGACGAACTGGTTCCACGGCCCGCAGCAGGGCGGCCAGCAGCCGTCCGCCGAGCCGCAGGCGCCGGGCGCCCCTCAGCAGTCCGCCCCTGAGCGTCCCGCTCCCCCCATGCCGCGCCGCGGCGCGGGCGACACCGGCACCACCAGCTCCTGGCGTGCCTCGCCGAACGATGAACTCGTACGGCAGGCAGAGCGGGCCAAGAAGCCCGCAGCAGGCGGAATCACCACTTCCGGACTGCCTCGCCGGGTGCCGCGTGCCAATCTGGTGCCGGGCACTGCCCAGCAGCAGAACCACCAGTCCGGTCCTCAGGTTTCGCGTGCGCCCGATGATGTGCGCGGGCGCCTGACCAATCTCCGCCGGGGTATCCAGCAGGGTCGGCAGGCCAACAACGACCAGTCGACCGGCAGTTTCCCACTCGGCCCCACTCACCAGCAGGAGCGTTAGTTGAGCCCGATGAGTCAGGCCGCGCAGAATCTGAACTGGTTGATCACCAACTTCGTGGACAACACCCCTGGGGTGTCGCACACGGTGGTGGTCTCCGCAGACGGCCTGCTGCTGGCGATGTCCGAAGGATTCCCGCGCGACCGTGCCGACCAGTTGGCAGCGGTCGCCTCCGGGCTCACCTCGCTGACCGCGGGCGCGTCCCGGATCTTCGAGGGCGGCGCTGTCAGCCAGACCGTGGTGGAGATGGAACGCGGGTTCCTCTTCCTGATGTCCATCTCGGACGGCTCGTCACTGGCCGTGCTCGCCCACCCGGACGCCGACATCGGTCTGGTCGGGTACGAGATGGCCCTCCTGGTCGACCGCGCGGGAACGGTCCTCACCCCGGACCTCCGCGCCGAACTCCAGGGCAGCCTGCTCCACTAGGCGGCGATGAACCGGTGTCCGACACGATTGCCCCAGGTACCGCACTCCAACCCTCGCCCGTCCGGCCGTTTCAACCCCCCACCGGCCCCTTCAGACGGCAGGCCGACCCCTTGCTGTCACGCCCGGAGGATTCATGACCCCGCCACCCGCCTCACCCGATCCGTACGGCGCGCTGCACCACGCGTCGTACGAAGGTGAAGGCGACCAGCCGCTGGTTCGTCCCTATGCCATGACCGGTGGCCGGACCCGGCCGCGCTACCAGCTCGCCATAGAGGCCCTGGTCTCCACCACGGCCGACCCGGCGCATCTGGCGACGCTGCTCCCGGAGCACCAGCGGATCTGCCACCTCTGCCGTGAGGTCAAGTCGGTGGCCGAGGTATCGGCGCTGCTGTCGATGCCACTCGGTGTGGCCCGGATTCTCGTCGCGGATCTGGCGGAAGCCGGCATGGTGGCCATCCACCAGCCGGGCAACGGAGAGGCCGGCGGCGCGCCGGATGTGACACTGCTCGAAAGGGTGCTCAGTGGACTTCGCAAGCTCTAGCGGCGGTGCGGCCCGGGCCACCACCTCGGCGAAGATCGTGGTGGCGGGCGGTTTCGGCGTGGGTAAGACCACGTTCGTCGGTGCCGTTTCGGAGATCAACCCGCTGCGTACCGAAGCCGTGATGACGTCCGCGTCCGCGGGCATCGACGATCTGACCCACACCGGCGGCAAGACCACCACGACGGTGGCCATGGACTTCGGCCGTATCACCCTGGACCAGGACCTGATCCTGTACCTCTTCGGTACCCCGGGTCAGGACCGCTTCTGGTTCATGTGGGACGACCTGGTCCGCGGCGCGATCGGCGCCGTCGTCCTGGTGGACACCCGGCGTCTCGCCGACTGCTTCCCGGCCGTCGACTACTTCGAGAACAGCGGCCTGCCCTTCGTCATCGCCCTCAACGGCTTCGACGGACACCAGCCGTACACACCGGACGAGGTGCGCGAGGCCCTGCAGATCGGCCCCGACACCCCGATCATCACGACGGATGCCCGCCACCGCGGCGATGCGAAGAGCGCGCTCATTACGCTCGTGGAGCACGCGCTGATGGCCCGGCTGAAGTAGCCGAAAGCTCGCCGCAAGTCGGTATGGGCATACGGCAGTTGCCGTAGTCGCACGGGGGCGGACTGTGTCCTTTGACACGATCCGCCCCCGTGTTCATAACGTTTCGACAGAGAATTACCCGGGCTTCGACACCCGATGCGTTCGGCCGGTATCACTGTGCTCACATGAGCCCCGCCTTTTGACGGGGCTCGCTCTTTATGCCCGTTTTATCTGAGGCTTGGACCACTCGGAATGGCTCATTCCGAGTGTTTGGAACGCGGCCGGTCCCCGTGCTGCAATTCGACGAAACTCCCGAGTAGTACGGCCCTGAACGAAAAACGGCACAGCGTAGGTGCCGACGCCGAGAGGTTGTTGGTCGAGTGAGGCGTAGCAACGAGGGCTCCGCAGTTCAGCCGGAGCGGGACAATTTCACCCCGCTGCCGCGCACCGCGGCGTCACCCGCCGACGTGTCCGCACAGGCACCGGCCGGTGGCAGCACCAGCAGGCTGTCCCCCCGCAACTGGCGGGTGCCCACCCGGCTGAACGCCATCCTCCTGATCCCTGTACTGGTCGGCCTCATCATGGGCGGCTTCCAGGTGAAGGGGTCGATCGACACGTGGAAAGAGGCCGAGGACGCCGAGAAGACCGCGCTGATCGTCCGCGCGGCCTCGGAGTACGGGCAGGCACTGCTCAACGAGCGTGACCTCACCGCGCAGTCCCTGTTGTCGAACAAGCGTGACGCCGCGGTCGTCTCCGAGGCGCGTGCCACCACTGATGCCGCCGCCGCCAAGTTCGACGGCGCCGTGCAGGACATGCCGAAGGATCAGGGCCTGGAGCGCCGTCTCCAGCTGTTCAAGCAGGAGGAGCCCAACCTCCCCGACCTGCGCAAGGCCGCCTACGCCGAGGCCATGGACCCGGTGAAGACGGAAGAGGGCTACGTCAAGGTTCAGCACTCCCTGATGGAGTTCAGCAACGAACTCGGCCTCGGCACCGGCAACATCACCAGCTACGGCCGTACGGTCTACGCGATCGAGCTGGCCAAGGCGGCAGAATCGCTCCAGCGCTCCATCGGTATGCACCTGCTGGTGCGCCCGAGCCAGGAGGGCCCCAAGTTCGACGCCCAGGTCAAGGCGTTCGGCTCGTACAACTACCTGGAGCAGATCGCCCTCGGCGAGTTCGTCTCCGGTGGTACGGAGGCCGACTCCGCGCGGCTGAAGCAGGTCATGGCCGATACGGCGGCCGAGGGTGCGAAGAAGCTGAAAACCGCCAAGGAGCAGGCCGACGCGGCCGGTGTGCCGTTCGTCGCGCCGCCCAGCATCGACGGCTCGGTCTTCGACGGGATGGCTCAGCAGATCGGTCAGGGCAAGTCGCCCCAGAAGCTGGCCGCCAAGGGCATCACGCCCGAGACCTGGATGGCCGCCGCGACCGCCAAGTTCGACGGCTACACCACGGTCGAGGACGAGCTCGTCGACAAGGCGGTGACCGAGGCCGCGGACATCTCGTCCAGCGCCAGGACCGACGCCATCGTCAACGCCGCGATCGTGCTGGTGGCCCTGCTGGCCGCGTTCTTCCTGGCCGGACTCATGGCCCGCCAGATGAGCCGATCGATGCGCCAGCTGCGTACCGCCGCCTTCGGGATCGCCGAGCAGCGGCTGCCGATGCTGGTCGACCAGCTGTCGCGGACCGAGCCGGGCCGGGTCGACACCCGGGTCCAGCCGATTCCGATCACCAGCCGGGACGAGATCGGCGAGGTCGCCCGCGCCTTCGACCAGGTGCACCGCGAGGCGGTGCGGCTCGCGGCCGAGCAGGCCATGCTGCGGGGCAACGTCAACGCGATCTTCACCAACCTGTCGCGTCGCAACCAGTCGCTGATCGAGGGCCAGCTGACCCTCATCACCGACCTGGAGAACAACGAGGCCGACCCGGACCAGCTGGAGAGCCTCTTCCGGCTCGACCACCTCGCGACCCGTATGCGCCGCAACGGCGAGAACCTCCTCGTCCTCGCCGGCGAGGAGCCGGGCCGCCGCTGGAACCAGCCGGTTCCGCTGGTCGACGTCCTGCGGGCCGCCTCCTCCGAGGTGGAGTCGTACGAGCGCATCGAGCTCTCCGGTGTCCCGGAGACCGAGATCCACGGTCAGGCCGTCACCGACCTCGTGCACCTCCTTGCGGAACTGCTGGAGAACGCCACCACGTTCTCCTCGCCCCAGACCAAGGTCCGCGTCACCGCCACCCGGCTGCCGGACAGCCGCGTGATGATCGAGATCCACGACAAGGGCATCGGCCTCACCGCCGAGGACTTCGCGGACATCAACCACAAGCTGGCCAACCCGCCGACCGTGGACGCCGCGGTCTCCCAGCGGATGGGACTCTTCGTGGTCGGCCGGCTCGCCGACCGGCACGGCATCCGGGTCCAGCTGCGCCCCTCGGGCGAACAGGCCGGAACCACCTCGCTGGTCATGCTGCCGGACGCGATCACCCACGGAGGCGGGGGCGAGAGCCTCGGCTCCACGGACCCTCAGGACGACTTCACCGTCTCCTCGATCATCCCGCAGCAGTCGTCGTTCGAGCCGGAGCCGCAGCAGTCCCCGCTGCGCACGGCGGCCGAACTCGGCTTCGACGACTCCCGGTACGAGCAGCCGGCCGACGCCGCGCAGCTGGACCCGGTGGGCCGCTCGCTGATGCGTGAGGAGCGCCGGGCGGCGCTGGAGGCCCAGACGGGCGGTGAGCGCCCGCAGTTCGCGGACGCCTCCTTCTCGGACACCTCGTACACCGAGGACGCGTACGCACAGGATCCGTACGCGCAGGAGCCGCAGCAGGGCCAGCAGCAGGAGCAGTACGCACAGGCCTCGTACGACGGTTCCTACGACCCGTACCGCGGCGAGACCGGCTATCCGGAGCAGTCCGACTACGCACCGCAGGACGGCTATCCGGAGGCGGCATATACCACCCGGGAGAGCGCTCAGCAGGGTTACGAGGAACAGTTCGCGGCCCAGCCCCACCAGGAAGAGTGGGCAGATCAGGGCACGTACCAGAACGCGTACGAGCCCACACCGCAGGCCGAACCGGAATCTGCCCCCAGCGCTCCCGCGGAGCCGCAGGAGCGCGTAGGCTTCGACCGTCCGGGTTCCACCCCGAACGCCGGCCACGAGCTGACCGATGCCGGTCTGCCGCGCCGGGGCGGTCAGCAGCACTGGCAGCCCACCGGCCGCGGAAACGACCAGCCCGTCTCAGCCGAGCAGCAGCCGCCGCGGCAGCAGAAGTTGCCGCAGCGGCCGTCGCCCGCGCAGCAGGACGGGAACGGCTCCGACGACTGGCGCTCGACGAACGACGAGCGCTGGGAGCGAGCCGAGAAGCTCCGGGAGCCGAAGGCGGGCGGGGTCACCCCGTCCGGACTTCCCCGGCGGGTGCCCAAGGCCAATCTGGTCGAGGGCACGGCGGAGCAGACCCAGCAGGGCGGCCCTCAGGTCTCCCGCGCCCCTGAGGACGTCCGGGGCAGGTTGAGCAACCTGCGCCGGGGCATTCAGCGGGGACGTAACGCTGGTTCGGACGCAAGTACTACCTACAACCAGGAGCGTTAGTGTGAGCCCGATGAGCCAGGCGGCGCAGAATCTCAACTGGTTGATCACCAACTTCGTGGACAACACCCCCGGGGTGTCGCACACGGTGGTGGTCTCCGCCGACGGACTCCTGCTGGCCATGTCCGAAGGATTCCCACGCGATCGTGCCGACCAGCTGGCGGCCGTTGCTTCCGGTCTGACCTCGCTGACCGCGGGCGCCTCGCGGATCTTCGAGGGCGGCGCCGTGAACCAGACCGTGGTGGAGATGGAGCGCGGATTCCTCTTCATCATGTCCATCTCTGACGGATCTTCGCTGGCAGTTCTTGCACATCCGGACGCCGATATCGGTCTGGTTGGGTACGAAATGGCACTTCTGGTCGACCGTGCGGGCAGTGTCCTCACACCCGATCTCCGTGCCGAACTGCAGGGAAGTCTTCTTAACTAACAGACAGGCGGTGCGTTCCGCGCCACCGCGCCATAAGGTGCGGTGGCGCGGCCCCACTGAGACCAGGAACGGCAGTCGGAGGAGGAAACGTGGCAACACCCTCAGGCGGACACCAGTACCACGGTGGTCAGCAGGTACCGGGTGAGCACGGGGACAACCGTTTCAACTTCCCCTCCACGCCCAGCAGACAGGGCTCGCAGCAGCCCTATCAGCCACCTCAGCAGCCGTATCCGCCCCAACAGGCGCAGGGCGGCGGGTGGCCGCAGGCCCAGGACGGTGAGTGGCCCCAGCAGCCGCAGCACCCTCAGCGGCCGCACCGGTTGGACGCGCCCCGGCAGCCCCGGATTCAGCCGGTGCAGCCGCGGCGGGCCGCCGAGCCCGCAGAACCGGCGGCGCACAACCCGCTGGTCCGTCCATACGCCATGACCGGCGGCCGGACCCGACCGCGATACCAGCTCGCCATTGAGGCGTTGGTCAGTACCACGGCCGATCCATCCCTGCTGCAGGGGCAGTTGCCCGAGCACCAGCGGATCTGCCGGCTGTGCTTCGAGATCAAGTCGGTCGCCGAGATCTCGGCGCTTCTCTCGATCCCCCTCGGCGTTGCCCGGATCCTCGTAGCCGACCTGGCCGAGGCCGGACTCGTCGCTATCCATCAGCCCGGCGGCGACGAGTCCGCCAGCGGCCAGCCAGATGTGACACTGCTCGAAAGGGTGCTCAGTGGACTTCGCAAGCTCTAGCGGCGGAGCAGCCCGCTCCACTACCTCCGCGAAGATCGTGGTGGCAGGGGGCTTCGGCGTGGGTAAGACCACGTTCGTCGGTGCCGTTTCGGAGATCAACCCGCTGCGTACCGAAGCCGTGATGACGTCCGCGTCCGCGGGCATCGACGATCTGACCCACACCGGGGACAAGACCACCACGACGGTGGCCATGGACTTCGGCCGTATCACCCTGGACCAGGACCTGATCCTGTACCTCTTCGGTACCCCCGGTCAGGACCGCTTCTGGTTCATGTGGGACGACCTGGTCCGCGGCGCGATCGGCGCCGTCGTCCTGGTGGACACCCGGCGTCTCGCCGACTGCTTCCCGGCCGTCGACTACTTCGAGAACAGCGGCCTGCCCTTCGTCATCGCCCTCAACGGCTTCGACGGACACCAGCCGTACACACCGGACGAGGTGCGCGAGGCCCTGCAGATCGGCCCCGACACCCCGATCCTGACCACGGACGCCCGCCACCGTGCGGATGCCAAGAGCGCGCTCATCACCCTGGTCGAGCATGCGCTGATGGCCCGCCTGCGGTAGTCCCCGGCAGCCATGCGGAAGGCCCCGCACTCCTTCGGGAGTGCGGGGCCTTCCGCGTTGCGGGGCTTCGGCCACGCTGTGTCCTCGATCGCCGGATCGCCGGACGGGCTGAAACGAATCGCCGGACGAGCTTGATTCCAAGCCCGTCCGGCGATCGAGGACAGCGGGTCTCAGCCCTGCCAGGAGTGCGGGGCGCGGAAGCCCGGGGTGCGCTCCAGACGGCGCCAGCCCGCGGAGGTACGGCCCCGGTGGGCCGGAGCGGCGGACGTGGCTGCGGCGCGGGCGAGCAGGACCGCGGTTATGGCGGCCAGCTCCTCGGGGTCGGCAAGACCCTTCTCGACGCGCAGCACGGACTCGGCAGGAACAGTGCTCATGGGATGTATCTCCGTCTTTTCGGCAGTACCGTGGCGGACTGTGCGGGGTGGTACGCAGTCGCGGTTACTGCGGGGGGTTCCCGTGCTTGCGGGACGGCAGATCGGCGTGCTTGGACCGGAGCATCGCGAGCGAGGCGATCAGGACCTCGCGGGTCTCGGCGGGGTCGATGACGTCGTCGACCAGGCCGCGCTCGGCGGCGTAGTACGGATGCATCAGTTCGGCCTTGTATTCCTTGACCATGCGGATCCGCATGGCCTCCGGGTCCTCGGCGTCGGCGATCTGCCGACGGAAGATGACGTTGGCGGCACCTTCGGCGCCCATCACGGCGATCTCGTTGGTGGGCCAGGCGTACGTCAGGTCCGCACCGATGGACTGGCTGTCCATCACGATGTACGCCCCGCCGTAGGCCTTGCGCAGGATCAGCGAGATCCTCGGCACCGTGGCGTTGCAGTACGCGTAGAGCAGCTTCGCACCGTGCCGAATGATTCCACCGTGCTCCTGATCGACGCCGGGCAGGAAGCCGGGTACGTCCAAAAGGGTGATGATGGGAATGTTGAATGCATCGCACATCTGAACGAAGCGGGCCGCCTTCTCCGACGCCTCGATGTCCAGGACACCGGCGAGGGATTGCGGCTGGTTGGCCACGATGCCGACGACCTGACCGTCGAGCCGGGCCAGGGCGCAGACGATGTTGCGGGCCCAGCGCTCGTGGATCTCCAGGTAGTCGCCGTCGTCGACGAGCTCCTCGATGACCTTGTGCATGTCGTACGGGCGGTTGCCGTCGGCCGGCACCAGGTCCAGCAGGACGTCGCCGCGCCGGTCGGCCGGGTCGTCACTCGCCACGGTGGGCGGGTTCTCCCGGTTGTTGGACGGGAGCATCGACAGCAGGTACCGCACCTCGGCGATACAGGTCTCCTCGTCGTCGTACGCGAAGTGCGCGACGCCCGAGGTCTCGGCGTGCACATCGGCGCCGCCGAGGCCGTTCTGCGAGATCTCCTCACCGGTGACCGCCTTCACGACGTCCGGTCCGGTGATGAACATCTGGGAGGTCTCGCGGACCATGAAGACGAAGTCGGTGAGGGCGGGGCTGTAGGCCGCGCCGCCCGCGCACGGGCCGAGCATCACGGAGATCTGCGGGATGACGCCGGAGGCGCGCGTGTTGCGCTGGAAGATGCCGCCGTATCCGGCGAGCGCGCTGACGCCCTCCTGGATGCGGGCGCCGGCGCCGTCGTTCAGCGAGACCAGCGGTGCGCCCGCCGAGATCGCCATGTCCATGATCTTGTGGATCTTGGTGGCGTGGGCCTCGCCCAGGGCGCCGCCGAAGATCCGGAAGTCGTGTGCGTAGACGAAGACCGTGCGGCCCTCGACCGTGCCCCAGCCGGTGATGACACCGTCGGTGTACGGCTTCTTCTCCTCCAGGCCGAACCCGGTCGCCCGGTGCCGGCGGAGCTGCTCGACCTCCTTGAACGAATCCGGGTCCAGGAGCAGCTCGATGCGCTCACGCGCTGTCAGCTTGCCCTTGGCGTGCTGGGCCTCGGTCGCCCGGTCGCTCGGTCCGCGCCGGGCCTGCTCGCGCAGCGCCAGCAGTTCGGTCACCCGGCCACGGGTGTCACTCGGCTCGCCCGGGGTTTCGTCCACAACGGTCATGTATCGACCCTACGAACCCGGCCAAGAAAATCCTGCCGTCGACTCCGTACAGTCTCCTGACCCGTTTCCTGGCGGAGCCGGACAGAAACGTTGCCCCATGCAGGCGAACCACCAGGGGAATGCGGTCCCACTTTGTGAGAGCTCTACAAAACGGGACTGTGGTGTACCGCACAAGCCCGTCACCCCGGGCGTGTGGGCCGTTTGTGCCTACCGCACGCAGGAGCGGCGGTCCGGACCCGTCGGCCCAGGGCCTGCAGGGCCGATTTTTCGGATCTTTCCGGATCAGGGAGCCCGGCAGGACCCGGAACGAAAGGCCCTAGGAGGGCACAGCGAAGGCTAGCGCCTGCCCTACCCGGCGCGACCCGCAGGACCAGGTGGCGGCCGGTGGCGCGCACCTCGATCCCCGGGTCGGTGGAGACGACCTCGCGCACCGGATGCTCCCACACCACGTCCACGGGCGTCCCGCTCCGGTCGGGCCCGCTCACGCACACCGTCGTCGAGTGACGCCTCTCCCGTACGAGCACGCTGGCCGGTGCCGTGACGGAAAGCGGGCCCGCCGTGCCCGGCTGCCAGAAATTGGCGGCGGTCAGCCCCAGCGAACGGACGGCGACGCCCTGCCGGTCCGCGGTGTTGGCCAGCACGGTCAGCCATTGCCGGTCCGCCGCGCGGGCGGCGAGCGCGCGGCGGGACGCGCCCGGCATCAGCAGACAGAGATACGTGGCGTCGGTGGGATCCGTGCCGTGGTGCTGTAGATCGTCGCGGCGAGGTGGTCGAGGCCTCGGACGATGTCGGCGAGGAGCGCGGTGTCACCCGTGTGGCCGGTGCCCTGCTGGGCGTACGCCTGGGTCATCGTCCACAGGCGGCTGTAGCTCGCGGTGATGCCGGACGGCGGATCGAAGGGACGGTCGGCCCAGAGGGAGGCCGCGGCGGGGGCCATGGTGGCGCGGAACCCCGCGGCGAGTCCACCGGTCTCGGCGAGCCGAGACGCGTAGGGCTCGGCGGCGGCGTCGTATCCGGTGCCGAGTGCGAGATCGACCCAGCGCAGCCGGAGGGTGTCGAACTCGTCGGCGGGTGCGTCGATGGCGTGCGCCTGTCCAGGGAGGGCCAGGCCGAGTGCGGTGGCGCTACTGGTGGCCAGAAAGGCACGGCGTGACAAGGCGGGCAGGAGTGACACGACAAGACCTCCGGAACCTCAGTGGTATGGACCGGCCGCCCGCCGGTTTAGCACGCGCCCGTGGGAACGGGAAGGGGGCGGGACCGAGACCGGCCCCGCCCCCTCACCGCCTATTGCTCAGTGCTCACCGATCGCCCGGTCAACTCCCGCAGTGGAACCGCGCGTTGCCCCAGTCCGCGTGGTCGTTGCCGTTGCCGTCGCCGCCGTCCCCGACGACCAGCTCGACGTACTTCGCTCCGGTGACGTCCGCCGTGAGCGACCAGGCGGTGTCGGCCGCCTTGAGCACCGGTGACTTCACCTTCTCCGTGCCGTCGGCGGTGACGCTGAACTGCACGCTGCCCGCGCTCTTCTGAACATCGTCCACGCCGACCTCGGCGGTGAACGAGGTGCACTGGCCGCCCAGGTAGTAGCGGATCTTCGCGGGGGCGTGGCTGCCCAGGCCCTTGGCGTAGACCGTGCCGCCGATGGTCAGCGGGGAGCCGTCGCCGGCGCCCGTCTCACCGTTGGAGATGTCACGCTCGACCGGTCCCCAGCCGTTGCTGGCGGCGGTCCAGTCCAGGTCGCTGGCCCAGCTGTCCGTGGTGGGCGGCGGCGGCAACGTGCGTACGGACGTCTGCGCGCCGAGGGTCCGCTGCGCGCTGCCGACCGTATAGGACACCTCGGAACTCAGGTTGTACGTCTGGTACTTGGCGTCCACCGGCGGAGTGACCCGCCAGCCGGCGGTGGCCTTGGCACCCGCCGCGACCGAGTCGAAGGTGACCGCGCCCACGGGCTCCGCCTTCCAGCCGTCCGGGACGGTGAGGCTCACCGAAACGCCGGTGACCGGCGTCGCCTCGTAGTTGGTGAAGCTCGCCTCGACGACGCCTGCGACGCCCGGCTCCAGGGTCTCCGCGGACGGGTCGACGCTGAGCGTTCCGCAGGCGGCCATCTCACCGGCCGGGGCGGCGCCGAGGTCGGTCACGGTGAACCCGTCCAGGACGAAGTCGGCACCGTCGGGTGCGTCGCCACGCTTGCGCAGCCCGGCCCAGGTGTCACCGCAGCCCGCCGTGACGGTCTCGGAGAAGTGTCCCGTGGTTCGCTGCTGACCGATCGCCGTGGTGCGGGTCTCGACCGAGTCGGGGGTGCCGTCGGCCGTGATCCGGTCGTACCCGTCGACCCACTCGTAGGCGCCGGCGTGGCTGGACTGGTAGTCGTACTCCACCTTGTAGCGGTGGCCGTTGGCCATCGGTACGGTCCAGGGCGCGGTTCGGTAGACGAGCCCGCCGTTCTCCTCATGGGCCTTGAGGGACTCCTTGCCGCCGATCACGTCGTCGACGAGCTTCCCGTTCCAGCCGGCCTGGGTGTACGGGGCGTGCAGCTGGGAGATGACGGTGCGGGGGTCGGTGGAACCGCCCGCGTCGCCCTTGAGGAAGGGGCCCCAGCCCTGGTCGACGTCCTCGAAGTCCTCGTACACGACGGTGTTCTTCTTCGTCGCCGGGGCGTTGGCGACGATACGTACGTCATCGGCCCGCACGGTGGCGGCGCTTCCTCCGGCCGCTTCGATACGGAACGTGGTGCGGCCGCTCGCGGGCGCGGTGAAGTTCACCTTGGCGCGCTGGAAGTACGTGCCGTGCCAGTCGGACGCGGCCACGTAGTCCTCGGCCGTGGAGCGGTCCACGACGACGGACTTCCCGCCGATCGAGAGTGTCGTGTGCCGGGTCTTTCCTGGCTGGACCTCGATGAGCGCGGACGCGGTGTAGCGCTTGCCGGGCGTGAGGCCGGAGATGCGCTGCGAGAGTGCCGCCGTGCCGGCGCCGGAGAGCTTGGCGCTGTTGCGGCCCCGGCCGTCGGTGTCGCGGGCGACGGTGCCGGTCTTCGACCAGGCGGTCAGCCCGTCGTCGTTGAAGCCCGGGTCGTCGACCGGGGTGCCCTCGCCCCACTGGGGGTCGGCGGCCTTCGGCGCCTCGTCCGGGTAGAGGACGTACGGCTGTCCGGCGGTGGCCGTCAGCGTGATCTTCCCGTCGACGGGCTTGACCGTGCCTGCCTTGACCCGGCCGTTGTCGGTGAGCTTGTAGACGGTGTACGCCCCCGTGGACGGCACCGCCCAGCTGCTCGTACCACCGGACTTGCTGTAGTGGTACAGCTTCTTCCCGCCGTCCCACGGAAGCAGGTAGTCGGTGCCGCTCAGCACCTTGCGGCCGTGGTCGTAGAAGGTCCGCTTGCCGTCCTCGACGGTGCCCCGGACATCACCGGTGAAGGTGATGTCGTTGCCGTCCCAGCGGGTGATCTTCTGGTGCTGGAGGTACTTGGCGGGCAGGTTGCGCTGCCAGATGTTGTCGTAGAAGGCGTTCCAGTCGGTCTCGCCGGTCCAGCCCTCGAACTCCTGGATCGCGGTCTGGCCGAGGACCGGGTCGTTGTTCCAGACGTCCTTCTCGCCGTTGCGGATGAACCGGATGATCTTCGAGTTGAGGCCCTTGTTGGTGGCGGGGCCGTAGTCGAGGTCATTGGCCCAGTGCGACCAGAGCGAGCCGCGCTCGAACTTGTCGGCCCACTCGGTGGCGACGTTCCAGCCCTGCTTCTGCACGTCCTGGAGGGTCTTGTCGGGGATCCAGCCGTGCGTGTAGTAGACGTCGAAGTAGAGCAGGCTGAGGTTGCGGTCCGTCTCGTCGCGCAGCTGCTGTATCCGCTTGGCCAGGTCGCCGCTGTTCACGTCGCGGCGCTGGTCGATGTAGTAGCTCTGGCCGAGCCAGTTCCAGCCCGGCCTGGTCTTGTCGACGAGCTTCTCGTCGAAGGCGTTGGCCTCCGCGTACGCCTCGGTGTCGTTGATGTGGACGCCGAAGGTGGCACCCCACTTCTTGCCGTCCCTCAGGAGCTCGTTGAGGTCCTTCAGCCCGCCGGCGCGCTTGTTGTAGTTGCCGCCGTAGTCGGGGT
This sequence comes from Streptomyces sp. NPDC051286, assembly GCF_044455345.1. Taxonomy (NCBI): domain Bacteria; kingdom Bacillati; phylum Actinomycetota; class Actinomycetes; order Kitasatosporales; family Streptomycetaceae; genus Streptomyces; species Streptomyces sp. NPDC051286. The sequence goes on along the minus strand of NZ_JBITER010000002.1, from coordinate 186,349 downwards.
GGGCGGAGTCGTGGCCCTCGGAGGCGTACCCCTTGAGGATCGCCCTCTGCCCGAGGCCGTCCGTGGACAGCGAGACCCGCTTGACGTCGTCGAGAGTCCGCAGGAAGGGGTGGGTGGCCTGGCTGGCGAAGTTGAACGGAATGTGGGTGATGACCCGGTCCGCGGTGTCGTCGCTGCCGGGCGCGATCACGCCGATGGTCCGGAACGCGACGGCGCCGTCCTGCCAGTCGACGGTCTTGTCGCCGTTGGCGTCGGGTGTGACGACGACCTTCGCCCAGGGAAGGTCGTCCCCGCTCTCCGGCTGTGGTGCGCCCTCGCCGCGGTAGGTCCACTGCCCGGACCAGACACCTACCCGGACGCTGCCGTCGTCGGCCTTGCGGGCCTGGTGCCAGAACCGGGCGTCGTCGCCGCCGGTGGCGCCGGACGGCTTGTCGTACGAGGAGTTGGACTCGATGGCCGCCGCGAGCGAGCCGGTGTTGACGATCGCGTACGAGGCACCGACCGGCGCCTTGTCCGCGGCAGTGTCCGCGGTGACCTTGCCGAAGACGTCGGCGGTCTTCGTCGAGTCGTTGTCCAGCCGGGTGAACGCGGTGGCGGCGCCGGTGTCGGCGGAGCCGACGGAGACCAGGTCGTGACCGGGGATGTCGATGGTGCCGACCCGGAACGCCTCGGTGTCACGGACGGCCGTCACCTTGAAGGTGGTGGCGCGCCCGGAGACCGAGAGCGAGGCGTCGATCTCGATGCCAGGCAGATCGGGGAAGGTCAGCGTGTACCGGGCGGTCGTGTCAGTGATCTCGGGCGCGGCCTTGAGCTTCACGGCGTGTGCGGTGCCGTTGAGGGTGACCTCGGTGACCGGCTTCGTGGAGCCGGACAGCTGGTTGCCGCTGGCCCGGTCGGTGTACGACAGGACGCGCGGGAAGTCGTCGGCAACAGCGACCGAGAGCTGCGGCGATCCGATGACGGCGGCGTCCGCGGGGACGGCCGCGCCGACTGCGGCGGGTGACGGGGTGGCGGCTGTGGCGGGGAGCGCGGTCCCCACCAGCGCCAGGACGGCGGCTGAGGCGGCGGCGACAGCGCCCGCCGAAGTAAATCTTCGCGACATGTTCCCTGAGTAATCCCCCTGTCCGGACACCGTCAATGACCTGCTACGACTCGGGGCGTTCCAGTCCAACAACCGCGTTGCGTAAGTCCAAGTGGACGGTGCGCGTCGGTCGACTGACGCCGCTTCACGGTGACCGTGGGAGCCTGATCCTGCGGGTGGCGGTCGCCTCCCGCAGGTGAGCGACCGCCACCTCTTGTGCCGAGTGAGCCCGCATGTACGCTGCCCGGCATTCGGCTCCCTCGATGAACGGATCGACCTCGTGCACGTTGTATTCACCGGCCGCGTCATCGAGTGGCGGGGGCCTTCACCGTTCTACTTCGCCGCCGTGCCCGACGAACAGGCCGCCGACATCCGCGAGGTGGCTGCGCTGGCCACGTACGGCTGGGGGGCTGTCCCCGTGGACGCGTGCATCGGCGAGACCGCTTTCACCACGTCGCTCTTCCCCAAGGACGGCAGCTACCTGCTGCCGCTCAAGAACGCGGTCCGCAAGCCGCAGGGACTCTCGGCAGGTGACGAGGTGACCGTGACCATGACCGTCCGCGTGTAACTGTCGCGTGATGTGGGCGTCGGCAGGATCGCGACCGGCCGCCTCGCCCGAACTGCTTGGCAGGCCGGCTCATTTCTACATCCGGACGGCGCCCGCGACCCGGCCGCTGTGCCCGAGCCCTCTCCTCAGCGCTCCCGCGTGTACGTCACGATCCACGCAAGGGTGAGAACAACTCCGAGAACCCCCACCCCGAAGATGCCGAAGGCCGTCCAGATCCCCTTTCCGTTCACCACGGAGCGCACCCCGCCGGCGAGCCCGCCGACGGCCATGCAGATGCCGAGGACGAACGCCCGTGAACTCCGGGGGCGCAGCCGGTGCCACAAGTTCGGACGGCGGCGACCAGGCGGCGGGCCTGCGGAGTGCTTCACCGGTACCTCACCTTTCCTGGTTCTGCCGGGGCTTCCACATGGGTGTCACCGGGTTCCTTCTCAGGCTCGCACCGGCGGCCCTCGGTCGTGGTCCGGGCGTGCTTGCCGTCGGCCTTCAGGTTGTTGTGCAACTGGTAAGCGAAATGACCGATCTTGCCCAGTTCGTCGTCGTAGATGACGAGGTCCCCGTCGGACGGCGCCAAGCGCGGGTCCGTCGTCGGCGCACCGTTCAACTGCATACGGGCGGCGGCATTCGCCGTGAGGCCGGCCCACTCTTCTTCGAAGGACATGAACCCTCCTGGTGATCACGATGGCTGGCTCGACTGACGTGCCACATCCGGCTATTGACCGATCCGGCGGTACGCCGCATCGGTCAGTTCGGGTCAGGACCTCGGCAGTTGGCCATGCCAATCCGTCACATATTCGGATCGACGAGGTATCCCTCGTCGCGGCCCGGCGCGGCCGACGTGGTGTGAGCCAGCAGCACGGGGTGTCCCTGTCCGGCGGACAGGGACACCCCGTGCGGGTCGGTGCGTGCGGAGGTCAGCAGCCGCCGCAGTTGTAGTACGTCACGTCCCAGTGGTTGCCCTCGTCCGCGTAGATGTTGCCGGAGGCGGACTTGTACTGGGGGGCGCCGTCACCGCGGAGCCCTATATAGCTGAAGACACCGTGGACGTAGTTGGTGAGACAGGTGGACTTGCCGAAGTCGAGCTTGTAGCCGTTCCAGTGCGAATACGTACCGCTGGCGTGCCCGGTCTCGGTGCCGCCGGTGATGTTGAGGGCGCAACCCGTGGCGCTCTTGAGGGTCTGGGCGCCCTGGGCGGTGGCCAGGTTCAGCTGTTCGAACGAGGTGCAGGTGGAGTTGTTCCGGTCGGAACAGCCGCCCGAGGACGACCAGGTGATGCCCGACGCGCGGAACATCGACGTCGCCTGCGCGTGCGTGAGCTTGGTGACGGCGTGCGCCTCGGTGGCGCCGCTGCCGAGGGCGCCGACTCCGGGGGCGAAGAGGGCGCCGAGGACGAGGGCGAGGGCGGTCAGGACGGGACGCAGGGTCATACGGGACACCATGGGGAGACTCCTCCTGCTCATGACAACTAGGCAGGGAGATAGTGCCCGAGTTCTACGCGCGTCCGCCAGAGGGCCTCGCGTGACCGTGAGATGAACGCCGTTCTTCAGGAAACGAATCGGCTCCTTGATGTTGAACTTTGAACAAGATGGGTCTACAGTCAATCTCGTTGAAGGTTAAACATCCGCTTCGACTGCCGCTCGATCACGCCCCCCGAGGAGGAGCCATGGCTCTGTTCAACCGCAAGTCCACCGTCGCCCCGTCCGCCCCCGCCACCGTCGCCGTGGACCCGGCCCTGGCCGCCCTGACCGGCGAGTACGCCATCGACCCGGCCCACAGCAGCATCGGCTTCACCGTGCGTCACGCCATGGTCACCAACGTGCGTGGCTCCTTCGGGGAGCACGAGGGCACCCTGAAGCTGGACGGTCACAACCCCGCGAACTCGGCCGCCTCCATCGACGTCAAGATCGCCAGCGTCGACACCGGCATCTCCGACCGTGACGGCCACCTGGTCAGCGGCGACTTCTTCGACGCCGAGAAGTTCCCCCTCATGACGTTCCGCTCCACGCAGGCCGAGCAGCTCGGCGGCGACAAGTACCGGATCACCGGCGACCTCACCATCAAGGACGTCACGCGCCCGCTCGCCATCGACCTGGAGTTCAACGGCTCCGCCACCGATCCCTACGGCAACGAGCGTGTCGGCTTCGAGGGCAGCGCGGACATCCTCCGCTCCGACTGGGGCCTGACCTGGAACGCGGCGCTGGAGACCGGCGGCGTGATGGTCAGCGACAAGGTCAAGCTGAACTTCGACATCTCCGCGATCAAGGCCGCCCCGCAGGCCTGATCCGCGGAAGTCCTCCGGCCCGAGCGCGCCCGCCTTCCACTCCGCTGCCGGCCACCGAACCCTCCGCCGTCCCTCTTGCAAGGGGACACGGGGAACGACACGGGATTCGCCCGGAAGTTGACCCCATTGGGCTCTCTGGAGTCGCTGATTGCCCGCACCCAGTGTGATCTGGCATTGCGCACCGCGACGAGAAGCGGGCGCCGGACGGGGCAGCCCGGGCTGAAGAGCCGGGGGCGGCCCTTGCCAGTCGAGATCGAGAAGTGGAGAAGTCAATGCAGCACAACGAGGGTCAGCGCGTGGAGTACCGGGACGCGGACAACAAGAAGTGCCAGGGCGAGATCACCAAGGTCAGCGGCACCGGCCCGTCGACGACGTACACCATCAAGAATGACAAGACGCACCGTGACGACAAGGTCCGGGAGATGCAGATCGACCAGAACCTGTAGGTGCAACTCCCCCGCTGATCCGCTGCCCCTGCCCCCCGTAGGCCGGGCTCGGGCAGGACGCTGATCCAAGGGAGTACAGGGGCGCCCGCCACCGCGGCACAGCGGCTGTGCGGGCGCCCTCACTGCTGCGCGGTGGCGGACGGAGCCGGCGGGCGGGCAGCAACGACTCTCAGAAGCCGCCGCCACCGAAATCGCCGCCACCGCCGAAATCACCACCCCCGTCGAACCCTCATGGGCGGGCCTTTCAGGGTCTTGTGACCCTGAAAGGCCTCAACTCCTGTGCGCCTCAAGCGGCCCGGTACGCCTCCTTCAGCTTGGTCGGCGCCCGGCCGGATCACCGGTGAGCAGCGGGTGGTCCGCGTCGGACCGCGCAACTACTCCGTGGGCTCGACCCCGGCCCGCAGCAGCCCGTAGGTGTACGCGTCCTCCAGCGCCTGCCAGGACGCGGCGATGACGTTCTCCGCGACGCCGACGGTCGCCCAGTCACCCGTGCCGTCGCTCGTGGTGATCAGCACGCGGGTGGTGGACTCGGTGCCGGTGCGGCCCTCCAGGATGCGGACCTTGTAGTCGACCAGCTCCAGCTTGGCGAGCTGCGGGTAGATCCGCTCCAAGCCGACGCGCAGCGCCCGGTCGAGGGCGTTGACCGGGCCGTTGCCCTCGGCGGTGGCGACGATCCGCTCGCCCTTCGCCCAGAGCTTCACGGTCGCCTCGTTGGCGTGCGTGCCGTCGGGTCGGTCCTCGACGATCGCGCGCCAGGACTCCGTACGGAAGTAGCGGCGTACCTGGCCCTCGGCCTCGGCACGCAGCAGCAGTTCGAAGGAGGCGTCCGCGGCTTCGTACGTGTAGCCCTTGAGCTCACGCTCCTTGACCCGCTCCACGACCCGGCCGACGAGCTCGCGGTCGCCCCCGAGGTCGATGCCGAGCTCCTTGCCCTTGAGCTCGATGGAGGCGCGGCCCGCCATGTCGGAGACGAGCATCCGCATGGTGTTGCCGACGAGCGCCGGATCGATGTGCTGGTAGAGGTCGGGGTCGACCTTGATGGCGGAGGCGTGCAGTCCGGCCTTGTGGGCGAAGGCTGAAACACCCACATAGGGCTGGTGAGTGGAGGGCGCGAGGTTGACGACCTCGGCGATGGCGTGCGAGATACGGGTCATTTCGGCGAGTGCGCCCTCGGGGAGGACGCTCTTGCCGTACGTGAGTTCCAGGGCGGCGACGACGGGGAAGAGGTTGGCGTTGCCGACCCGCTCGCCGTACCCGTTGGCGGTGCACTGGACGTGCGTGGCGCCCGCGTCGACGGCGGCCAGGGTGTTGGCGACGGCGCAGCCGGTGTCGTCCTGGGCGTGGATGCCGAGCCGGGCGCCGGTGTCCGCGAGGACGGTGGAGACGACGGCCTGGACCTGGGCGGGGAGCATCCCGCCGTTGGTGTCGCAGAGGATGACGACATCGGCGCCGGCCTCGTGGGCGGCCCGGACGACATCCTTGGCGTACTCGGGGTTGGCGCGGTAGCCGTCGAAGAAGTGCTCGCAGTCGACGAAGACCCGGCGGCCCTGTTCGCGCAGGTAGGAAACGGTGTCGCGGACCATCTCCAGGTTCTCTTCGAGGGTGGTGCGCAGGGCGAGTTCCACATGCCGGTCGTGCGACTTGGCGACCAGCGTGATCACCGGGGCTCCGGACTCCAGCAGCGCCTTGACCTGGGGGTCATCCGACGCCTTGGCACCGGCCCTGCGGGTCGCGCCGAAGGCGACCAGCTCGGCGTTCTTGAACTCGATCTCCTGCTGAGCCCGGGCGAAGAACTCCGTGTCGCGGGGGTTGGCGCCGGGCCAGCCTCCCTCGATGAAGCCCACGCCGAAGTCGTCCAGGTGCCGGGCAATGGTCAGCTTGTCCGCGACCGTCAGGTTGATGCCTTCACGCTGTGCACCGTCGCGCAGTGTGGTGTCGAAGACATGGAAGCTGTCGTCGGTGGGCTTGGCCTTGGTGGTCATGCTGGTCTGACTCCTGTCGGATGAGTGGATCCGGACGATTGGGCTCCACTTGCCCCCATCATCCCGCGCGCATCGCCCCGGCCGAGGTGAGGGCCGGAAAACGAAAAAACCCCTCGCGGGTGCGAGAGGTCTGCGCGCGGGTCTGGGGCACGGTGGCCGCTCCGTATCTGGTGGTACGGGACGGTCACTGCGGACCGGCGCGCCTGTTGCCAATAATCATGACGAACGAGGACACGGAGGCAGTCTCGCACAGCACTGCCTCCGCACCCCCGGCCGTCTCAGGATGCGGGCGTGACGCTCGTCGCTCCGGCCGGCTCCGTCCGCCCGCCCTCGGCAGCCACCAAGCCGACCCGGCCCAGGTCGATGTCGCGGGTCTCACGCATCGTCAGATAGACGACCAGGGTCACGGTCCGTTCGGGGTAGCGGCGGCGGAAGATCCCGGCGGCGAGTTCGTCGCGCGGATCGTCGAAGGCGCACAGCACGACGCCGTCGTTGCAGCGGTACCGGGACCGTCTCGCGCTTGATCTCGTGGTCGGAGTGGGCCGGGTCGGGCTGCACGTGGGTGACGACGGTGCCGGGGCGGGCGAAGGCGGCGACAATGTCGACAGACCGCCAGGCGTCCGCGCACGGAATTCAACCGAGCGTCTCGTCGATGAACTCGCCGATGTGAGCCAGGACTTGGGACCGGTCGGAACCGGGGAGACCCATCGCCACATGGGTGCTGAAGCCGTCCAGCAGGGCCCGTATCCGGGTGGCGTACCTGTCCGCGTCGACCGCGCGCAGCTCGCCGCGGGAGGCTCCCTCGACGAGGAGGGCGACCAGGTCGCGGTGCCAGGAGAGCTCGATGTCGAGGAGGCGGTTGCGGGAATCCTCGTCGACCCCGTGGGCCCGGTTCCACAGCTCCAGCCAGAGTGTCCAGTGCGGATCTCGGGGGCCGTCCGCGACGTACAGATCGATGTACGAGTCGAGACGTTCGCGGACCGGGACCTGGCGGGCGAGGGCGGAGCGGCGCTGCGCCCCGAGCTGTTCCTCGCTCCACTCCAAGGTCTGGAGCAGCAGCTCGTCCTTGGTGCGGAAGTAGTAGAGCAGGTGCCCGCTGCTCATGCCGACCTCGCGGCCGAGGCCCGCCATGGTGAGCTTCTCCAGCCCGTGCTGGGCGATGTTCTCCATCGCGGCGGCCAGCACGGTCTCCCGCGGCGGGGCGGCGTTCCGCCGCCGCGTGGTGCGGGCGGGCTCGGGCATGGGATTCTCCGTGGTCGGCGGGGATCTCAGCATACGGGCAGGTAGTACAGGACCGCCGGGGCCGGACGGGGTGAGGACCCGTCCGGCCCCGGCGGTGTGCCATGGGGTGGTGAACGGTGTCAGACGCGCGGCTGCTGCTGGGTGATGCAGTGGATGCCGCCGCCGTTGGCGAAGATCGGGCGGGCGTCGACCAACGTCACCTCGCGGTCCGGGAAGACACCGCGGAAGATCGCCGCCGCGTTCTCGTCGCGCTCGGCATCGCCGAAACCGCACAGCACCACGCCGCCGTTGCAGATGTAGTGGTTGATGTACGAGTAGTCGACCCAGTCGCCGTCCTCCTGCAGGACGGTCGGCGCGGCCACCTCGATGATCTCCAGGGCACGGCCCTTCGCGTCCGTCTGGGTACGCAGGAACGCGACGATCTCCTTGGAGACATCGTGGTCCGGGTGCGCCGGGTCGGGCTGGGTGTGGACCAGGACCGTGCCGGGGCGGGCGAAGGAGGCGACGATGTCGACGTGGCCCAGGGTTCCGTAGGTGCCGTAGTCGGCGGTCAGGCCGCGCGGCAGCCAGATGGCCTTGGTGGTGCCCAGGTGGGCGTGGATCTCGGCCTCGACCTGCTCCTTGGTCCAGTCCGGGTTGCGCTCCGGGCCGAGCTGGACGGTCTCGGTCAGCAGGACCGTGCCCTCGCCGTCGACGTGGATGCCGCCGCCCTCATTCACGAGCTTCGAAGCGTACGAGGCCACGCCCGCCCGATCGGCGACATGCGCCGCGATCTTGGAGTCGTGCTCCCAGCTGGCCCAGTCCTGGGCGCCCCAGCCGTTGAAGATCCAGTCCACCGCGCGGATCTCGGTGCCGTCGGTGACAAAGGTGGGGCCGATGTCGCGCATCCAGGCGTCGTTCAGCTCCTGCTCGACGATGTCGACGTCGTCACCGAGGTACGTGCGGGCGTTGCCCGTCTCGCCCAGGCCGACGACCACGGTGACCGGCTCGAAGCGGCGGACGGTGCGGGCGACCTCGGCCCAGGCCGTGCGGGCCGAGTCCAGTTCCTCGGCGTCGGTGAAGGTGGCGTTGACGCTGGGCCAGGCCATCCAGGTGCGCTCGTGCGGAGCCCACTCGGCGGGCATGCGGAAGCCGTCGGCGACGGGGGTGCTACTCATGCGGGGGTCCTCACAGGAAGTAGAGGCGGTTGAGGGAGACGGATTCGGCGGGCTCGGAGCGGATCGGGTCGCCGTCGAGGGAGACGAGGCCGGTGCGGCCGTCGACCTGGACGTCTCCGATGCGGGAGTTGAACATCAGGTCGGCGGGGCCGATGCCACGGGTGCCGCGGACAGCGACCCGACGGCGGCGCGTGGGCATCCGGTCGTTGCCCTGCTCGAGTGCGGCGCCGGCGACGAAGGCGACGGAGATGTCGGCGGCGGTGGCGCCGTGGGCGCCGAGCTGCGGGCCGAGGACGAGCGGTTCGCAGGTGTCGGTGGCGGCGTTGGGGTCGCCGGTGACGCCCCAGGCGGGGAAGCCGGACTTGAGCACCAGCTGCGGCTTGGCGCCGAAGTACTCCGGGCGCCACAGCACGATGTCGGCGAGCTTGCCGGCCTCGATCGAGCCGATCTCGTGGGAGAGGCCGTGGGCGATGGCGGGGTTGATGGTGAGCTTGGCCATGTAGCGCAGCACACGCGCGTTGTCGTCGTGCTCGCCGTCGCCGGCCATGGGACCCAGCTCGGCCTTCATCTTCCCGGCCATGGCGAAGGTGCGGCGTACGGTCTCGCCGGCGCGGCCCATGCCCTGCGCGTCGGACGACGTGATGCCGATCGCGCCCAGGTCGTGCAGAACGTCCTCGGCGCCCATCGTGCCCGCGCGGATACGGTCGCGGGCCATGGCGGCGTCGCCGGGCAGGTCCGTCTTCAGGTCGTGGACGGAGACGATCATGCCGTAGTGCTCGGCGACCGCGTCCCGGCCGAAGGGCAGGGTGGGGTTGGTGGACGAGCCGATGACGTTCGGCACGCCCGCCATCTTGAGCACGTTCGGCACGTGACCGCCGCCGCAGCCCTCAATGTGGAAGGCGTGGATCGTACGGCCGTCGAGGACGCGCAGGGTGTCCTCGACCGAGAGGCACTCATTGAGGCCGTCGCTGTGCAGGGCGACCTGGACGTCGTGTTCCTCGGCGACCCGCAGGGCGGTGTCCAGGGCTCGGGTATGCGCGCCCATGTCCTCGTGGACCTTGAAGCCCAGGGCGCCGCCCTCGGCGAGGGCCTCGACCAGGGGGGCGCCGTGCGAGGAGGAGCCGCGGCCGAGGAAGCCGATGTTGACGGGCCAGGCGTCGAAGGCGTTGAAGGCGTGGTTCAGGGCCCACGGCGAGTTGACGCCGACGCCCCAGACCGGGCCGAACTCCTGGCCGATGATCGTGGTGACGCCGGAGCTGAGCGACGCCTCCATGATGCGCGGCGACAGCACGTGCACATGGGTGTCGATGGCGCCGGCGGTGGCGATCATGCCCTCGCCGGAGACGATCGAGGTGCCGGTGCCGACGACGACGTCGACGCCGTCGAGGGTGTCGGGGTTGCCGGCTCGGCCGATCGCGTGGATGCGGCCTTCCCGGATGCCGATGGACACCTTGCGGATGCCCTGCACCGCGTCGATCACCAGGACGTTACTGATGACGACGTCGCAGGTCTCGCGGACCGCGGCGGCCTTCAGGTGCAGTCCGTCGCGGGCGGTCTTGCCGAAGCCGGCCAGGAACTCCTCGCCCGGCTTCTGGGTGTCGGACTCGACACGTACGACGAGGCCGGAGTCGCCGAGGACGACCCGGTCACCGGCACGGGGGCCGTGTACGGCTGCGTAGTCACGAGGGTCGATGGTGGTCATCCCTCAGCTCCTTTCTGCTCGGACCGGTCGGCACCCAGGTATCCGCAGGCCACTGCTCTGCGCAGGGCCTCCTCCTTGGCGCCCGGCGCGTCCAGCGGGCCGTCGACGAGGCCGGCGAAGCCGATGGCGACGCGCTCGCCGCCGATCGGCACGAGGCCGACCTCGGCCTCGCCGCCCGCGTCGAAGCGGGCGGAGGAGCCGGCCGGGATGCTCAGCCGCATGCCGTAGGCAGCGGCACGGTCGAAGTCGAGGCGGGGATTGGACTCGAAGAAGTGGAAATGCGAGGTGACGCTGACCGGGACGGCCGCGGTGTTCCGCACGACCATGCGCACCTCCGGCTCCGGCTCCTCGTGAGCCGGTCCGGGCAGCACCGCGCCCGGGGCGGCGTCGCCGAGGGAGCCTCCGCCGATCGGGTCGGAGACGACCGCGAGCCGGGAGCCGTCGTCGAACACGGCCTCGACCATCACCTCGGTCACCACGTCCGCCACACCGGGCAGCACGTCGTCGGGGCCGAGCACGTTGCGGGCCGCCTCGATGGCCTCGGCGAGCCGACGGCCGTCGCGGGCCGCCTCGCACACGGTGTCCGCGATGAGAGCAGTCGCCTCGGGGACATTGAGCTTCAACCCGCGAGCACGGCGGGCCCGCGCCAGTTCTGCGGCTCCGAACAGCAGAAGCCGGTCACGTTCCGTGGGGGTAAGTCGCACGCCACCACACCTCCTATTTAGAGCATCACTCTAACAATCTCATTGATCGAGCGGAACCATTGACTTAGATGCAGCCTTGCCTCACATTGAACGTCGCTCAAACTTTCATTCCGTTCAAGCGCAAGGGGAAGAACTCATGCCAGTGATAGAGCAGCGCGGAGTCGACACCATCCCCGACGAGGAGCGCACCAGCGGTCCTCGTGACCTCGTGAGCCTGCTCCTGGGCTCGAATCTCTGCCTCGGCGTCATCGTCTTCGGCTGGCTCCCACCGTCCTTCGGGCTCGGCCTGGTGCCGTCCCTGACCTCGGTCCTGACGGGAACCGTCGTAGGCATCGCGTTCACCGCGCCGCTCGCACTCGTCTCGCTCCGCACGGCGACCAATCTCTCCACCTCCAGCGGCGCCCAGTTCGGCGTGAAGGGCCGGCTCGTCGGCTCGATCGTCGGTCTGCTGCTCGCGCTCGGCTACACCGCGCTGACCCTGTGGATCGGCGGCGATGTGATGGTCGGCACCCTGGAGCGGCTGGTCGGACTGCCCGACAACGGTGTGACGCACGCCCTGATGTACGCGGTGCTGGCGGCCTTCACCGTGGTCGGCGCGGTCTACGGCTACAAGCTGCTGCTCAAGCTCAGCAAGACGCTGTCCATCGGCATGACCCTGCTGCTGCTGGCCGGTGTCTTCGCCTACGCGGGCGACTTCACCACCGCCGCCCCGCCGGACACCTCGTATCTGCTCGGCTCGTTCTGGCCCACCTGGGTGCTCTCTGCGGTCGCCGCCGGCCTGTCCGGCCCTGTGGCCTTCATCACCCTGCTCGGTGACTACACCCGGTATGTCTCGCCGAACCGCCACAGCAAGCGCTCGGTGTACTGGGCCACCTGTACCGGCCTGCTCCTCGGCCTGCTGGTGCCGCAACTGTTCGGTACCTACACCGCGCTCGCCGCCCGCGCCGGCGCCGACTACGCCGGTCCGCTCGTCGCCCACTCCCCGGTCTGGTACCTGGTGCCGCTGCTGATCGCCGCCTTCGCCGGCTCCGTCGGCAACTCCGGCCTGATGCTCTACTCCATGGGCCTGGACCTGGACGCGATCATGCCGAAGGCCAGCCGCACCATGTGCACCCTCGTCGTGGCCGTGGTCGCCACCGTCTTCGTCTTCCTGGGCGCGTTCACCTGGAGCGTGCAGTCCGCGATGACGTCGTTCGTGCTGCTGCTGACCGCCCTCGGCACGCCCTGGGCGGTCATCACGCTCGTCGGCTACAAGCGCTGCGAGGGCGTGTACGACCCGGACGCGCTCCAGGTCTTCAACCGGCGCTCGGTCGGCGGCATCTACTGGTACTCGGGCGGCTGGAACATCCCGGCCGTCATCTCCTGGGCGGTGGGCGCGACCGTCGGTCTGCTCGCCGTGTCCACCTCGGTGTACGAGGGCCCGCTGCTGGCGTTCACCGGCGGCGTCGACTGCAGCTTCGTCCTCTCCGGCGTGACCGGCGGCATCACCTACCTGGTGCTTTCCCGGACCCAGCCCGTGCCGGCCGCCGAGGGGACCGAGGCCGTCGTCGAGGCGGCGGCGGGGGTCAAGGCCGGCTGATCCGCTCCCCCGCGCTTGAGGGCCGCCCCGTTCCGTACGGGGCGGCCCTCAAGCGTTCTGGCATGCTGTATGCGTCAGCCGAGCTTGTGCGTCCAGCCGTGCTTGTCCTCGGCCGCACCGGTCTGGATGTCGAGCAGCGCCTTGCGCAGCTTCATCGTGACCTCGCCCGGCTGCCCGTTGGCCTGGGTCCATTCGCCGCGCTTGGACTTGACCGTGCCGACCGGGGTGATCACGGCTGCGGTACCACAGGCGAACACCTCGGTGAGGCTGCCGTTCTCGGTGTCGGCCTTCCACTGGTCGATGGAGACGCGGCCCTCCTCGGACTCGTAGCCGAGATCACGGGCGACCGCGAGCAGCGAGTCGCGGGTGATGCCCGCGAGGAGGGAGCCGGTGAGCTCCGGGGTGACGATCTTGTTCCCGTACACGAAGTACAGGTTCATGCCGCCCAGCTCCTCGACCCATGTGTGCTCGACGGCGTCGAGGTACGCGACCTGGTCACAGCCCTTGGCCGCGGCCTCGGCCTGGGCAAGCAGGGACGCCGCGTAGTTGCCGCCGGTCTTGGCGTCGCCCATGCCGCCGGGGACGGCGCGCACGCGGTCCTCTGAGAGCCAGATCGAGACGGGCTTGACGCCACCGGGGAAGTAGGCGCCGGCGGGCGAGGCGATGACGATGAAGAGGTACTCGTTGGCGGGCTTCACACCGAGGCCGACCTCGGACGCGATCATGAACGGGCGCAGGTACAGGGACTCCTCGCCACCGTGCGCCGGAACCCATGCCTTGTCCTGCTGGACCAGCGCGTCGCAGGCCGCGATGAAGGTCTCGACCGGGAGCTCCGGCATGGCCAGCCGGTGCGCGGAGGCCTGGAAGCGGCGGGCGTTGGCGTCGGGGCGGAACAGGGCGACCGAATCGTCGGGGTGGCGGTAGGCCTTCAGCCCCTCGAAGATCTCCTGCGCGTAATGCAGGACGTTGGTGGCGGGGTCGATCGACAGCGGGCCGTAGGGAACGAGTTGGCCGTCGTGCCAGCCGCGGCCTTCGGTCCACTTGATGATCACCATGTGATCGGTGAAGTAGCGGCCGAATCCGGGGTTGGCCAGCATCGCCTCGCGCTCCGCGTCGGACAGCGGGGTCGAAGAGGGCTTGAGCTCGATCGTGGGCGTCGTCATGTGCGTGTCCTTCACCGGTTTTGTGTGTGATGGACCGCGCTCACGCCGGCTCCTGTCAGACAGGTGCTGGGATGTCCGAGCTCTACCGCAAGCCACGGCCCGTTCGATTATCTCTCGCGGGGACCCGTGCACGAAATGACGCGAATGCGGTCCAGGGTTCGATGGTGGCACCCGGGACCACACAGGAGAAGCCGCCGGGTGCGGTGGCGACCCGGCGGCTTCGAAGTGGAGTCGTCGGGTCAGCTCGCTACGCGTACCGCGAGCACGTCACCGATTTCCGAGGTCGTACGAGGGGTGTCCCCGCGCTCCGCGAGGTCGGCGGAGACGGCCTCCTCGATGCGCACGGCCTCGGCCTCGTAGCCCAGGTGGCGCAGCAGGAGGGCGACGGAGAGCACCGTGGCCGTGGGGTCGGCCTTGCCCTGTCCCGCGATGTCCGGGGCGGATCCGTGCACCGGCTCGAACATCGAGGGGAACTCGCCGCTCGGGTTGATGTTCCCCGAGGCCGCGACGCCGATGCCGCCGGAGACGGCCGCGGCGAGGTCGGTGATGATGTCGCCGAAGAGGTTGTCGGTGACGATCACGTCGAAGCGCTCGGGCTGCGTGACGAGGAAGATCGTCGCCGCGTCCACGTGCAGGTAGTCGGTGGCGACGTCCGGGAACTCGGCCGCGACCTTGTTGAAGATGTTGGTCCACAGGTGCCCGGCGTAGGTCAGCACGTTGTTCTTGTGGACCAGCGTCAGCTTCTTGCGCGGGCGGGCCTGGGCGCGGGCGAAGGCGTCACGGACCACGCGCTCGACACCGAAGGCGGTGTTGACCGAGACCTCGGTGGCGACCTCGTGCGGGGTGCCGGTGCGGATCGAGCCACCGTTGCCGGTGTACGGACCCTCGGTGCCCTCGCGGACCACGACGAAGTCGATCTCCGGCTGCCCCTTGAGGGGGGTCGCGACACCCGGGAGGAGCTTCGACGGCCGCAGGTTCACATGGTGGTCGAAGAGGAAACGGAGCTTCAGCAGGAAGCCGCGCTCCAGGACTCCGGACGGGACCGAGGGGTCACCGATCGCGCCGAGCAGGATCGCGTCGTGCTGCTTGAGCGCCTGGACATCGGCGTCGGTGAGGGTCTCACCGGTCGCGTGGTAACGCTTGGCGCCGAAGTCGTACTCCTTGGTCTCCAGCTTCACATCCTGCGGGAGGACAGCGTGGAGGACCTTGAGGCCCTGAGCCACGACCTCCTGGCCGATACCGTCACCGGGGACCACTGCGAGATTGATGCTGCGAGTCATGTCGGCACCCTACCGCCAGTCCCGCTTAGTGACATTTTACATCCACTATACGGACGCATGGGGAGTTGTGCGCGCGCCATTCACCCGTCCGATGGGGTGGCGTCAGCACGCAGGTGGATGGTCTGGCCATGGACATCCCCCGCTTCGGCATCCCCGAGAAGCTCGCCAACCGCATGACCATGGCGGAGCAGCACGACTATCTGCGCACCCGGCTGACCCGGCGCGGCGTGCTGCGCACGAGCGTGGCGACCGCGGCCGTCGCCAGTGCCGGTCTGGGCACCGGGCTCGCGGCCCCGCCCGCCTTCGCCGCACCCACGGTGCTCACCCCGCGCACCTCCACCCAGGTGGACGGCTCGCTGGTTGCACCGTTCGGCCGCCATCTCGCGTACGGCGCCGACCCGAAGACGCAGATGCGGGTCTCCTGGCAGGTCCCGTTCGCCGTCCGGCGCCCGTACATCCGCATCGGCCTCAAGCCGTGGGCGCTGAGCCGCAAGATCGACGCCGAGGTGCGGCACCTGACCACCCCGCTGCTGAACGACGGCAAGATCGCGGCCGCCGAGCAGTTCTACGTACACGCGGGCCTGGACCGGCTGCAGCCCGGCACGACGTACTACTACGGCGTCGGCCACGACGGCTTCGACCCGGCGGACACCCGCAATCTGGGCACGCTCGGCACCTTCACGACCGCACCTTCGCGCGCCGAGTCCTTCACCTTCACCGCCTTCGGTGACCAGGGCGTCAGCTACCACGCCCTCGGCAACGACCAGCTGATCCTGGGCCAGAACCCGGCCTTCCACCTGCACGCGGGCGACATCTGCTACGCCGACCCGTCCGGCATGGGCCAGGCGACCGACACGTACGACGCCCGCACCTGGGACCAGTTCCTGGCACAGACGGAGACCGTCTCGAAGACCGTGCCGTGGATGGTGACCACCGGCAACCACGACATGGAGGCGTGGTACTCGCCCGACGGCTACGGCGGCCAGAACGCCCGCTGGTCGCTGCCGGACAACGGCCCCGACCCGGTGGGTCAGCCCGGCGCCTACTCGTTCGTGCACGGCAACGTGGGCGTGGTCGCGCTCGACGCCAACGACGTCTCGTACGAGATCCCCGCCAACTTCGGGATCAGCGACGGCAGGCAGACCCGCTGGCTGGACCGTCGCCTCGGCGAGCTGAGGGCCCGCCACGACATCGACTTCATCGTGGTCTTCTTCCACCACTGCGCCTTCTCGACGACCAACCTGCACGCGTCGGACGGCGGTGTGCGGGATGCCTGGGTGCCCCTCTTCGAGAAGCACCAGGTGGACCTGGTCATCAACGGCCACAACCACGTGTACGAGCGCACCGACGCGATACTGAAGAACGCGGTCGCACGGAAGGTGCCGATCGGCGAGCGCACCGACCCGACGCGGGACGGCATCGTGTACGTCACGGCGGGCGGCGCGGGCAAGTCGCTGTACAACTTCCCGGCGCCCGACACGTACGAGGGGCACATCAAGGACCAGGAGAGCGTGGACACGTACCACGTGGTCAAGGGCGGCGGCAGGGCGACCGAGACCGTGGAGTGGTCGCGGGTGCGCTACACCGGCTTCTCGTTCCTCGCGGTGGAGGTCCAGCCCGGACAGCATGCCCGGATGAAGGTCACCGCGCTCGCCGAGTCGGGCGAGCGCATCGACCACTTCGAGATCAGCCGCGGCTGAGCACTGCCGGCTCCACCGGCCTCAATGGCCGGTGGAGCCGCCGTTGTCCCTGCGGTCGAGGGCTCGCTGCAGGGCGGCGGCGGCATTCTGGCGCTCCGACTCGGTCGGGCGATGGGTGTGTCGGACGCGGCGGACAGTCGTCTCGGCCATGGTGGATCGACTCCTTGAGATCGCGAGGATTTCGAGATCGAAAAAACGTGAGCGTGATTTCGAGATCGGGATTTCGAGGCGCCGGAAGGGGCGGGGAGCGGGTGCCGCAGGGGTTGCCTGCACGGGAGCACGCGCTCACGACCGCCGGTCGCTGGATCTAGCGAGACGTTCGGCTTCTACAAAGCTAGGACAGCTCGGCCGGTCTGTCTCCACAATTACTCGGACTTCCTACTATCTGAGACGGAGGTTTACGGCCTGCTGCCCCGGTTTCCGGATCAGAGCCCGGGCGGCGAGGGATTGCGCCTACTCAAGGGCGGTGACATAGCCGAAGGCGCGGGTCGGCCACTCCGGTCCGAGATCAGTGATCCCCACGTTGTCGGGTACTCCTTCGAGGGAGATTTCACGAAGTTCACGGCCACGGCGCCCGGCAGCGCGCTGCCCGACCGCGGAATGGCGTCCGTGCTTGCCACCACCGGCCTCGGCACCGGACGACATCGCCGCCGCCATCAGAGCCGACAGCCTGACCGGCACGGTGCCCCAGGTCTCCTGGGTGGTGGCCCACCAGGCGTTCTCCGAGCACCCGTACGCCCCGCCCGGTGACGGCGGACACTTCATCGACCTGATGTACCGGGCACGCGCCGCAAGCTCAGGTCCTGACCGGTCACGGCCCGACGGTCAGGTCCTGAAGGCCCACCACACGCAGCAACTGCAGCCGTTCGTACGCGTCCGTGCCGGGCCGGGCCGTGTGGATGACCAGCACCTGTCCGTGGTCGGCGCTGAGCAGCACCTCGCATTCCAGGTCCAGCTCCCCGACGACCGGGTGCACGAACCGCTTGTGCTCGGCGCGCCGCACGGCGACCACGTGCTCGGCCCACAGCAGATCGAACTCCTCGCTCGCCGCACGCAGTTCGTCGACGAGGGCGACGAGGGCGACATCATCGGGGCGGGCGGCGAGCACCGCGCGGAGCTGGCCGACATGGGTGCGGGAGTGCGCCTCGTGGTCCTCGGACGGGAAGAGCGCCCGCCCTTCGGGGGCGGTGAACCAGGACCGGATGATGTTGTGCCCCGGCTGGTGCTCACCGGTCAGCGCCACGGCCATGGCGTTCTGGGCGAGGACCTCCCCGCGGTCGCTCAGGACCTGGGCGGGTGCGTCGTGCAGCCGGTCGAGGACCATCAACAGCCCGGGGCGCACATGCTGTGTGGGGCCGTGGCGGTCGCTCGGCGGCTCCTCCCCGGCCAGTCGGAAAAGGTGGTCGCGCTCGTCCTCGCTCAGCCGCAACGCCCTGGCCACCGCGGAGAGCATCTGACGCGAGGGGCGTGAGCCGCGGCCCTGCTCCAGGCGCGTGTAGTGGTCCACGGAGGCACCGGCGAGATGCGCGACCTCCTCCCGCCGCAGCCCCGGGGTGCGTCGCCGGGAGCCGGCGGTCAGCCCCACGTCGGCCGGTTCGAGGCGGGCGCGGCAGCGGCGCAGAAAGTCGGCGAGTTCCGATCGGTCGAGGTCCACGTCCCCAGCATGGCTTGCGCACGGATCCGTATCCAGGGAGTGCCGGTCCCCGGATAACCGCGTCTCTCCCGCCGGCCGGCGACTCGTCGCAGGGTGAGGGACATCGGAAGCGACGAGAGGAACCGATGATGCTGATTCTGGTGACGGGTGCCACGGGTGAGGTCGGCCGACGTTTCGTACCGCGGCTGCTGCAGCGGGCCGCCGCCGGTGACACGGTGCGAGTGATCGTGCGGGACGAGGAGCGGGGGACGCCCTTCGCGGCGCTGGGGGCCGAGGTCGTCGTCGGTGACCTGCGGGACCCGGAGGACGTACGGAAGGCGCTGGCCGGAACAGACGCGGTGGTGAACATCGCGGCGGCGTTCCGCGGGGTGCCGGACGAGGAGGCGTGGGCGGTCAACCACGCCGCCGCGGTGGCGCTGGGCCGGGCGGCCGTTGAGGCAGGCACGCAGCGGTTCGTGCAGGTCGGCACGAATCTCGCGTACGGCGCGGGGCGCGGCCGGCCGCTGACGGAGGACGACGCCCCGGTGCCGGGCGGGCAGCTGTGGGGTCCGTACACCGAGTCCAAGGTGGCGGCCGAGGAGGGCCTGCTCGCGCTCCACCGCGACCACGGGCTCGATGTCCGGGTCGCCGTCCTGGCCTTTGTGTACGGCGAGGGCGACCCGCACCTCGCGCAGTCGATGGCCTGGGCCGGGCAGTGGGCGGCCACGCAGCGGCTCGCGATGGTGCACCACGCGGATGTCGCGCAGGGACTGCTGCGGCTGCTGTACGCACCGGGCCTGGCGGGTCGCCGCTACAACTTCTCGGACGACGCGCCGGTGACGGCGGTGGAGTTGCACCAGCTCAACGGCGTCGCGTTGCCGGCCGAGTCGGCCGACCGGGTCGACCCCGACCCGTGGTACGGAATCATGTCGACGCTGCGGGCCCGGGACGAGCTGGGCTTCCGGCCGCTGTATCCCTCGGTGTGGACGGCGCGGGACGCGGGGGCCCTGTAGGGATCAGAGCACGTCGCCGTCGCGCCAGTCGAAGATCAGCATCCGGGACGGGGAGGGCAGTGGGCGGCTGCCCGCCGCCCTGACGTACGTACTGCCCTCCTCGTCCGGCAGCAGCTCCACCCGGCTCAGCCCCTGCACGCCGATCCGCCCCTGCCACACCTGCCAGCCACGCGCCGCGTACAGCCCGGCCCCGGTGGCGGAGGCGGAGGCGGACAGCGCGCCGAACGTGTACGCCCCGTCGATGACGCGTTCCAGCGCAGCCATCACCCGGCCGCCGAGCCCCTCGCGGCGCCGGTCGGCGCGGACGGCCACGCCCTCGACATAGCCGATGCGGTACGAGCGGTGGGCGTGGATCACCCGGCGCTGGACGACACTGCCGTGGGCGAGGAGACCGCCGCTGTCGCGTGCGTAGGCGTGGATGCCGCCCAGGGTGTGGTCCCAGTCGTCGTCGCTGAAGGCGCCCTCGAAAGCGGTGTCGAGGAAGGTGCGGATCCCGTCACGGGCGGTCGGGGTCAGCTCGTAGGTGTGCGCGATGTGCCACAACGGCTCAGTCATGTCACCCAGCCTCTCAGGCACCTGTGCCACCAGGGACTCAGGACGCATCCGTTCGATGAGCTGCGGCGCGCCGCCGGTGGCGTCGCCGCGCACTGGGGTCTGCGGAGCCCGAGGTCCGCGGTGCCCTCGCCCACCACTACCGGCGGGTGCTGGACTTCTGTGAGCGGGCCGCGGATTCGGGCGACGCGGTGGTGAAGCGGTTCCTGTACTGAGAACCTGCCGGAGGGGCCGACATGGAAACCGCCTCCCGCCCGGCAGGGGAACCGGGCGGGAGGCGGGAATCAAGGCGGGACGCCGACGGGCGGCGTCCCGGGGGGCGTCAGCCCTGGTGGGGGTAGGTGTAGTCGGTCGGCGGGACCAGCGTCTCCTTGATGGCGCGGGTCAGCGTCCAGCGCTGCAGGTTCTGCGGGGCGCCCGCCTTGTCGTTCGTGCCCGAGGCGCGGCCGCCACCGAAGGGCTGCTGGCCGACGACGGCACCGGTCGACTTGTCGTTGATGTAGAAGTTGCCCGCGGCGTACCGCAGCTTCTCCATCGTGTGCGCGGCCGCGGCGCGGTCGTTCGCGATGACGGAACCGGTCAGCGCGTAGTCGGAGACCGACTCCATCTGCTCCAGCATCTCGTCGTACGCGTCGTCCTCGTAGACGTGCACGGCGAGGATCGGGCCGAAGTACTCGGTCGTGAAGACCTCGTTCTCCGGGTCGCTGCACTCGATGACGGTCGGACGGACGAAGTAGCCCACCGAGTCGTCGTACGTGCCGCCCGCGATGATCGTGCAGGACGGGTCGGACTTGGCGCGGTCGATCGCGGCCTTGTTCTTGGCGAACGAGCGCTCGTCGATGACGGCACCGATGAAGTTCGACAGGTCGGTGACGTCACCCATGGTGATGGAGTCGACCTCGGCCGCGAACTTCTCCTTGAAGCCGGAGTTCCAGATGGAGGCCGGAACGTACGCGCGGGAGGAGGCCGAGCACTTCTGGCCCTGGAACTCGAAGGAGCCACGGGTCAGCGCGGTCTTCAGGACGGCGTGGTCGGCCGACGGGTGGGCGACGACGAAGTCCTTGCCGCCGGTCTCGCCGACGAGCCGCGGGTAGGTGCGGTAGTTGGCGATGTTGTTGCCGACCGTCTTCCACAGGTGCTGGAAGGTGGGGGTCGAACCGGTGAAGTGGATACCGGCCAGGTCGCGGTGGTTCAGGGCCACCTCGGAGACGGCGATGCCGTCACCGGTCACCAGGTTGATGACGCCCTTGGGCAGACCAGCCTCCTCCAGGAGCTGCATGAGCAGCACCGCGGAGTGGGTCTGCGTCGGGGACGGCTTCCACACCACGACGTTGCCCATGAGGGCGGGGGCGGTGGGCAGGTTACCCGCGATGGCCGTGAAGTTGAACGGCGTGATCGCGTAGACGAAGCCCTCCAGCGGGCGGTGGTCCATGCGGTTCCACACACCCGGGGAGTTGGCCGGGGGCTGCTCGGCGAGGATCTGGCGCGCGTAGTGCACGTTGAAGCGCCAGAAGTCGACGAGCTCACAGGGAGTGTCGATCTCGGCCTGCTGGGCGGTCTTCGACTGGCCGAGCATCGTGGACGCGGCCAGCGTCTCGCGCCAGGGGCCGGACAGCAGCTCGGCGGCGCGCAGGATGATCGCGGCGCGGTCGTCGAAGGACATCGCGCGCCACGCCGGGGCGGCGGCGAGGGCGGCGTCGATCGCGTCCTGGGCGTCCTGCTCGGTGGCGCCGGCGAAGGTACCGATGACGGCCTTGTGGTTGTGCGGCTGCACGACGTCGAAGCGCTCGCCGCCGCCCATCCGCTTCTCGCCGCCGATGGTCATCGGCAGGTCGATCGGGTTCTCGGCGAGCTCCTTGAGCTTCGCCTCCAGGCGGGCACGCTCCGGGGAGCCCGGGGCGTAGGAGTGGACCGGCTCGTTGACCGGCGCGGGGACCTGGGTCACAGCGTCCATGAGTTACCTCTTCCGAGTGAATCCCTGACTTCAGCCGAGAGGATCTGAAGTGGTGACGTACGTTGAGCAGCGGTCAGGGCCTGACCGTCACGAGCTTGGTTCGGCGGGTGAGTGAGAAGCCCCAGTGGGGCGGAGTCACGAGTTCCCTGGCTCCTTCGGCCTTTCGGCGACGAAAGGGAACCGGGTCGGGCGCAGCCTGCCGAAGAGCGTTGGCTGTCCTCATCCAGGATGCGTCCTGACACCTGGATGACGACAGCCACCGCTCAGCCCTTGGTGAGGATGGAGCGGGCGAAGAACAGCAGGTTGGCCGGCTTCTCCGCGAGGCGGCGCATGAAGTAGCCGTACCAGTCGGTGCCGTACGCGGTGTAGACGCGCATCCGGTGCCCCTCGGCCGCGAG
Source organism: Streptomyces sp. NPDC051286 (assembly GCF_044455345.1). Taxonomy (NCBI): domain Bacteria; kingdom Bacillati; phylum Actinomycetota; class Actinomycetes; order Kitasatosporales; family Streptomycetaceae; genus Streptomyces; species Streptomyces sp. NPDC051286. The sequence continues at coordinate 163,917 of NZ_JBITER010000002.1, read as the reverse complement.
CCGGACGTGCTCGTCGCTGCGGATCCCGTACAGCATCTGGAACTCGTACTCGTCCAGTTTGCGCCCGGCCTTGTGTGCCAGCTCCTGGCTGATGGCAATCAGCCGCGGGTCGTGGGACCCGATCATCGGGTAGCCCTCGCCGTCCATCAGGATCTTCAGGATGCGGACGTACGCCTTGTCGATCTCGGCCTTGTCCTGGTATGCGACGGAGGCGGGCTCCTTGTAGGCGCCCTTCACGATGCGGACGCGGCTGCCTGCGGCGGCGAGGCGGCGGGCGTCCTCCTCGGTGCGGAACAGGTACGCCTGGATGACACAGCCGGTCTGCGGGTAGTCCTTCCGCAGCTCCTCGTGGATGGCGAACATCGAGTCGAGGGTGGTGTGGTCCTCGGCGTCCAGGGTCACCGTGGTGCCGATCGCCGCGGCGGCCTCGACGACGGGGCGGACGTTGGCGAGCGCCATCTCGTGGCCGCCCTCCAGCGCTTGGCCGAACATCGACAGCTTGACGGACATCTCGGCCCTGGTGCCCAGGCCGAGGTCCTTGAGGCGGTCGATCAGCTCCAGGTAGGCGTCGCGCGCGGCGGTGGCCTGCTCCGGCGTGGTGATGTCCTCGCCCACGACGTCGAGGGTGACCTCCAGGCCCTTCCCGGTGGCGTCCTTGATGACCGGGACGACCTGCTCGACCGTCTCACCGGCGATGAACCGGTCGACGACCTGCTTGGTCCCCGGGGCGGCCGAAATGAATCGGCGCATCTTGTCACTGCGCGACGCAGCGAGAATCACGGGAGCCAGCACGGGGCACCTCCAACGGAAAGGTATGTACGAGGGCCGTATCGGCAGGAACTGAATCAGACCGGTACAGCACGGAGAACCACCGTGAAATCTAAGGATCTCCCCGATCCTGTGCCATCGACAGCTGTCACGCATCCATGCACTGGATCTCAGACATATGTCTGAAGGGGGTGCGAGAATGGCCGGGTGAAGGGCGATTACCAGGAGCTGGTCGACGAGATCTCCGCACTGCTCGGGGTCCCCGCCACGCTGGAGGACCGGGACTTCGGCCTGGTCGCCTTCGGGGCGCACGACAGCGACGACGACACGGCGATGGACCCGGTCCGCACCCGGTCGATCCTGACCCGGCGCTCCACCCCGGCGGTCCGCGCGTGGTTCGAGGGCTTCGGTATCGCCCGTGCCACCGGCCCGGTCCGGATCCCGGCCGCCCCGGAGGCGGGTGTGTTCCGGGACCGGATCTGTCTGCCGGTACGCCATCGGGGTGTCGTGCTCGGTTACGTATGGCTGCTCGACGCGGACCCCGGGCCGACCGACGAGCAACTGACCGCGGCGATGGACGTGGCGGCCCGGATCGGGGCACTGCTCTCCGACGAGGCGCGGGCCGGCACGGACCTGTCCCGGGAGTTCGGCGCGGTGCTCACCGCCGGGCGGGGGTGGCAGCGCGATATGGCGGTCGCCGCGCTCCGGGAGGCGCTGGGCCCGGACGCGGACGGCCTGCACACGGTGGTCTGTGTGACGCCGTGGCCGGACGAGACCCCGTCGGCCCGTACGGTGCCGTCGGCTGCGGCGCTGTCCACCGTCCCGTCACCGGCGCGCGCCGGCACCCTGTCGCTGGCCGCGCTGGTCCGGCTGCGCTCCTCCGGCGTGCTCGACCCGGCTGTCACGGCCGCGGACCGGCTGCGGACCACCGCGGGCCGCACGGCGACCGCCGGAATCGGAGTCCCCCGCCGAGGCCTGCCGGAGCTGGCCTCGGCCTGGCACGAGGCCGCGGCCGCGGCCCGCGCGGCGGCCGCGGAGTCCCGCCTCGGCCCGGTCGCCGAGTGGTCGGCCATCGGCCCGTACCGTCTGCTGACCTCCCTCCCGCCGACCACGGACACCGCCCCGGACCTCACCGTCCGGACGCTGCTCACCCCGCCCCACGCGGAGCTGGCCCGCACCGCCGAGGTGTTCCTCGACTGCGCGGGCCAGGCGAGCCGGACGGCGGCCGAGCTGGGCGTCCACCGTCAGACGCTCTACTACCGGCTGTCCCGGGTCGAGCAGCTCACCGGCCTGGACCTCAACGACGGCGAGGACCGGCTGCTGCTGCACATGGCGCTGAAGGGTGCCCGGCTCTGAGCCCCGGCCGCGCTCAGTGCGCCGCCCGCTCGTCCGTGCCGGCCACCTTGGCCGTGCTCAGCGCGATGCGGTTCCAGGTGTTGATCGTGAAGATCAGGGCGAGCAGCCCGGCCAGTTCGGCCTCCTCGAAGTGGGCGGCCGCGCGGGCGTAGACCTCGTCCGGGACGCCGCCCCTGGAGACCAGGGTGACGGCCTCGGTGAGGGCGAGCGCCGCCTGCTCCTTCTCCGTGAAGAAGTGCGCGGCCTCCGGCCAGACGGCGACCATGTGCAGCCGCTCCTCGCTCTCACCGGCCTTGCGGGCGTCCGTGGTGTGCATATGGAGGCAGTACGCGCATCCGTTGAGCTGGGAGGACCTGATCTGGACCAGCTCGACGAGTGCGGGGTCCAGGTCCTGGCGGGCGGCGGCGTCGAAGCCGATGAGGGCCTTGAACGCTTTCGGCGCGGCCTTGGCGAAGTTGATCCGAGGGGTGCGGGTGACTGCGTCGCTGTTCGTCATGACCACTACGCTACGGAGCCGGGCGACCTCGCGTAGGGTGCATTTTCATGGCGGAATCATGGGTCAATTCGGCGGAACGGATCGGCAGCGACCTGCTGTTGGAGCTGACCGGTCCCGGCAGTCGCCGGACCGTCCTCATCCGCGCGCTGCGGGACGCCGTACGGGAGGGCAGGCTGGCACCGGGCACCCGGCTGCCGCCCTACCGCTCGCTCGCCGCCGACCTCGGCCTGGCCCGCAACACCGTTGCCGACGCCTATGCCGAGCTGGTCGCCGAGGGCTGGCTGACCGCCCGGCAGGGCTCCGGCACCCGGGTCGCGCACCGCGCTGCCCCGGTGGCCCCGGTCCGCGTACCGAAGAAGGCGCCGACCCGCCCGGCCCCTCCCGTGCACAACCTCCGGCAGGGCCAGCCGGATGCGGGCTCCTTCCCCCGCACACCCTGGCTGGCCGCCTCCCGCCGCGCCGTGAACGCGGCACCGAACGACGCCTTCGGGCCCGGTGATCCGCAGGGCCGGATCGAGCTGCGCCGGGCGCTGGCCGGCTATCTGGCACGCGCCCGAGGGGTGCGCTGTGCGCCCGAACGAATCGTGATCTGCTCCGGCTTCGCGCACGCGCTGCGACTGCTGTTCGGCGGCGGGGTGCTGCGCGGACCGCTGGCGGTGGAGTCGTACGGGCTCGGTTTCCACCGCTCCCTGCTGGCTGCCGCCTCGGTGCGTACGGTACCGCTGGCGCTCGACGAACACGGCGCACGCACCGGCGAGTTGACCGGACTGCCGGCCGTGCGGAGTGTGCTGCTCACCCCGGCCCACCAGTTCCCGACGGGCGGTCCTCTGCACCCGCAGCGGCGCACGGCCACGGTCGACTGGGCGCGCACCCGCGGCGGGCTGGTCCTGGAGGACGACTACGACGGGGAGTTCCGCTACGACCGCGAACCGGTCGGCGCCCTCCAGGGGCTCGACCCGGAACGGGTCGTCCACCTCGGCTCCGTCAGCAAGAGCCTCTCCCCCGCGGTCCGGCTGGGCTGGATGGTGCTCCCCGAGCAGCTCGTCGGCGCGGTACTGGCCGCCAAGGGCGAACGCGAGGGCTGGGCGAGCGTCCTGGACCAGCTCGCGCTCGCCGAGTTCATCGAGTCCGGCCACTACGACCGGCACATCCGCCGGATGCGGCAGCACTACCGGCGCCGCCGCGACCAGTTGGTCGCCGCGCTCGCCGAACACGCCCCGCACATCACGCCCACCGGCATCGCGGCAGGTCTGCACGCCGTTCTGCGGCTGCCGCCCGGCACCGAGCGCTCCACCGTCAAGGCCGCGGCCTGGCAGGGGCTCGCTCTGGACCCACTCGCCGACTTCCGGCATCCGGCTGCCACGATGCCCGCCGAGGACGGCCTGGTCGTGGGCTATGCGACGCCGCCGGACCATGCGTACGGCGCGGCCCTGGAGGCACTGTGCCGGGCCCTTCCGCCGCCCTCTGTCTGACCGGTCCCGCGCATGACCGGGCCGGGCCCGCGGAGGACGAAACCGCCGCCGCCCCTGGCGCTGGCCGCCTTGCCGGCGATGCGTCAGGACGAACTGGGCCATCGCGCGGGCGAGCTCACCGGACTGAACGGTGCGTACCGAGAGGCGACCGGGCGGCGCAATGACGGCGTGGCCCGGAGGTGCTGCACGGCCGCACACCGCTTCTTCCAGCTTCAGCAGGGAGCCCGCACCGAGTTGCTCTGCCTGATGAAGGGCCTGCCGGTGGCGGTGTCGTCCCGGAACCCTCTCCGGCAGACAGCGCTCGGCACCGTGGGGCGGACTCTCAGGGCGCCCCACGACAGCAGCACACCCGGCATGCAGACGTCCGTTCAGGACGCCCGTATGCCGGGTGCGGCTGAGAAGGCGACGGAATCAGTCGGTGAGGTTCACCGAACGGGCCGAGGTCGCGCCGATCTCCTCGGCGATCTCGCTGAGCACCGCCTGCGGAACGTTGTCGTCGACGGTGAGCACGACCAGCGCCTCGCCACCCACGTCCGCTCGCGAGACCTGCATGCCCGCGATGTTCAGCCCGGCCTCGCCGAGGATCTTGCCGACCGTGCCGACGACGCCGGGACGGTCCTCGTAGCTCAGGACGACCATGTGATCGGCGAGCGCCAGGTCCACATCGTGCTCACCGATCGCGACGATCTTCTGCAGGTGCTTGGGCCCGGCCAGCGTGCCGGAGACCGCGACCTCCTCGCCGTCGGCGAGCGTGCCACGCACGGTCACCACATTGCGGTGGTCCGGCGACTCGGAGCTGGTGGTGAGGCGGACCTCGACACCGCGCTCCTGGGCGAAGAGCGGGGCGTTGACGTAGGACACGGTCTCATCGACGACGTCCTCGAAGACACCCTTGAGCGCGGAGAGCTCGAGCACCTTCACGTCGTGCTGGGTGATCTCGCCGTACACCTCGACGTCGAGGCGGGCCGCGACCTCGCCCGCGAGCGCGGTGAAGATACGGCCGAGCTTCTCGGCGAGGGGCAGCCCAGGACGTACGTCCTCGGCGATGACGCCGCCCTGGACGTTGACCGCGTCCGGCACGAGCTCACCGGCCAGCGCGAGGCGCACGGACTTGGCGACCGCGATGCCCGCCTTCTCCTGGGCCTCGTCGGTGGAGGCACCGAGGTGCGGCGTGCAGACGACCTGGTCGAACTCGAACAGCGGGGAGTCCGTGCAGGGCTCCTTCGTGTACACGTCCAGACCGGCGCCGGCGACGCGGCCCTCCTTGAGGGCGGAGGCGAGCGCCTCCTCGTCGACGATGCCGCCGCGCGCGGCGTTGACGATCCGCACCGAGGGCTTCACCTTGTGCAGCGCCTCGTCGCCGATCAGGCCGAGCGTCTCAGGGGTCTTGGGCAGGTGCACGGTGATGAAGTCGGAGACTCCGAGCAGCTCGTCCAGCGCGAGGAGCTTGACGCCCATCTGCGCGGCACGGGCCGGCTGCACGTAGGGGTCGTACGCGACGATCTTCATGCCGAAGGCCGACATGCGCTGTGCGACCAGGACACCGATGCGGCCGAGGCCGACGACACCCAGGGTCTTCTCGCTCAGCTCGACGCCGGTGTACTTGGAGCGCTTCCATTCGCCCTTCTTGAGGGCGGTGTTGGCCTGGGGGATGTTGCGCGCGGTGGCGACCAGCAGACCGCAGGCCAGCTCGGCGGCGGTGACGATGTTGGAGGTCGGGGCGTTGACGACCATCACGCCGGCCTTGGTGGCCGCGGAGACGTCGACATTGTCCAGACCGACGCCCGCGCGGGCAACGACCTTCAGCTTCTTCGCGGCGACAATGGCCTCGGCGTCGACCTTGGTGGCGGAACGCACCAGGATGGCGTCGACATCGGCGATCGCCGGGAGGAGCTCGGCGCGGTCCGCGCCGTTGCAGTGCCGGATGTCGAAATCCGGGCCCAGCGCGTCAACCGTGGCAGGCGACAGCTCTTCAGCGATGAGTACGACAGGTTTCGAGCTCACGTGAGTCCTCACAGGTCCAGTGCGGACGGCCGTCCCGACGGCCGCAGGCGGTGGAGGGGCTTGCCGCGTGGAAGACGCACGACACTGTGGGCCTGACGCGTATATGTGCAGAAGTGTAGTCATGCGCGAGGGCGCATTCTGCGCCCCGTTGGAAGGATCACCCACACGGGGCTGGACGACTTGTACACACGTACGACGCCGCCTCTTCCAGCGGTGTTGTGATGGATACGCCGCGGGGCGGGTCCGAAGACCCGCCCCACGGCGAAGGACTTACGCGTCCTCGTCGTTGACCCAGCTCATGAGCTTGCGCAGCTCACGGCCGGTGGTCTCCAGCAGGTGGTCGCTGTCGGCCTTCTTGTACTCGTTGTACTTGGGCAGACCGTTGTGGTACTCGGCCATCCAGTTCTTGGCGAAGGTGCCGTCCTGGATCTCGGCGAGGACCTTCTTCATCTCGGCCTTGGTGGCGTCCGTGATGATCCGCGGGCCGGTGACGTAGTCGCCCCACTCGGCGGTCTCCGAGATGGACCAGCGCATCTTCTCCAGGCCGCCCTCGTACATGAGGTCGACGATGAGCTTCAGCTCGTGGAGGCACTCGAAGTACGCGATCTCCGGCTGGTAGCCGGCCTCGGTCAGGGTCTCGAAACCGGCCTTGACCAGAGCGGCGGTGCCACCACAGAGGACGGCCTGCTCACCGAACAGGTCGGTCTCGGTCTCCTCCGTGAAGGTCGTCTTGATGACGCCGGCGCGGGTACCGCCGATGCCCTTCGCGTACGAGAGGGCGAGCGCCAGGCCGTTGCCCGAGGCGTCCTGCTCGACGGCCACGATGCACGGAACGCCGCGGCCCTCCTCATACTGACGGCGGACCAGGTGGCCCGGGCCCTTCGGGGCGACCATGCAGACGTCGACGTTGGCCGGCGGCTTGATGAAACCGAACCGGATGTTCAGACCGTGGCCGAAGAACAGCGCGTCGCCGTCCTTGAGGTTGTCCTTGATGGACTCCTCGTAGACCTGGGCCTGGATCGGGTCCGGGACGAGGATCATGATGACGTCGGCCTCGGCGGCGGCCTGATACGGGGTCACCACGCGCAGGCCCTGCTCCTCGGCCTTGGCCTTGGACTTGGAGCCCTCGTGCAGCCCCACACGGACGTCGACACCCGAGTCACGCAGCGACAGCGCGTGGGCGTGGCCCTGGCTGCCGTAGCCGATGACCGCGACTTTGCGGCCCTGGATGATGGACAGGTCGGCATCGTCGTCGTAGAACAGCTCGGCCACTGGGTCTTCTCCTTGGTGTGCAGGTGGTGCGTCCCACCGTACGGCGGGGTGCGTCAGAAACGTTTTCGGGTCTCGCCATGCGAGCGGCGAGGGGGTGGCGGCTACGGCGTGTTTCGAAAGTAGCGTCGTCCGCCCGTAGGGCGGGCCAGGCGTCGCATGGCAGGCGGGACTTTCGAAACACGCCCCAGGAGGGTGCTGAAGATCTTGGCCGGATCAGCGAGCGGCGTCCGGTGCGTGCAGCTGCAAGGCGCCGAAGCGGCCTCATAGCGGAGCTATCAGGCCGTTTTGGCAACGCCGCAGATGTGCGTGCAAGGCGTCGGGAGCCCGGCCAAGATCTTCAGTGCCCTCCTAGGCCGTACGGTCGAGTGCGCGCAGCGAACGGTCGGTGATCGAGCGCGCGCCGCGCCCTATGGCGATGGTGCCGGACTGGACGAGCTCCTTGATGCCGTACTGCTCCAGCATCTTGAGCATGGCCTCCAGCTTGTCGGCGCCGCCGGTCGCCTCGATCGTGACGGCCTCCGGAGAGACATCCACGGTCTTGGCTCGGAACAGCTGAACGATCTCGACGATCTGGGAGCGGGTCTCGTTGTCGGCGCGGACCTTCACCAGGACGAGCTCACGCTGGATCGCAGCGGAGGGCTCGAGTTCGACGATCTTCAGTACGTTGACCAGCTTGTTGAGCTGCTTGGTCACCTGCTCGAGGGGCAGGTCCTCGACACTCACGACGATGGTGATGCGGGAGATGTCGGGATGCTCGGTGGTACCGACCGCAAGTGAGTCGATATTGAAGCCGCGGCGGGAGAACAGGGCCGTGATCCGGGCGAGGACACCGGGCTTGTTCTCGACCAGGACGGAGAGCGTGTGCTTGCTGGACATGGAGTCGGTCTCTCTCTGTCTCTCAGTCGTCTTCGTTGTCGCCGAAGTCGGGGCGGACACCGCGGGCGGCCATGACCTCGTCATTGGAGGTACCGGCGGCGACCATCGGCCAGACCATGGCGTCCTCGTGGACGATGAAGTCGATCACAACGGGGCGGTCGTTGATGGAGTTGGCCTCGGCGATGACCTTGTCCAGGTCGGCCGGGTCCTCGCAGCGGATCGCGTAGCACCCCATGGCCTCGGACAGCTTGACGAAGTCCGGGACCCGGGTCCCCTTCGCCGGGGTGCCCTCGGTGTCGGCGCCGGAGTGCAGCACGGTGTTGGAGTACCGCTGGTTGTAGAACAGGGTCTGCCACTGGCGGACCATCCCGAGCGCGCCGTTGTTGATGATCGCGACCTTGATCGGGATGTTGTTGAGCGCGCAGGTGGTCAGTTCCTGGTTGGTCATCTGGAAGCAGCCGTCGCCGTCGATCGCCCAGACCGTACGGTCCGGCATGCCGGCCTTCGCGCCCATAGCGGCCGGGACCGCGTAGCCCATCGTTCCGGCGCCGCCGGAGTTCAGCCAGGTGGCAGGCTTCTCGAACCGGATGAAGTGCGAGGCCCACATCTGGTGCTGGCCGACGCCCGCCGCGAAGATCGTGTCCTCGGGGGCCAGCTCGCCGATGCGCTGGATGACCTGCTGCGGCGAGAGGCTGCCGTCCTCCGGCAGGTCGTAGCCGACGGGGTAGGTGTCGCGCCAGCGGTTGAGGTCCTTCCACCAGGCGGAGTAGTCGCCGACGTGACCGTCGGTGTGCTCCGCCTGGACCGCCTGGACGAGGTCGGCGATGACCTCGCGGGCGTCACCGACGATCGGCACGTCGGCAGCGCGGTTCTTGCCGATCTCCGCCGGGTCGATGTCGGCGTGGACGATCTTTGCGTACGGGGCGAAGCTGTCCAGCTTGCCGGTGACGCGGTCGTCGAAACGGGCTCCGAGGGCGACGATCAGGTCGGCCTTCTGCAGCGCGGTGACGGCGGTGACCGAACCGTGCATGCCCGGCATTCCCACGTGCAGCGGGTGGCTGTCGGGGAACGAACCGAGCGCCATCAGGGTGGTGGTGACAGGCGCTCCGGTGAGCTCGGCGAGCACCTTCAGTTCGGCGGTGGCGCCGGCCTTCATGACGCCGCCGCCGACGTACAGCACGGGGCGCTTGGCCTGGGTGATGAGCCGGGCGGCCTCGCGGATCTGCTTGGCGTGCGGCTTGGTGACCGGACGGTAGCCGGGCAGGTCCTGGGTCGGCGGCCAGCTGAACGTGGTCTGTGCCTGCAGGGCGTCCTTGGCGATGTCGACGAGGACGGGTCCCGGACGGCCGGTGGAGGCGATGTGGAAGGCCTCGGCGATCGTGTGCGGGATGTCCTCGGCACGGGTGACCAGGAAGTTGTGCTTGGTGACCGGCATCGTGATGCCGCAGATGTCGGCCTCCTGGAAGGCGTCCGTACCGATCGCCTTCGAGGCGACCTGGCCGGTGATCGCGACCAGCGGGACGGAGTCCATGTGCGCGTCGGCGATCGGGGTGACCAGGTTGGTGGCGCCGGGGCCCGAGGTGGCCATGCAGACACCGACCTTGCCGGTGGCCTGCGCGTAGCCGGTGGCGGCGTGGCCCGCACCCTGCTCGTGGCGGACCAGCACATGACGGACCCGGGTGGAGTCCATCATCGGGTCGTACGCCGGAAGGATGGCGCCGCCGGGAATGCCGAATACCGTGTCGGCCCCCACCTCCTCAAGAGACCGGATGAGGGACTGCGCACCCGTGACGTGCTCAACGGTGGCGGGGGACGATCCGCCGCTACGGGCCCGCGGCTGCGGATGGTGGGCCCCGGTGGCCTGCTCGGTCATCGGCATTCTCTTCTCGAAGCTGAGGGTTTTTGCGGGGTTTTGGGGTGTACCGGTGCAACAAAAAACCCCTCGTGCCGTGAGGCAAGCGAGGGGAGCGCGTCGGTGTGGTCTGCAGAGTGCCAACGAGGGCCCCTGCTTCAGCCGACGCGCTTTCCAAGTACGAGAATTCGGGTGCGCATGGCATTGACCCTCTCTCCGACGCGGCCGACGTGTCAAGTTGGTGGGATGGGCGTCTCAGCATGTGAGCCGCTGAGGAGTGGGATCGAGCCGCCTGCCAGGACGGGCTGCGCGACCGGACCCCCGGGGACCGGGAACTCGCCGCGGGCCAGTGCGCGGCGCAGCCGGTACTCGTCCAGTGGCCCCGAGAAGGCCATTCCCTGCCCATGCGTACAGCCCATGGCGCGCAGCGCGAGGACCTGCTCCGGTACGTCGACACCGTCGGCGACGGACTGCAGACCGAGATCGCAGGCGATCCTCAGCAGCCCGCTGGTGATCTTGTGCAGCCGGGCCGATTCCACGACGCCCTCGACGAGACCGCGGTCCAGTTTCAGTACGTCGACGGGGAGCCGGCGCAGCGCGTTGATCGCGGCGTAACCGCTGCCGAAGCCGTCGAGCGCGATCCGTACGCCGAGCCGGCGCAGCGCGACGAGGCGCTGTTCGAGCTCATCGAAGGAGACCCGGGGGTCGCTGTCGGAGACCTCGATCATCAGTGCCCCTGACGGCAGGCTGTAGCGGGTGAGGAGGGCCTCGACAGAACCGAACGGCATCGCCTTGTCCAGCAGTCTGCGGGCGGACATCCGGACGGCCACGGAGACGTGGTGCCCGGCCCTGGCCCGGGCCGCGGCCTGCTCGACGGCCTCTTCGAGGAGCCAGCGGCCGAGCTCGGCGGTGCGGTCGCTGTCCTCGGCAACACGGAGGAACTCGGCGGGGGTGAACAGGATTCCCTGGGCGGAGCGCCAGCGGGCCTGTGCGGCGACGGCGGCGACATTGCCGGTGGCGAGATGGATCACGGGCTGGTGGAGCAGGGCGAACTCGCCGTCCCGCAGGGCGGTTCGCAGCCGGGCCGCGAGTTCCGAGCGGCGTACCACATCGGCCTGCATCTGCGGGGCGTACAGCTCGACGCGGTCCTTACCGCTCGCCTTGGCCCGGTACATCGCGAGATCGGCGTTGCGCATGAGGTCGGTCGGGGTGATGGCGGGCTCGGCGAAGGCGACGCCGATGGAGGCGGCGACGCGGACGTCGCCGCCGCCGATCCGATAAGGCTGGGAGAGCATGAGGCGCAGCCGGTCGGCGATCTCGTGGACCTGGTACTCACGCGCCGACTGGTCACGGGTGCCGTCGCCGAGGATCAGCGCCGCGAACTCGTCGCCGCCGAGGCGGGCGGCGGTGTCCCCCACCCGTACGGACTCCTGGAGGCGGCGGGCGGCCTGGATGAGCAGCTCGTCACCCGCCTGGTGGCCCAGCCGGTCGTTGACCGCCTTGAAGCCGTCGAGGTCGATGAAGAGCACCGCGGTGCCCGGGTCGCCGGAGCGGCGGCCACCGAGAGCCTGCCGGACCCGGTCGGTGAACAGGGCGCGGTTGGGCAGGTCGGTGAGCGGGTCGTGCTCGGCGTTGTGCTGCAGCTGGGCCTGGAGCCGGACCCGTTCGGTCACGTCCCGGCTGTTGAGGATCAGGCCGCCCTGGTGACGGTTGACGGTGGACTCGACATTGAGCCAGTCACCGGTGCCGGATCTGAACCGGCACTCGATCCGGGTGGTGGGTTCCTCGCTGGGCGGGGCGGCCAGGAACCGCCGCACCTCGTGGACCACGCGCCCCAGGTCCTCGGGATGGATGATCGAGGCGAGCTCGGCGCCGATCAGGTCGTCGGCCTCGCGCCCGTACACCCCGGAGGCGGCAGGGCTGACGTACCGGAGTATGCCGGTGGGTGCGGCGATCATGATGACGTCGCTGGAGCCCTGGACCAGGGAGCGGAAGTGGTTCTCCTTCTGCGCCAGCTCCTGGGTGAGGGCGATGTTGTCGACGAGCATGATGCCCTGCCGGACGACCAGGGCGAGCACCACCATGCACCCGGTGATTACCACGACGCGGTCCACCCTGTGGCCCTCGATGACGTTGTAGAGAATGCCGAGGGTGCAGACGGCCGCGGCGAGATACGGCGTCAGGGCGGCCAGCGAACCGGCGATCGGACGGCTGGTGGTCCGCGCGGCGGGGCGCTGTTCGACAGCGTTGTCCGATGCCCGGTTCGCACCCCAGGGGGCGTACGCGAGGAGCAGCGACCCGGCGAACCAGCCGGCGTCCAGCAACTGGCCGGAGTGGTAGGTCTGACGGAGCAGCGGCGAGGTGAACAGCGCGTCCGACAGGACGGTCAGGGCGAGCGCGGCGATGGCGGTGTTCACCGCGGAGCGGTTGACGTTGGACCGCCGGAAGTGCAGGGCGAGGACCATGGAGACCAGCACGATGTCGAGCAGCGGATAGGCGAGCGAGAGCGCCGCGCGGGCCACGCTCGTCCCCCCGGCGTCCGCGAGGTGCGCGGTGTGGGCGAGGGCGAGGCTCCAGGACAGGGTCAGGAGTGATCCGCCGATCAGCCAGGAGTCCAGTACGAGACAGACCCAGCCGGCCCGCGTGGCGGGGCGTTTGGCGAGGACGAGCAGTCCAACGATCGCGGGTGGGGCGAAGCAGAGGTAGAAGACGTCGGCGAGGGACGGGGTGGGCACCGGGAGCCCGAGCACGACCTCGTACCACCCCCAGACGGCGTTCCCCCCGGCGGCCATCAGCGAGGAGAGCGAGAACAGCAGCCAGGCGGGCCGGAATCGGCTCTCTGCGGCGCGCGCGTAGAGGAAGCAGGAGACAGCCGCGATCAGGGCGGCACCGCTGAGGCCGAAGTCACCCATGACGAGTGCCAGTTCGGACGAGCCCCAGCCCAGGGCCGCCCCCACGGCGTAACCACCGCAGACCAGGCCGAGGAGGATCTGCGAGACCAGCCCGGAGGCCCCGCCGGCGGTCGGCTGCCGGGAGAGGAGCGCCCCGAGTCCGCCTGCCGAGGCGCTCACCGGGGTGCGCCCGATGTCATCGGATGGGCGCGGGCCCGGCAGGGTGGCCGGCCCGGCGGTCGCCGTCGACCGCCCTGTCGCGTCGGATCGTTCGTCCATCGGCCATACATCGCCCGTCGCCCCCCTCGCGTTCCGCTGCCACCCCGGTGCCGCCCCTTCCACAACGCAGCCCCCCATCCGGGACGATACACCAGACTCGTCACGCAGCGACATAGCCCCTCTACTCTGCGTGACGGTCTGGGGGGTTGTCGACACGGTGTGCTGCGGACCGGCCGCAGTGTGGTCAGCCGGTGGTGAGTACGACGTTCTGCACCGGCTTCCCCGCTGCGAACCGGGTGAGCTGGCCGGCCAGCAGGCGCTTGGCGCGCGGCAGGAATGCCGAGGTGCTGCCTCCCACATGCGGCGTGATCAGGACGTTCGGAGCATGCCAGAGGGGATGACCGGCGGGCAGCGGTTCGGGGTCGGTGACATCGAGAGCGGCGCGCAACCGGCCGGACTCGAGTTCGGAGAGCAGGGCCCCGGTGTCCACGACGCCGCCGCGCGCGACGTTCACGAGCAGCGCGCCGTCCGCCATCGCGGCCAGGAAGTCGGCGCCCACCAGCCCTTGCGTGGAGGCGTTCAGCGGAGTGGACAGGACGACGATGTCGGCCTCGGGCAGCAGTGCGGGCAGGTCGTCGAGCGCGTGTACGGGGCCGCGCGCAGTGGTCCGTGCGGAGCGCGCGACGCGCGCCACCCGCGCACACTCGAAGGGCACGAGCCGGTCCTCGATGGCGGCGCCGATCGATCCGTACCCCACGATCAGTACGGACTTGTCCGCGAGCGCCGGGTAGAAGCCGGAACGCCACTCCTCCTTGTCCTGTCCGTGGACGAATCCGGGGAAGCCGCGCAGCGAGGCGAGTATCAGGGCGAGGGTGAGCTCCGCCGTCGAGGCCTCGTGGACGCCCTTGGCGTTGCACAGCCGCACCCCGGCGGGCAACTGGCCGAGCCCCGGCTGGACATGATCGATGCCCGCGGAGAGCGTCTGCACGACCTGCACGGCCCGCATCCCGGCGAGCGGGCGGACCGCGATCTCCATGCCCTTCATGTAGGGAACAACGTAGAAGGCGCAGTCCGCGGGATCGGCGGGAAAGTCCTGCGCGCCGTCCCAGAACCGGTAGTTGAGACCCTTGGGGAGCCCTCCGATCTCGTCGGCCGGAATCGGCAGCCATACGTCGGGAGTCTTTATAGAAGTCATGGTCAGGAGGCTATGCGAAGCCCTGCGGGCGGCAGAGGTTACTTTTGGGTGCGGTGCGGTCCCCTGACGGCGGGGCCGAGTGCCTCGCCGGGCGGGGTACCAAGGAGGGTTCGGGGAGTTGGAGCGCAGGAGTCTCGGGGCGGCGGCGCTCGCCGTGGGTGCGGTCGGACTCGGCTGCATGCCTATGAGCTGGGCGTACAGCGCGTCGCAACAGCGTGGTGACCGTGCGTTGCGAGCGGTGCACGCCGCGCTCGACGCGGGTGCCGATCTGCTCGACACGGCCGACATGTACGGCCCCTTCACCAATGAGCTCCTGCTCGGCAGGGCGCTGAAGGGGCGCCGGGACAAGGCGTTCGTCTCCACCAAGTGCGGGCTGCTGGTGGGCGATCAGCACATCGTGGCCAATGGCCGTCCCGGCTATGTGCGCCGGGCCTGTGACGCGTCGCTGCGCCGGCTGCAGACCGATGTGATCGACCTGTACCACCTGCACCGGGCCGACCCCGAGGTGCCGGTGGAGGAGACCTGGGGGGCGATGGCGGAGCTGGTCACCGCGGGGAAGGTGCGGGCGCTCGGGCTGAGTGCGGTCGGGGCACGGGCCTCGCGCCGGCCGGGGGCGCGGATGCATGACGGAACGATCCTGCAGCTGGAGCGGGTGCAGCAGGTCTTTCCGGTGAGCGCGGTCCAGGCGGAACTCTCGGTGTGGTCGCCGGAGGCGCTGGACGCGCTGCTGCCGTGGTGCGAGGCGCGGGGTGTGGGTCTGCTGGCTGCGATGCCGCTGGGGAACGGCTATCTGACGGGCACGCTGACGCCGGGCCAGGGCTTCGAGCCGGACGATCTTCGGGCCAGGCATCCGCGGTTCACCGCCGAGATGATGGCGGCGAACCAGCCGCTGGTGGTGGGGCTTCGCCGGATCGCTGAGCGGCACGGGGCGACTCCGGCCCAGGTGGCGCTGGCCTGGGTGCTGCGGCAGGGCCCGCATGTGGTGCCGGTGCCGGGCACGAAGCGGGAGCAGTGGGCGGTGGAGAACGCGGGGGCGGCCGGGCTGGAGCTGACAGCGCAGGATCTGGCCGAGATCGCGCGGTTGCCGCGGGCGCGGGGGTCGTGGGACTGAGAGCGGGGGTGCGCGGGTCCTGCACCCGCCGAGAAAATTCGTGGGCTTGCGGAACCCGGGGCCGGGCTGCGGTGTAGGAACAGTAGTCAGGCAGCCGTCGGAGGGGCCGGTGCTGTGCGCATTGCTGTATTCGGATCGCCGAGAACCCCTACAAGACACCCACGCGTCCTCCCGGGCGCGCGCCGCGCGGCGGTGGCCGCGCTGGCTGCGGGCTCGCTGCTCCTGTCCGCGGGATGCTCGTCGAACGACGACTCGGGAAACACGCGGGTTCGCTCCACTGGCGCACCCGGCACGTCGTCCTCCTCACCGTCCTCCTCTCCACCGGCGGCGAAGGGCTCGGTGAAGGTGGTGTCGACGCTGACAGAGGGGCTCGCTTCTCCATGGGGGCTGGCGGAGTTGCCGGGCGGCGATCTGCTGGTGTCCTCGCGCGACCGGAGAACGATCACCCGGATCGACGGCAGCACCGGGAAGCAGACGCTGGTGGGCACCGTGCCCGGTGTATCGCCCGCCGGGGAGGGCGGGCTGCTGGGAATCGCGGTCTCCCCGGCGTTCGACACGGACCATCTGCTGTACGCGTACTTCACGACCGCGTCCGACAACCGCATCGCGCGGATGCGGTACGACGGGACCGGCAGGGCTCCCGGCCGGCAGCTGGGTGCACCGCACACGATCCTGCGGGGCATCCCGAAGGGCTACATCCACAACGGCGGCCGGATCGCCTTCGGCCCGGACGGCATGCTGTACGCGGGCACGGGCGAGACAGGGCAGGCCAGGGAGCTCTCACAGGACAAGAAGTCCCTGGCGGGCAAGATCCTGCGGATGACCCCGGACGGCAGACCTGCACCGGGCAACCCCGTGCCCGGCTCGCTGATGTATTCGTATGGGCACCGCAATGTGCAGGGTCTGGCCTGGGACGGGCAGAAACGGCTGTGGGCGTCCGAATTCGGGCAGGACACCTGGGACGAGCTGAATCAGATCGTGCCCGGCGGGAATTACGGCTGGCCGAAGTACGAGGGCAAGGTGGGCAAGGCGGGTTTTGTCGACCCCGTGGCCCAGTGGAGACCGTCCGAGGCATCCCCGAGCGGGATCGCCTTCGCCCAGGGCTCGATCTGGATGGCGGCCCTGCGCGGTGAGCGGCTCTGGAGGATTCCGCTGTCCGGCAACCCGGGCAGGGAACCTCTGGCAGCCCCGCAGTCGTTTCTGCAAGGGCAGTACGGCCGTCTGCGCACAGTGCTCGCAGCGGGCGGCGACAGACTCTGGCTGGTGACCAGCAACACGGACACCCGCGGCACCCCGAAACCGGGAGACGACAGAATCCTGGTGCTTCAGGTGCGGTAGCGGCGAGACGCCCCGTTACCCCGGTACAGGCGGAGGCGGTGCGCCAGGGCCGCAGCCTCGCCGCGGCTGGAGACGCCGAGTTTGGCAAGGATGTTCGAGACATGCACGCTCGCGGTCTTGGGCGAGATGTACAGCTCCTCGGCAATCCGCCGGTTCGTATACCCCGCAGCGACAAGCCGGTGCACGTCCTGCTCGCGCCTCGTCAGCCCGAACGACTCCAATGCCGCGACGGCGGCGTCCTGGAGCTGGTCCTCGGAGTGCTCCCGCTTCGCGGCCCCGATCGTGGAGCCCGCCTCGGCCGGGACGGTGACGGCGACCGGAATCTCGTCGGGTGAGGAGGCGAGCGGGACGCGCGCGCGGCCGGCCAGCAGCTCGATGGTCTCGGTCAGCGGGCGCGCACCGAGCCGTTCAGCGATGCTGTGGGCGTCGCGCAGGAGGCCGGCCGCCGTGGCACGGTCACCGGAGGCGACGAGGATGGCCTCCGCCCAGCGGTGGTGGACCTGGGCCTGCTCGTACGGGCGGGAGAGGGGGGCGAAGGCGGCGGCCGCGCGGGACCAGTGGTCGGGAGTGTCGCCGCCCTCCGCCCGGGCCAGCTCGGCGTTGATCAGCAGACCGTACGCGGCCCAGACTGGGACGAACATGGGCAACTGCCCCAGGTGCTTACGGATGAGGGCGAGGACCGCAGGCCGACCGGGCTCCGTGGCGGGCAGCCCGCGGGCGTCCGCCTCCGCCGCGGCGGCGGTATGGAGGAGCGGCAGCGCGTACCGCTGGGTGCCGGGCGGGAAGCCCTGCTCCGCCTGCGCCTCGAAGGCGGCTCGCGCCTCCAGGAGGCGCCCCTGTTGCACAGCGAGGGTCATGGCATGACGCACGGGTTCGATGAGGTGCTGGGGCTGCGGGTCGCGTGAACCGAAGTTCCGCCGAGTCAGCGCGAGCTGGACCTCGGCCTCGGCGAAGTCGCCGCGGGCGAGGGCCAGCTCGGTGCGGCGCGCGGCCACGAGGCCTTGCGCCTTGCTGGACTGTGCGGTGCGGGCCGCCGCATCGGTGGTCGCCCGGCTCTCGTCCCAGTGGCCGAGGGAGAAGTACGACGTCGCCTGGTTGGTGCGGACCCACGCCTCCATGTCGGCGACACCGTGGCTGTGGCAGACCTCGATGCCGTGGTCCGCGGCGGCGACCGCTTCCAGGGAGCGGCCCACGGCTTCGAGCGTCGAGGGGAGGTTGATGCTGGCGCGGCCCATGATGCCCACGAGGTGGAGTTCATCGGCCCGGTCGCGGACGGCGTACATCTCGGCGATGCCCTCCTCGATACCACCCGCATCGGCGGTGAGCCAGCCGCGGGTGAGCCGGGCGTGAAGTTCGATGTACTCGTCGCCGACGAGCTGCGCGTACTCCACGGCCCGGTCGACTGCGGCGAGCGTCTCCTCGCCGGGGCGGTGCATGGCACCCCATCCGGCCACGCTCATGAGGACATCGGCGTGGACGGCGGACGGGGGCAGGCCACGGACCAGGTCCTGAGCGATGGCCAGTTCCTGCCAGCCGTCGCCCCGGGCGAGGTCCTGCATCAGCCGGGAGCGCTGCACCCAGAACCAGGCGGCCCGGAGCGGGTCGGGGTCCTCGTCCAGGACCCGTATGGCCTTCTTGGAGATGGCGAGGGCGCGTTCGCGTTCGCCGCCGAAGCGGGCGGCAACGGTGGCTTCGGCCATCAGGTCGAGATAGCGGAGCGGGGTGGTCTCGGGGTCACAGCCACAGGCCGGGTAGACCTCTGCGTAGTCGATGGGGCGCAGGGTGCGGCGTATCTCGTCGGGGACGTCGTCCCACAATTCCATCGCGCGTTCCAGCAGCCGGAGTTGCTCGGTGAACGCGTAGCGACGGCGGGCCTCGACGGAGGCCTTCAGTACGGCGGGAAGGGCCTTGGCCGGATCGTGGGCGCCGTACCAGTAGCTGGCCAGGCGCGTGGCGCGTTCGCCCGTGCGGACGAGCGTGGGGTCGGCCTCCAGTGCCTCGGCGTAGCGGCGGTTGAGGCGGGAGCGTTCGCCGGGCAGCAGGTCGTCGCTGACGGCTTCGCGGACCAGCGAGTGCCGGAAGCGGTAGCCGTTACCCTCCCCCGTGGTGAGCAGCAGGTTGGCGCCGACGGCTCCGCGCAGCGCCTCGATGAGTTCGTCCTCGGTCAGTCCGCAGACGGCGGCCAGCAGTTCGTACTCGACGGTGGAGCCTCCCTCGGCGATGATCCGGGCGATCTTCTGGGCATCCTCGGAGAGCGCTTCGACGCGGACGAGGAGGAGGTCGCGGAGCGAGTCGGAGAGTCCGGCGCTGTCGCAGCACTCCAGGCTGCAGGCGAGCTCTTCGACGAAGAAGGCGTTGCCGTCGGAGCGTTCGAAGATCTCGTCCACGAGGGCGGGCTCGGGGGTGGCCGCGAGAATGCCGGTGAGCTGACGGCGGACCTCGGCGTGGCTGAACCGGGCGAGTTCGATCCGGCGGACGGTGCGCAGGCGGTCCAGTTCGGCGAGGAGGGGGCGCAGGGGGTGGCGGCGGTGGATGTCGTCGGCCCGGTAGGTACCGATGACGACGAGGCGGCCGCTGCGCAGCGTGCGGAAGAGATAGGCGAGGAGGTGACGGGTGGAGGCGTCCGCCCAGTGCAGGTCCTCCAGGACGAAAACGACGGGCCGGTCCGCGGAGATGCGTTCCAGCAGCCGGGCGGTGAGCTCGAAGAGCCGGGCGGTGCCGTGCTCGCCGGTGGCGTCCCGGTCGGCCTCGCCGAGTTCGGGGAGGAGCCGGGCCAGTTCGCCTTCCTGCCCGGCGCAGGCTGCGGCCATCTCCTCGGGCAGGGTACGGCGCAGGGCGCGCAGGGCCGTGGAGAACGGGGCGTACGGCAGCCCGTCGGCGCCGATCTCCACGCAGCCGCCGACGGCGACGACTGCCTCGCGGCGGCCGGCCGCGATCAGGAATTCCTCGACCAGCCGCGTCTTGCCGACGCCGGCCTCGCCACCGATGAGCAGCGCCTGCGGCTCCCCGGCACTGTCGGGGTGTCCGCCGGTGGCACGGGCGAGCGCATCGGTGAGCGAGGTGAGTTCGCCTGCGCGGCCGACGAACACGGGACTGACAGACCTGGTCTCCACGTCGCCGAGCATCGCACATGGGTGCAACACCGTGACGGCGGGAGGGAATTCGGCGCTCATCTCACGCCCGTTACGCGGCGTGGACGAACCTGCTGCGTAGCGAACTCACCGCCCCCTCGTCCTCCTTGTGTGCGGACCGGCGAGCGGCGCGGCGGTCCCGGCGGATCTGCCGGAGGACGCGCTCGTGCTCGGCCCGGTGCAGGAGTTCGGCTTCCCTGATCTTGTGGAGGTCGTACGCGTACATGTGGTTCTCCTGGATGTCGACGGCCCGGTGGGGCCTGGTGGAGGGGCAGTTGGTGGGACGGTCCCGGTTCTGCCGGGCTCGTTCTCTGCCGTGTCTCCACTTTCGTCTTCCAGGGGGTGGCGCCGCATCGGGCGACTTCCGCATCTTTGCGGGGCGGGGGGCCTTAGGCGCAGGCGGCAGGTGCCGCATCCGGACCAAGGCCCCCCGGGCGGATGCCTTAGAGGAACTCAAGAGGAACTCACGAAATGGGAGCCTGATCAGCTCGCGGCGTCTGGTGCGTGCGATCGCAAGGCACCGGGACGCCCTCGGATGGGGTCTCCCCTGCTCGAACGAAGCTGAGAGCTTGGGGAAGGAGCTGCTCAGGCATTCCGGCAACGCCGGAAGCGTGCATGCCACGCCGCGCACGCCCGATTCAGAGGTCGCCCGACAGACTCTGAGGGCACCGCCGGCTGGTGCGTACTGCCCGATCGGCCATCTCTGGCCGGGCCCGATCACCCGCCCCAGCTGCGGCCCGATCCCCTGTCTCAGCCTGCGGCGCTCGCGGTCGGCAGGGGGACGATGAGGTCGAAGTACATACCGACGGAGATCAGCACGCCGAGGACACCGAGTACGATTCCGGCGGTCGCCACGGCGCGGACCCAGCCGGGCTGCGGGTCCCTGGTGGGTGCGCCGAAGGCCGGGCGGACCAGGGCGAAGACACCGACCAGCAGGGCGAGAAGCGCGAAGAGGCCGTTGACGAGGGCGGTGGAGTGCCAGGCGTCGCCGTAGATCTCGGAGATCTGCTGGGCCACGGAGCCACCGGAGGCGGTCTTTATCTGGCCCAGCAGGGTCTCCCGCTCGGCGGCGACCCGGCCCGGCCACGCCCCGGTGAGGCCGACGACTCCGAGGCCGGTGGCGACGACGGCTGCGGCGGCCGCGCCGAGCCCGGACGGCGCCCGGTGGAAGTCGTCGTCCTTCGGATCGAAGTCGAGGTCCGGACCGGAGTCCGAATCGGCGCTGCTGCCGTGCCCGGGACCGTCGCCGTCGCCCGGCGCCCGCCCGCCCTCGGCTTCGCCCTTCGCCTCGTCGGACGCATCGGAAGCGTCCGACGCGCCCTTCACAAGCGTCGTGGATGTCGGGTCCGTGGCTTCGGGCGCCTCGGTGGCAGGGGCTTCGGTGGTCTTGGACGTTGTGGGGTTCATGCGCCGCACGCTAGGCGGCCCGGATGAGAACGCTCTTAACGTCCGGTACCGCCCGGCCCGGAGCGGACCCGCACCAGACAGCAGTACCGTCTCAGCCCCGCTGAGCGCGCCACTCGGGTGCCAGCACGGACCAGATCTCCGAGTCGTGCCGTGTCCCCCGGTACGGGTAGCTCTCCCGGAGCACCCCGTCGCGCGTCATGCCGAGCCGCTTCGCGACCGCGACACTGCGGGTGTTGGCGGAGGAGGCCACCCACTCCACGCGGTGCATCCCGCGCTCCTCGACCGCCCAGTCGATCAGCTTGCGCACCGCCCGGGTCACCAGACCGCGCCCCTCTCCTGCGGACTCCAGCCAGCAGCCGACCTCACAGTTCCCGGACTCGGTGTCGAAGATCCGGAAGAGGACGCCGCCGACGAGCGTGCCGTCCAGCCAGATGCCGTACAGCCGGCCCGTGTCGGCCGCCTGCTTGTCGGCGTACCGCTGCAGCAGGGCGCGCGCCGATTCGAGATCGGTGGCGAAGGCCGCGAAGGGGATCCACGGGTCGACGAGCTCGCGGGCCCGGTCGATGTGCGCAAGGAACTCCTCCGCCTGCCAAACCTCCAGCGGGCGCAGTTCCGCGCCGTCGTCACCCAGGGATACCGCGAACATCGTGCTCCTCCAACTGTCATGTCAGTGGACGCGCTGCGCGGCCGGTTCGTCGTCCTCGCTGCTGCGCGCCGAAAGAATTTTCGCATGCGCGGCCCGGCACTCGGGTGGCTCGATGCTGATGCGCGGCAGCCTTCGGTCCAGTCGGCGCGGCAGCCACCAGTTGGCGCCGCCCAGCATGTGCATCAGGGCCGGAACCAGCAGGGTGCGCAGGACGAAGGCGTCCAGGGCGACCGCGGCGGCGAGTGCGATGCCGAACATCGCGATGACCCGGTCTCCGCTGAGGACGAAGGCGAGGAAGACGGAGATCATGATCACCGCGGCGGAGTTGATCAGCCGGCTGGGCTCGGCGAGGCCGACCCGGACCGCCCGCCGGTTGTCGCCGGTCTCCAGCCACTCCTCGTACATCCGGCCGACGAGGAACACCTGGTAGTCCATGGAGAGGCCGAAGAGCACGGCGACCATGATGACCGGGAGAAAGGGTCCGATGGGCCCGGCGCCGCCCAGCCCCAGCAGTTCGCTCCCCCATCCCCACTGGAAGATCGCGACGACGACACCGAAGGAGGGGGCCACGGCGGCCACGTTCATCACGGCCGCCTTCAGCGGGATTGCCATCGACCGGAACGCCAGCAGCAGGAGCAGGCAGCCGAGCCCGATGACCGCGCCGACGAAGAGCGGGAGTCTGCCGATGACGACCTGGGCGAAGTCCCGAGCCGCAGGATGAGCATGCCGAGCAGGGCGATGCAGACGGTGGCCCCGGCGATCACGACGGCGCGCCCGGTCGTCGCAACAGCGTCCTGCGCCGCCTCGGCGACCGTCATGCCGCGCCGCAGTCCTGTGCGGTGCCGGGTGACGATGAACAGCGCGTAGTCGATGCCGACGCCGATCCCTATCAGCATGCCGAGCATCGGGGCGAAGTCCTCCGCCCGCAGCTCGTCCTCGTACTGCTCCTCGATCGCGGCGATGCCCTTCGCCACGCCTCCGCAAGATGGACGGGACAGATGCGCGGCTCGCTGCCGAAGCCGCCGTCGGTCCCGGGTGCGGGGCAGATGCCGGGGGTAGAGGTGGGGTCCGCCTCGTCCGGGGCGGACCCCGTCGTGACGCCGGACCAGTTCTCGATCGGTTCAGTCGTGATCGTGAATACGCCCGTCGCACGGGGCACGGTTCCGCGTGTCCGCGGTGGTGCCCGGCGGTCAGCCGGAGACGCTCGCCCGGCCGTTCTCGATGTGCCCCATCAGCCGGCGGCGGAACACGTCGTCCCCGTCGACGGTGACGGACAGGTCGTACCAGCCGTGCGCGTCGGCGGCCGAGTGGACGACCGTACGGCTCCGGCCGGGCTTGACCTTGATGGTCCGGGTCCAGTCGCGCAGGTCCGCCTCGTCGACGTACCCCAGCGGCCGGACGGTGAAGGTGAGCGTCCGCTGCCCCGTGTTGCGCAGGGTGACGTGCAGATCGCGCTCGTGGGCATCGATCCAGGTGGCGACCTCGGGTCCGCCGGCGGCAGCTCCTGCGAACTCGCGCCGGAAGCCGTTCGGCCCGGTCACCGTGAACCGGTACGCGTCACCGGTGAGGGGGACCATCCATTGCGCCGTGCCCCGTACATCCTGGTGCTGGGGTACGGGAAACTCGCCCGCGTACGGATACAGCGCGAAGTGCGCCGACGAACGGCCCGTGTTGCTGAGGGCCACCCGAACTGCCCCGTTCGTCACGGTCGACTGGGCGTCCGGCTGGTACGGCAGCGGACGGGCGGGCCGGACACCGGGCTCCTGTACGGGCATCTGCTGGACGGCCGGCGGCTTCGGCTGCCAGCGTCCGCTGAACGGCGGAATGGCGCCAGGCTGCTCGATCTCGGGCCTGCGCCGCCCGCGCGTGAAGTCGAACGCAGAGGTCAGATCGCCGGTGACGGTACGCCGCCAGTCACTGATGTTCGGCTCCTTCACACCCGTCCACCGCTCCAGGAAGCGGATCACCGAGGTGTGGTCGAAGACCTCGGAGCAGACGTAGCCGCCCACGGTCCACGGCGACACGACGAGCAGCGGCACCCGTACGCCGAGGCCGGTGGGCTTGGACTCCCACTGTTCCTCGGTCACCTCGGGCGGTGCCACGGGCGGCGGGACGTGGTCGAAGAAGCCGTCGTTCTCGTCGTAGTTGATGATGACGGCGGTGTGCTGCCACACATCGGGGTGCTTGCCCAGCGCGTCCAGGACCTTGTAGACGATCGTCGCGCTGTGGATCGGGGAGGAGACGCTCGGGTGCTCCGAGTCGACCGCCGACGGCACCAGGTAGGAGACCTCGGGCAGCGTGCCCGCCGCCACGTCCGCGGCGAACGCGTCGGCCAGCGTGCCGGTCTCGACCCGGCGCAGCCCCCGCTCGAACAGGCTGCGTTCCGGGTTCGTCAGCGTGGCGACGCCGTCCTCCAGCAGACCGAGCAGCCTGGCCCGCTCGGCCGCGTCGCCCGTGTTGCGGACGGCCGCGTAGAAGGACTCCATGTAGGTGTGACCACCGGTCTTCGCCAGCGCCTTGCGGGCGATCGCCTTGAAGGTGGCGAAGAACTCTATCTGGTTGTCGGTGAAGTTCTCCCACTCGGTGTACGTCTTCCAGCTGTGCCCGGCCTCCTCCAGCCGTTCCGCGTACGTGGACCAGTCGTACCCCGGATGGGTGCGCTCGCTGTACGCGTCGTTGCCGACCGCCCGCTTGCCGTTCGCCTCGAAGCCCGTCTTCCCGCTCCACAGGTGGTTGCGGTTGGGGCTGGTGGAGGTGTGGATGGACGAGTGGTAGGCGTCGCAGACGGTGAAGGTGTCGGCCAGTTCGTAGTGCAGCGGGATGTCGCGGCGGTCGTAGTACGCCATGGTGGCGGCCGTCTTCGCGGTCACCCAGCCGTTCATCCAGCCGCCGGCCCACGCCTTGCCGCCGCCGCTCCAGGAGTGGTCGAGGGCGCCGATGTACTGGAGGTCCTTCTTCTGCGTCGCAGCGGCGTCCCGGACCGGGAAGGGCAGCACGGAGGTGCCTGCCGCGCCCGGCTGCTCGAAGACCGGCTTTCCGGAGGGCAGCTCGATCGCATTGCGGTCGCCGAACCCGCGAACGCCGCGCAGGGCCCCGAAGTAGTGATCGAAGGAACGATTCTCCTGCATCAGGATCACCACGTGCCTGATGTCTCCGAGCCCGCCGCCGGACCCCGCCGCAGGCGCAGGCTGTGCGGCCATCGCGGCCTGCAGCGACGGCGGCAGCAGCGAACCGGCCGCCGCGACGCCGAGCGCGCCGCCACCCAGTGCGAAGAGCCGGCGCCGTGAAATGTCCGTGTTCAAGTTGAGCCTCCCGAGTCCGGTCGTACAGCGGGGAAGCTATTGAAGGCAGGTGGCTGCGGAAAGGCCACCGCACGGCCCGACGGTGAACGTCCAAGAAGTCCCCCGGGAAAATCCAACCCACAGGCCGCCGGTCCGCGCCTGGGCGTCAGCGAACGGCACGGCGCCGATGACGACGCCCAGCAGGGCCGCGGGTACGGCAACGGTCGCCTCGGGCAGCCCTGCGGGGCGTACGACGGCAGCGCGAGGAGCAGCGCGACGGAGACGATTTCGGCGGTGACGGCGTTCAGCGGACCTTCCCCCGGGCGCGGAAAGAACAGGAAGGGGCGGTACACCCGGTCAAACGGGTGCACCGCCCCTTCATCCGCATGCGGCGGCAGGAAGGGCTCAGCCTTCGACGCCGAGCTTCTCCAGGATCAGCTCGCGGACGCGGGCCGCGTCCGCCTGGCCGCGGGTGGCCTTCATGACCGCGCCGACGAGCGCACCCGCCGCCGCGACCTTGCCGCCGCGGATCTTGTCCGCGATGGCCGCGTTGGCGGCAATGGCCTCGTCGACAGCCGTGCCCAGCGCGCCCTCGTCCGAGACGACCTTCAGGCCGCGCTTCTCGACGACGGTGTCCGGGTCGCCCTCGCCCGCGAGGACACCCTCGATGACTTGGCGCGCCAGCTTGTCGTTGAGGTCGCCGGAGGCCACGAGCTCGGTCACCCGGGCGACCTGCGCCGGGGTGATCGCCAGCTCGTCCAGGGCGGTGCCGGTCTCGTTGGAGTGACGGGCCAGCTCGCCCATCCACCACTTGCGGGCCTGGTCCGACGGGGCGCCCGCCTCGGTCGTGGCGACGATCAGGTCGACCGCGCCCGCGTTGAGGATCGACTGCATGTCGTGCTCGGAGACACCCCACTCCTCGCGCAGCCGGTTGCGGCGTACGCGCGGCAGCTCGGGAAGTCCCTTGCGGAGCTCCTCGACCCAGTCGCGGGCCGGGGCGACCGGCACCAGGTCGGGCTCCGGGAAGTAGCGGTAGTCCTCGGCGTTGTCCTTGATGCGGCCGGCCGTGGTGGAGCCGTCCTCCTCGTGGAAGTGCCGGGTCTCCTGCACGACCGCGGCGCCGGAGTTCAGCACCGCGGCGTGGCGCTGGATCTCGTAACGGGCGGCGCGCTCGACGGAACGCAGCGAGTTCACGTTCTTCGTCTCGGAGCGCGTACCGAACGTCTCGGTGCCGTTGGGGCGCAGCGACAGGTTCACGTCGCAGCGCATCTGGCCCTGCTCCATGCGGGCCTCGGACACGCCGAGCGCCTTGATGAGCTCGCGCAGCTCGGCGACGTACGCCTTGGCGACCTCGGGTGCGCGCGTACCCGCTCCCTCGATCGGCTTGGTGACGATCTCGATGAGTGGAATGCCCGCACGGTTGTAGTCCAGCAGCGAGTGGGACGCGCCCTGGATACGGCCGGTGGCGCCGCCGATGTGCAGCGACTTGCCGGTGTCCTCCTCCATGTGGGCACGCTCGATGTGCACCCGGAAGATCTCGCCGTCCTCCAGCTGGACGTCCAGATAGCCGTCGAAGGCGATCGGCTCGTCGTACTGCGAGGTCTGGAAGTTCTTCGGCATGTCCGGATAGAAGTAGTTCTTCCGGGCGAAGCGGCACCACTCGGCGATCTCGCAGTTGAGCGCGAGGCCGATCTTGATGGCGGACTCGACGCCGATCGCGTTGACGACCGGGAGCGAGCCGGGCATGCCGAGGCAGGTCGGACACGTCTGCGAGTTCGGCTCCGCGCCCAGCTCGGTGGAGCAGCCGCAGAACATCTTGGTCTTGGTGCCGAGCTCGACATGGACCTCAAGGCCCATGACGGGGTCGTACGTCGCGAGGGCGTCCTCGTACGGCACCAGGTCAGTGACAGTCACGGTGAAACTTTCCCTCTCAACCCAGCAGTACGTCGTCGTCGCCCAGGCGCTTCAGCTCTCGGCAGAGCAGAGCGATGCCGGTGGCGATGGCGGCAGCGGAGACGACGGCGTCGACCAGCCGGAGCGTGTCGTGCTCAAAGCGTGCCTTCTTGGCCTGCTTGAGCACGCCGATCGCGCCGAAGGCGGTGGTGCCGATGGACAGGTACGTACCGGTCTTGGACTTCTTGAAGCCCTTGGCCTTGGTCAGTGCGCTCACAGTGAGGGAGCCTCCTCCAGCAGCGGGTGCCCCCACTTTTCCACGAAGGCGGCCTCGACTGCGGCCCCGACCTTGTACAGCCGGTCGTCCTTCATGGCGGGGGCGATGATCTGCAGACCGACCGGCAGGCCGTCCTCCGGCGCCAGACCGCAGGGCAGCGACATGGCGGAGTTGCCGGCCAGGTTGGTCGGGATGGTGCACAGGTCGGCCAGGTACATCGCCATCGGGTCGTCGGTACGCTCGCCGATCGGGAAGGCGGTGGTCGGGGTCGTCGGGGAGACGATGACGTCCACCTGCCCGAAGGCCTTCTCGAAGTCCCGCGTGATGAGCGTGCGGACCTTCTGCGCCGAGCCGTAGTACGCGTCGTAGTAGCCGGAGCTGAGTGCGTACGTCCCGAGGATGACGCGGCGCTTGACCTCGTCACCGAAGCCGGCCTCGCGGGTGAGCGCGGTGACCTCCTCGGCGGACTTCGTGCCGTCGTCGCCGATCCGCAGGCCGTAGCGCATGGCGTCGAAGCGCGCCAGGTTGGACGAGCACTCGGACGGCGCGATCAGGTAGTACGCCGACAGACCCAGGTCGAAGGACGGGCAGTCCAGCTCGACGATCGTGGCGCCGAGCGACTTCAGCAGCTCGACCGACTCGTTGAAGCGCTGGACGACACCGGCCTGGTAGCCCTCGCCGGAGAACTGCTTGACGACACCGATGCGCATGCCGTCGACGCTGCCGTTGCGGGCGGCTTCGACGACGGGCGGGACCGGGGCGTCGATGGACGTCGAGTCCAGCGGGTCGTGTCCGGCGATCACCTCGTGCAGGAGGGCCGCGTCCAGGACCGTGCGGGCGCAGGGGCCGCCCTGGTCGAGGGAGGACGAGAAGGCGACCATGCCGTAGCGGGAGACGCCGCCGTAGGTGGGCTTGACGCCGACGGTGCCGGTGACGGCGGCGGGCTGGCGGATGGAACCGCCGGTGTCCGTGCCGATGGCGAGGGGGGCCTCGTACGACGCGAGGGCGGCCGAGGAGCCACCGCCGGAGCCACCCGGCACGCGGGTGAGGTCCCACGGGTTGCCGGTCGGACCGAAGGCGCTGTTCTCGGTGGAGGACCCCATGGCGAACTCGTCCATGTTGGTCTTGCCGAGGATGACGACGTCGGCCGCCTTCAGCTTCTTGGTCAGGGTCGCGTCGTACGGCGGGACCCAGCCCTCGAGGATCTTCGAGCCGACGGTGGTCGGCATGTCCTTCGTGGTGAAGATGTCCTTGAGCGCGAGCGGGACGCCGGCCAGCGGGCCGAGCTTCTCGCCCGCCGCCTTCTTCGCATCCACGGCGCGGGCCTGCGCGAGCGCGCCCTCACGGTCGATGTGCAGGAAGGCGTGGACCTTCTCGTCGACCGCGTCGATCCGGGCCAGGTGCGCCTCGGTGACCTCGACGGCCGTGAGCTCACCGGAGGCGATCTTCGCGGCGATCTCGGCGGCGGTGAGCTTGATGATGGAGCTGTTGTCCGTCATGACTTTTAGTCCTCCCCCAGGATCTGCGGCACCTTGAAACGCTGCTGCTCCTGGGCCGGGGCGCCGGAGAGCGCCTGCTCGGGGGTGAGCGACGGACGGACCTCGTCCGCGCGCATGACATTGGTCAGCGGCAGCGGGTGGGAGGTCGGCGGTACGTCTTGGTCGGCGACCTCGGAGACGCGGGCGACCGCGCCGATGATGTCGTCGAGCTGACCGGCGAAGTGATCGAGCTCTTCGCCCTTCAGCTCCAGACGCGCCAGCCGGGCGAGGTGGACGACCTCCTCGCGCGTGATGCCAGGCATGCAGCGATCCTCAGGGGTGAGTGTTGTGGTTTTGGCCCCAATCCTATGGGGTCCGCCATGGGAGGGACCGCCACCCATGGAACACTCCGCTCTGTTCTGCGCTTATCGAGGCCGGTCGGGCCCGTCGAGAAGGTCCCCGTGCGTGAGGCGTCCTCGATGCCCTGGGGGAGATCGAGGACAGGGCACCACTCGCGCGTTCCGGGCTCTCTTCCCTACCGGCCGGCCCGCCCGCTCACGTCGTCGCCGGACGCGAGGGAATCCCTCGCCCGGGGGACCGCGGCTCCAGCTCGGCCGCCCCCGCCGCGGCGGCTGCGGCCGCGGCCGCAGCCGCTGCTTCCAGCTCGGCCGGCCGACGCCACCCGTGCTCGCCGCGCGCCCTCAGCCAGGCCGTCGTCTCCTGCGGCGGCATCGCGGCCGCCACCAGCCACCCCTGCACCGCGTCGCAGCGCAGGTCCCGCAGCCGCTCCCACGTCTCGTCGTCCTCGACCCCCTCGGCGACGACCAGCAGGCCCAGCGAGTGGGCCAGATCGATCGTGCAGCGGACGATCTCCGCGTCCTCGTGGTCGACAGCCAGCCGGGCCACGAACGACCGGTCGATCTTCAGCTCGCTGACCGGCAGCCGGCGCAGGTGGACCAGCGAGGAGTACCCCGTACCGAAGTCGTCGAGCGACATCTTCACGCCGTGCCCGGTCAGCCCGGCCAGCGTGTCCGCGGCGCGCTGCGGGTCCTCGAGCAGTACGTGTTCCGTGATTTCCAGCTGCAGGGAGCCGGGAGGGACGCCGTGCCGGGCGAGCCGGGCCGCGACGCCGCCCGCGAAGCCGGGGGTGTGGACGTCGCGCGGGGAAACGTTGACCGCGACAGGGACGAACAGCCCCTGTGCCCGCCACCGGGCGACCTGCGCCAGCGCCGTCTCCAGCACGTACTCGGTGAGGTGCGGCATCAGCCCCGACGACTCGGCAATGGCGATGAACTCGTCCGGAGGGACCCGCCCGCGCTCCGGATGAACCCAGCGCACCAGCGCCTCGAGTCCGGCCACCTGCCCGTCGAAGCGGACCTTCGGCTGGTAGTGGAGCTCCACCTCGCCGGCGTCCAGGGCGCGCCGCAGGTCACCGAGGAGACCGAGTCGGTCCGGGGTGTTGCTGTCCCGCTTCGACTCGTACACCTCGACGCCCGTACGGTCCCGCTTGGCCTGGTACATCGCCACATCGGCGCGCCTGAGCAGCCCTTCCGCGTCCAGTGCGTGCTCGGGGTAGACGGCGACACCGGCACTGGCCTCCAGCACCAGGGTGAGTCCGTCGAGGTCCAGCGGTGAGGAGAGCTCGGCGACCAGATGGCGGGCGACGCGCTGGGCGCTGGTGGTGGAGTCCGCGGTCGGAAGCAGTACGGCGAACTCGTCGCCGCCGAGCCGCGCGGCCTCCGCTCCGCGCGGCAGGGCCAGCCGGAGCCGTTCCGCTATCTGCAGCAGCAGCCGGTCCCCCGCCAGGTGACCGAGGGTGTCGTTGACGGCCCGGAACCGGTCGAGGTCGATCAGGACGAGGGCGGATCTGGCGCCGGTGCTCTCGGCGTCCTCCAGGGCCGTCCAGGTGCGCTCCAGCATCCACTGCCGGTTGGGCAGTCCGGTCAGCGGGTCCCGCAGCTGCTCCTCGGCTCTGGCCCGGGCGATCCAGAGGGTGGAGTCCAGGGCGATCAGCGGGACCGCGAAGAGCGGCAGCAGGACGGGGGTGGTCATCGCGACGACACAGATCAGCGGGGCGATGCCGAGCAGCGCGACCGCGACGAGTCCCTGCCGCAGCAGGGCCGTGCGCGCGATGGTCGGCAGCCCGCCGCCCTGAGTTGCCCGCGCGTACCACAGGAGGACCCGGGTGACGAGCAGATAGGTGGCGGCGGCGAGGAGGACTTCCGGAACTGCGTGGACGCCCCAGTCGAGTGGCTGCCAGGGCGACTCGACGGTCTGCACCTCACCGAACGCGGCGAGGACCAGCGCCGCCGCCCCTATCCCCAGGATGTCCACTGCCCCGTGCAGCAGCCCCTGCGACCAGCGGTGTCTTCGTGTGACGCCGACGAGGAGGACGACGACCATGCTGACGAGTCCGGCGGACACCCAGCCGTAGAGCAGCAGGACGGCCAGGGTGAGGGCGGCGCTGGATCCGGTCCCTCCCCACCAGCGGTCGCGCCCGAGGGCCACCAGATGGCCGACGATGATTCCGGTGAGGACGGCGAGCGACCAGCCGGCCTCGCCGTCCGGGAAGAGCGCGTGCCCGTCGCTCACGCTCCGGTAGAAACCGGTCCCGAGCTGGACAGTGGCGATCGCCATGACGACGGCACCCACTTTGGGGGTGAGGCCGACGAAACCTTGCAGCCGCGACACCGGTGCGGCGCTCTCGGTCGGTTTCATTCCGTCCCTCTCACAGCCGGCGGTGCCGATGTCACCTGTTGTCCCGCTCCCATGCCACCACGGCCCCACGGCGGTCGTGCAGCCGGGGCACGGCAGGCGCACGTCTCAACAGTAGGCCGCGAAACCCCCTACGGGCAGCGCTCTACACCTCTTGCCCGAATGCAATCCGACCATCCGTCAGCGCCGGTTATGCGCCGAACGGGTGAACCCTGACGCCCTGACCGCGCCTCCTGCCCGGACGGCCCCGTTCCGTATCGCGTCCGGCCCCTTCCCGAACCCCGTCCGGCGCCACTGCGGCCCGCTACTCCTCAACCGGTCCGGCGACAGGTACAGCCGCTGCGCGCGCCGCTTCCGGTCCCTCTTCGAGCAGCACGGCGAAGCCCGCCCCGTCCAGAACGGGAACCTTCAGCTGCATGGCCTTGTCGTATTTCGAGCCCGGGTTGTCGCCGACCACAACAAAGGAGGTCTTCTTCGAAACGGAACCGGTGACTTTGGCTCCCCGGCTCTGCAGGGCCTCTTTCGCACCGTCCCTGGTGTGGTCGGCCAGCGTGCCGGTGACAACGACGGTAAGGCCTTCGAGCGGCCGGAGCCCCTCGTCCCCGCCCGCGGCCTCGTCCGCCATCCGGACCCCGGCCTCCCGCCACTTGCGCAGGATCTCCCGGTGCCAGTCCTCCGCGAACCACTGGGTGACCGAGGCGGCGATGATGGGTCCGACCCCGTCGGCGGCGGCCAGCTCCTGCTCGGTGGCCGCCTCGATGCGGTCCATCGAACGGAACTGACGGGCCAGCTCCGCGGCCGCGACCGGGCCCACATGACGGATCGACAGCCCGGTGAGAATCCGGGCCAGGGGAGCCTCCTTGGCGGCGGCAACGGATTCCAGCATCGCCACGGCGTTCTTCTTCGGCTCGCCGTCCTGATTGGCGAAGACCAGGGCGGTCTTCTCCTCGCCGGTCCTCGGGTCGCGCTTGGGCAGTCCGCTGTCCATGTCGAGCACATAGGCCCGGATCGGCAGCAGCTGCTCGATGGTCAGTCCGAAAAGATCGCCCTCGTCGCTCATCGGCGGTTCCACAGGCTCCAGCGGCCTGGTCAGGGCGGCCGCGGCAACGTAGCCGAAGTGATCGATGTCCAGACACTTGCGGCTCGCGAGGTAAGCGACGCGCTCCCGCAACTGGGCTGGGCAGGAGCGCGCGTTGGGACAGCGGACGTCGACGTCGGCCTCCTTCATGGGCCGCAGCTCCGTCCCGCACTCGGGGCAGTGGGTCGGCATCACGAACGCCCGCTCGGTGCCGTCCCGCAGATCGACGACCGGGCCGAGGATCTCCGGGATCACATCGCCCGCCTTGCGGATCACCACCGTGTCGCCGATGAGGACGCCCTTCTCCTTCACCACGTTCTGGTTGTGCAGCGTGGCGAACTCGACCTCGGAGCCCGCCACCTCGACCGGTTCGACCTGCGCGTACGGAGTGACCCGGCCGGTGCGTCCGACGCCGACCCTGATGTTCACCAGCTTGGTGTTCACCTCCTCCGGCGGGTACTTCCAGGCGATCGCCCAGCGCGGGGCACGCGAGGTGGAGCCCAGCCGGCCCTGGAGCGCGATCTCGTCGACTTTGACGACGACGCCGTCGATCTCGTGCTCCACGGAGTGCCGGTTCTCGCCGAAGTGCGCGATGAACTCCCGTACACCGTCGAGGGAGTCGACGACCTTGTTGTGTCCGGCAGTGGGCAGGCCCCACTCGTGCAACAGCTCGTAGGCGTGCGAGAGACGGTCGATCCCGAAGCCCTCACGGGCACCGATGCCGTGCACCACCATGTGCAGCGGGCGGCCCGCGGTCACCTTCGGGTCCTTCTGGCGCAGCGAACCCGCCGCCGCGTTGCGCGGGTTGGCGAACGGCTTGTCGTCGGCTGCCACCAGCCGGGCATTCAGCGCCTCGAAGGCCTCCATCGGGAAGAAGACCTCGCCGCGGATCTCGACCAGCTCCGGGATCCGGTCGCCCTTCAGCCGGTGCGGGATCTCGGCGATCGTACGGACATTGGGGGTGATGTCCTCTCCGGTGCGGCCGTCCCCGCGAGTCGCCGCGCGGGTCAGCACCCCTCGTTCATAGGTGAGGTTGACCGCGAGGCCGTCCACCTTGAGCTCGCACAGGAAGTGGTAGCCGGTCGTGCCGATGTCCTTGGCAACGCGCTCGGCCCAGACCGCCAGCCCCTCGTCGTCGAAGGCGTTGTCCAGGGAGAGCATCCGCTCGCGGTGCTCGACCGAGGTGAACTCCGTCCGATACGGCCCCGCGACCTTCTGGGTCGGCGACGCGGGCGTACGCAGCTGCGGATACTCGTCCTCCAGCTCCTGCAGCGAGCGCATCAGCCGGTCGAACTCGGCGTCGCTGACGACTGGCTGGTCATTCACGTAGTAGCGGAAGCGGTGCTCCTCGATCTGCTCGGCGAGGAGCGCATGCCGCCCCTGTACCTCCGCGGGCACTTCCGACTGCTGTCCGCCGGCCATCGTCTCGTCCTCCCGTTACCCGATACCCGTCACTCAGGGTTGTCTGCGAGCGATCTCGCGGCCCGGGCGCAATGGGCGAGCGCGGCGCGCGCGTACGCGGGCGACGCGCCCGCGAGGCCGCACGACGGGGTGATCACCAACGACTCGGCGAGAGTCCCCGGATTCAGCCCCAGCCTGCGCCACAGCGTCCTGACACCCATGACGCTACCGCCCGGGTCCGACAATGCGTCCGAAGCCGGGTCGGCGCCGGGAACCACACCGAGGAAGAGCTGGGTCCCGCCCTCGACCGCTTCCCCGATCGCCTCCTCCTCACGCTCGGTGAGCAAGGAGAAGTCGAACGAAATACCGTCGGCCCCGGCGCGCCGGAGCAGCGCGAACGGTACGTCGGGCGCGCAGGTGTGGACGACCGTGGCGCCGTCCCCGTTCGCCGCCAGCACCTCGCGAAGCGTGCCCTCCACCACCTGCCGGTCCACGGCCCGGTAGGTGCGGTATCCGCTCGCCGTCCGGATCTGTCCGCGGAGCACACCGGTCAGGGACGGCTCGTCGAGCTGGAGGATCACCTGCGCGCCGGGCACCCTGCGCCGCACGTCGGCGAGGTGGTTGTGCAGCCCCTCCGTCAGGGAGCCCGCCAGATCGCGGCAGGCGCCCGGGTCGCCGAGCGCCGCCTCGCCGCCCCGCCGCTCCAGCGCGGCGGCCAGCGTCCAGGGGCCGACGGCCTGGACCTTGAGCGGTCCTTCGTACCCCTGGGTGAACTCCTCCAGGGCGTCGAGGTCCTCGCCGAGCCAGGAGCGGGCCCGGCGGGTGTCGCGGCCCGGCCGGTCACTGATCCGCCAGCCACTCGGCTCGACGTGGCCGTACATGTCGACGAGCAGCCCGATGGTCCGCCCGATCATGTCCGCGCCGGGCCCGCGTGCGGGCAGCTCCGGCAGATACGGCAGCCCCTCGCCGTCCCCGAAGGACCCGGTGACGGTCTTCGCCGCCTCCCGCGCGTCTCCCCCGGGCATCGACCCGATCCCGGTGGCGCGGCACCCGCTGAACTTGCTCTTCTCGCTCACGCAGGAAGCCTACGGTCCGGGGCGCCGGGCCCGTCGCGGGGCAGGCGCGGCAGAGCGCTCGCCAGGACCCTGCCCGGGTCCCGGTCCGGCCGCGATCCTGGTCCCGGCCCGGGTCCCGGTCAGCGCCCCGGGCGGACTGTCAGGTCGTTGACCTCGGCGTCCCGCGGCAGATCGAGCGCCATCACAATCGTCGTCGCGACGGACTCCGGGTCGATGAACCGGGAGGCGTCGTACTCCTTGCCCTCCTGCCGGTGGACCTTGGCCTGCATGGGGCTGGCGGTGCGCCCGGGGTAGACGGAGGTCACCCGTACCCCGTTCTCGTGCTCCTCCTGGCGCAGCGAGTCGGCCAGCGCCTTCAGGCCGTGCTTGCTCGCGGCGTACGCGCTCCACTCCGCGTGCGCGCTGAGCCCGGCGCCCGAGTTCACGAAGACGACATGGCCCTGGGCAACCCGAAGCTGCGGCAGGAAGAGCCGGGTCAGCTCGGCGGGGGCGACCAGGTTGGCGTTGAGCTGGAAGTGCCATGCCTTGGGCGTGAGGTCGCCGACCCGGCCGAGCTCCACGACGCCCGCGATGTGCAGCAGCGAGTCGAGCCGCTCCGGCAGCGGCTGCTGGGCGAACGCCCAGGAGAGCCGGTCCGGGTTGCCGAGATCGCCGACGAGCGTGCGGGCGCCGGGGTACAGCGCGGCAAGCTCCTTGGCGCGGCCCGCGTCCCGGGCCAGCAGCACGAGCTCGTCGCCCCGCGCCAGAAGACGGCGTGCGACAGCCGCGCCGATACCGGAGCCGGCGCCGGTGATGAGATGAGTGGACATGGCCCCATGGTCGCATCCACCCACCTGCCTACTGCAGCCCGGACCACTCCTCGAGGTACGCCAGGGCCCCGACCGCGTCCTTCGCGAAGAACACCAGATCGGCGAGCGGAATCGGCAGGAAGCCCTCGTCCTCCATGCGCTGGAACTGCTGGCGCAGCCCGTCGTAGAAGCCCGCCGTGTTGAGCAGGACCACCGGCTTGTCGTGCTTGCCGTGCTTCTTCAGTTCCAGGATCTCGGTCGCCTCGTCGAGCGTCCCGGTACCCCCCACCATGATCACGATCGCGTCGGCCTTCTCCAGGAGGAGTGCCTTGCGCTCGGCGAGATCGCGCGCGATCACCATCTCGTCGGCGTTGGTGCGGGCCTTCGCGGCCAGGAAGTCGACCGACACCCCCACCAGCCGTCCGCCCGCTTCCTGCACCCCGTCGGCGACGACCTTCATCAGTCCGCTCTCCGACCCGCCCCAGACCAGTGTGTGTCCGCCCCGGCCGAGCAGTTCGGCGAATTCGCGGGCGGGCACGGTGTAGCGGTCGTCGAGGTCGGCTGCGGAGAGAAAAACACAGATGTTCATGCGGCAACCGTAAGGGCCACCACCGACGCATCCGGGCGTGCGGGTGAAGAACCGGCCGGCAGCGGGGGCGGAAAGGGGAAGAAATCGGCCCGTGACACGGCTGAACCAGACATGACTTCCACACGAGGACACATCATCACCGTCGAACCCGGTACCGAGCATGTACGTGTGGTGCGCGACGGGCAGGTGCTCGCCGAGAGCCGGAGCCCGCTCGTCCTGCGCGAGACGGGCTGTCCGGTCCGCTACTACCTGCCGCCCGAAGACGTCCGGACGGAACTGCTGACGGCCTCGGACACCCATACCCACTGTCCGTTCAAGGGGGATGCCTCCTACTGGTCACTGCCGGACGCGGCCGATCTCGTCTGGGCGTATCCGGACCCGAAGCCCGAAGTCGCTGCGATCAAGGACCACTTCTGCTTCTACGAAACCGAGACGGTACGCGACTGATCGTCAGGCGCCGTCCTCACGTGCCGAATTGAAAATTCCCACACGTTCCCGGCCCGGAGCGATGAGTTCGGCGATGCTGCGGAGTCCACCCTCACATGGACAAGGCTCTCTCCCGTGACGTCACCCTGATCGCCTACCGGCGTCAGGGTGACGCACCGCCCGTGATCCTGGTCGGCGGAGTACTGGGCACCGCAGCGACCGAGGCCCGTGAACAGCGGCTGGATCAGGGAGAGACTGATCAGACCGACCTGCGGCACTGCCAGCAGTGGTAGCCCGACGGCCGCCGCCGACAGTCGGCCCACCTGTGGCCGGTCCAGTAGGGCCCCGAGGCCGCCGATTGCCAGCAGGACCGCAGGGCCGATCATCATGTGCCAGGTCAGCGGCGGTATCCAGGACACCTGCGCGGACTGGCCTCGACTGAAAAGGATCAACGGCAGCGCAAACGCCATAGCGGCCGCCGAGGCCGCCGCCCAGCGGACCCAGGTCGCACGTCCGGCCTGCGTCCATGCCAAGGTTGCCAAGTGCGCGGGCAGAATCAGCAGCGACAGCCAGTTCAGGAGGCCGCATACGAACGGCTTACCGCGACCTCAGATGCCATGATCAAGGTGGCAATGATCCGCCTGACGCTCGTCCGGCTCGCCGGGCAGTCCTTGCGGTGGAGCCATGAATCCCACCGCAAGACCGCACGAGCCAACACCGTCGAGGACTACATCGCAGCGTCATCAACCGGCCACCCGGCCGCGGTGCGCCGCACCGTCGTCGCGATCGTCGCCGAGCCGACCACCCGCGTCCCGTCGTACAGCACGACTGCCTGGCCGGGGGCCACGCCCCGTACCGCCTCGGTGAAGGTGACGTTCAGGCTGCCGTCCACGAGCTCGGCGGTCACCTCGGTCTCACCTCCGTGGGCACGGAGCTGGGCGGTGTACGTACCGGGGCCGACCGGGGCGGTGCCGCACCAGCGGGGCTTGATGGCGGTCAGCGCGGTGAC
Organism: Streptomyces sp. NPDC051286; assembly: GCF_044455345.1. Taxonomy (NCBI): domain Bacteria; kingdom Bacillati; phylum Actinomycetota; class Actinomycetes; order Kitasatosporales; family Streptomycetaceae; genus Streptomyces; species Streptomyces sp. NPDC051286. The sequence continues at coordinate 125,872 of NZ_JBITER010000002.1, read as the reverse complement.
GTCGAGGGCCTCGACCGGGCCGACCGTCACCGTGTTGTTCACCGGGGAGATGTCCAGGACGTAGCGCGGCTTGCCGTCGGGCGCCGGGTGGCCGATGCGCAGGCCCTTGCGCTGGCCGATGGTGAAGCCGAAGGCGCCCTCATGGGTGCCGACCTTCGTACCCGACTCGTCAACGATGTTGCCCTCGGCCGTGCCGAGCCGGCTCGCCAGGAAGCCCTGGGTGTCGCCGTCGGCGATGAAGCAGATGTCGTGGCTGTCGGGCTTCTTCGCCACGGCCAGGCCGCGGGCCTCCGCCTCGGCGCGGATCTCTTCCTTGGTGGTGAGGGTGTCGCCGAGCGGGAACATGGCGTGGGCGAGCTGCTTCTCGTCCAGGACGCCGAGGACATACGACTGGTCCTTGGCCATGTCCGAGGCGCGGTGGAGTTCGCGGCTGCCGTCCGCGTTCAGCACGACCGTGGCGTAGTGGCCGGTGCAGACGGCGTCGAAGCCGAGGGCGAGCGCCTTGTCGAGCAGCGCCGCGAACTTGATCTTCTCGTTGCAGCGCAGGCACGGGTTGGGGGTGCGGCCCGCCTCGTACTCGGCGATGAAGTCCTCGACCACGTCCTCGCGGAAGCGTTCCGCCAGGTCCCAGACGTAGAACGGGATGCCGATGACGTCCGCGGCGCGGCGGGCGTCGCGGGAGTCCTCGATGGTGCAACAGCCGCGCGCTCCGGTACGGAACGACTGCGGGTTCGCGGAGAGGGCGAGGTGCACACCGGTCACGTCGTGGCCCGCCTCGGCGGCGCGGGCCGCTGCGACGGCGGAGTCGACACCGCCCGACATGGCGGCGAGCACCCGGAGGGGGCGCGGGGAAGTCTGATTCATAGCTCCACCAGGGTACGGGTCGCCGGGAACCGAACGCTCGCGGATATGCGTTGTCGATCGCATGGGGACCAAGGGGACGACGGGCGCCAAGGGCTCCGCAGGGGCGAAGCCGGAGCACGGCATCAGCCGGCGCGGGATGCTGATCGGCGCTGCCGTCACGGCCGTGGGCACGGCGGCGCTGGCGCGGACGAAGCTGGAGCATGCCTGGTGGCGGCTGCCGGGAGTCACCAAGCCCCGGAAGCCGGGTGAGCTGGATTACGCCGGGGCGGAGTGGATAGCGGCGTCCCCGGCGAACTGGCGGCGGGCGGACCGCCCCGACGACTACGACATCGACCGGGTCGTCATCCATGTCACGCAGGGCAGCTACCGCAGCGCGGTCAAGGTCTTCCAGAGTCCGGACCACGGGGCGGCGGCGCACTACGTGGTACGCCGGGACGGCCATGTGGCGCAGATGATCCGTGAGCTGGATGTGGCGTTCCACGCCGGGAACAGGTCGTACAACGAGCGCAGCGTCGGCATCGAGCACGAGGGGTTCGTGGACCGGCCGCAGGACTTCACGGCGGCGATGTACGCGTCGTCGGCGCGGCTGACGGCCGCGATATGCGGACGGTACGGGATTCCGGTGGACCGCAAGCACATCATCGGGCATGTGGAGGTGCCGGGCACGGACCACACCGACCCCGGTCCGCATTGGGACTGGGACCGGTATCTCAAGCTGGTACGGGCAGCGGCTGCCGGCCCGGCGAAGGGCCCTGGGGGCCCGAGACCCCAGGAGGCGTCCGGCGGATCTAGTGCCGTGACCGGCAATGTTTGCCCCGTAGGGAGCGTCGTCCAGTGCGTGCGATCGCAAGGCGGCCGGAAGTCCTTGTAGCGGAGCTACCAGGGCTTTTGGCCAACGCGGCGAGCGGGCGTGCTGGACGACGCGACGGGGCAAAGCTTGCCGGGAGGGGCACTAGCTGAGCCCTGCCGTCCTGGCGCGCTCGACCGCCGGCCCGATCGCCCGTGCCACGTCCTCGACGTCCTGCTTGGTCGACGTGTGACCGAGCGAGAACCGCAGCGTGCCGCGGGCCAGGTCCGGATCGGTGCCGGTGGCCAGCAGCACATGGCTGGGCTGGGCGATGCCCGCCGTGCAGGCGGAGCCGGTGGAGCATTCGATGCCCTGGGCGTCCAGCAGCAGCAGGAGGGAGTCACCCTCGCACCCGGGGAAGGTGAAGTGGGCGTTGGCCGGCAGCCGGCCGCCGGGGGCGGGGTCGCCGCCGAGGATGGCGTCGGGAACCGCGGCCAGCACGGCCGCGACCAGCTCGTCGCGGAGCCCGCCGATCTCGCGGGCGAACTCCTCGCGCCGTTCGGCGGCGAGCCGTCCGGCCACCGCGAAGGCGGCGACGGCGGGCACGTCGAGGGTCCCGGAGCGCACATGCCGCTCCTGGCCGCCGCCGTGCAGCACGGGTACGGGGGTGTGTTCGCGGCCGAGCAGCAGCGCGCCGATGCCGAACGGGCCGCCGATCTTGTGCGCGCTGACGGTCATCGCGGCCAGCCCCGAGCCGGCGAAGTCGACGTCCAGCTGACCGAAGGCCTGGACCGCGTCGGCATGCATCGGCACGTCGAACTCGTTGGCCACGGCGGCCAGTTCACGTACCGGCATGATGGTGCCGATCTCGTTGTTGGCCCACATCACAGTGACCAGCGCGACATCGTCCCGGTTGCGCACGATCGCCTCGCGCAGTGCGTCCGGGTGGACGCGCCCGTACCTGTCGACGGGGAGGTATTCGACGGTCGCGCCCTCGTGTTCGGCGAGCCAGTCGACTGCGTCCAGCACCGCGTGGTGCTCGACGGGACCGGCGAGAACGCGGGTGCGCCGTGGGTCGGCGTCGCGGCGGGCCCAGTAGAGGCCCTTCACGGCGAGGTTGTCGGCCTCGGTGCCTCCGGAGGTGAAGACCACCTCGCTGGGGCGTGCGCCAAGGGCGTCGGCGAGGGTCTCTCTCGACTCCTCGACGGTACGGCGGGCCCGTCGCCCGGCGGCGTGCAGTGAGGACGCGTTGCCGGTGACGGCGAGCTGGGCGGTCATCGCCGCGATCGCCTCCGGAAGCATCGGCGTGGTCGCGGCGTGGTCGAGGTAAGCCATGGTGAGCTCGATTCTACGAGCCCGTGGCCGGGCGCATGCCGGGCGCATCGCGGTCCGGTACCCGTGCACGGCGGGCGGGTGCTGTGCCGCGTGCCCCGAACCATGGGTCAGCCGCGCGGGGCGCGGGCCAGCTGGCGGGACTGAGCGACCAGCCGGTCGGCGCTGTCCCAGACGTCCGCGTCCTCCTCCAGGAAGCCGCCCGCGAGGTTGCGGGTGGTGATGGAGACACGCAGCGGGCCGGGGGCCGGGCGGCAGCGGATGTGGGTGGTGAGCTCGATGGTCGGCGTCCAGCCCTTGAGCCCCAGCTCGAACGAGGTCGGCGGCAGCGCGTCGACGGTGAGCAGCAGGGAGTACGGGTCGGCGTCGCGGCCGTCCGCAAGGCCGAACCAGCCGCGCATCTCGCCCTTGCCGGACGGGGCGCCGACGGCCCAGCCCACGGTCGACGGGTCGAGCTTGATGCTGAGCCGCTCGGTGATCGCGGAGCTTCCGGGGATGGGCGTCGGGCCGTCCCCCGGGCCGAAGCACTGCTCGATCGGTGCCATGGCCGGCGGCTTCGCCGACGTACGGATGTCGTCGGAGAGGGAGTCCAGGTCGCCGTAGGTGCCGAGGATCCGGATGCGCTCGACCTCGGTGCCGTCCTCCGCGCACTGGAAGAGGGACGCCTGGCCGGTGGAGAGGGTCCGGCCGGTGCGGACAACCTGCGTACGGATCACCGCGGGGCCGGGGACGGACGCGGTGAGGTAGTGCGCGGAGACCGAGAAGGGATCGGAGTGGGGCAGGGCCTCGCCGAGCGCACGGCCGAGCATGGCCAGGAGATACCCGCCGTTGACGGCGCGGATGATCGTCCAGCCCGCGGAGAGCTCGGCATCGTAGACGCCTTCTTCGCGAAGGGTGACGGCGGTGTCTCTGTCGAACTCGCTGTCACCGATGAGTGCCTGAGCTGCCTGTGCCATGAGATGCACCGTACACCGAGTGCATTACTGAGCGGTAGCTTTTTTGAGGTGCCGATGCACCGGCGTATCGCGGGCAGGGGGTCCGGTCAGGTGGCCGCGGAGCTCTCCTCCGCCGTGGCCGAGGAACGGTTGTAGGCGCGGGGCGCCCGCCAGTGGAAGCGCATCGCCAGCAGCCGCAGAACGAAGGCGGCGATCGCGGCGGTGCCGCTGGTGAAGGCGTTCAGCGCGTCGAAGCGGATGCACAGCACGATCATGGTGGCACCGACCATCGCGGGCACGGCGTACAGATCGCGGTCCCAGCGCAGCAGCGACGGCGTCTCGTTGGCGAGGACGTCACGCAGCACACCGCCGCCGACCGCGGTGGCCAGGCCCAGGGCAGCCGATGCGGTGAGACCGAGCCCGTAGTCGTACGCCTTGACGGTGCCGGCGACACAGAACAGCCCGAGGCCCGCCGCGTCGAAGACGTTGACGGCGACCTGGATCCGTTCGACGTGCGGATGCAGGAAGAAGACCAGGCCGGCGGCGAGCAGTGGGGTGAGGAAGTAGCCGAGATCGGTGAAGGCGGCGGGCGGGACCGCTCCGATGATCACGTCACGGAACAGCCCCCCGCCCAGCGCTGTCACCTCGGCAAGTACCGCGATGCCGAAGACATCGAAGTTCTTGCGTACGGCGAGCAGTGCGCCGGAGATCGCGAAGACGAAGATTCCGACGATGTCGAGCGCATGCTGGACGGAGGGCGTGAACAGTTCGTTGAGCACCGGGCAATTGTGCCGGTACTACCCCTTCGGGCTGTCCTCCGCATCCCCGGAGTCCGCCGCGCCCTCTGAATCCGTCGCGGCCGCGGCGCCCTGGGAGACCTCAGTGATCTTGCCCGGGGCCTCCGGTGCGGCCGGCTCCGGCTCCTTCTTCAGCGCCACGATCTCCACCGCGTCCCGCGCCGATTCCAGCACGGTGTCGCCCGGTGCCTGGTCCGAGGCGTTCTCCGGGTGGTGGCAGGCCACTTGGTGACCGCTCTTCAGGGTCAACAGCGGCGGTTCCTGCGTCTTGCAGACCTCCGTCGCCTTCCAGCACCGGGTGTGGAAGCGGCAGCCGCTCGGCGGTGAGATCGGTGACGGGACGTCGCCGTTGAGCAGGATGCGCTCGCTCTTCGCGCCGCGCCGCCGCGGGTCCGGGACCGGCACCGCCGACAGCAGTGCCTTGGTGTACGGGTGCATCGGCGACTGGTACAGCGAGTCGCGGTCGGCCAGCTCGACGATCTTGCCGAGGTACATCACCGCGATGCGGTCCGAGACATGCCGGATGACCGACAGGTCGTGCGCGATGATCACGTAGGTGAGGCCGAGCTCCTTCTGGAGGTCGTCCATCAGGTTGACCACCTGGGCCTGGACCGAGACGTCCAGCGCGGAGACCGGCTCGTCGGCGACGACGAGCTTCGGCTTGAGGGCCAGTGCCCGTGCGATGCCGATGCGCTGACGCTGGCCGCCGGAGAACTCGTGCGGGTAGCGGTTGTAGTGCTCGGGGTTGAGGCCCACCAGGCCCAGCAGCCGCTGAACCTCCTGCTTCACGCCGCCCTCGGGCTCCACACCCTGGAGCTTGAAGGGGGCCGAGACGATCGAGCCGACCGTGTGCCGCGGGTTCAGCGAGCCGTAGGGGTCCTGGAAGATCATCTGGACGTCACGCCGCATCGGGCGCATGCCCGAGACACCGAGGTGCGTGATGTCCTTGCCCTCGAACTCGATCGTTCCGCCGGTCGGCTCGAGCAGGCGAGTGATCAGCCGGCCCATGGTCGACTTGCCGCAGCCGGACTCGCCGACGACGCCGAGGGTCTCTCCGGGGCGCACCTCGAAGTCGATACCGTCGACGGCCTTGACCGCGCCGGTCTGCCGCTGCAGCAACCCCTTCTTGATGGGGAAGTGCTTGACCAGGCCGGTGACCTTGAGCAGCGGTTCGGGCGAAGAGGTGGCCTGCTCCGGGATCGTCCCCTTTTTATCGAGCACAGTGGGATCCTTTGTCTCACTCACAGCTTCGGCGCAATCTCTTCGGTCCAGATCCGGGTCCGCTCCTCCTGCGACATGTGGCAGGCCGAGTAGTGGCGGCCGGGCCCGTCCCCGCTCAGCAGCTTCAGCTCCGGACGCTGCGTGCGGGTGATGTTGCCCTTGGGTACATCCGCGTACGGGCAGCGCGGGTGGAAGGCACAGCCGCTGGGGACGTTGATGAGGCTGGGCGGGGAGCCCTTGACCGGGATCAGTCGGTCGGTCTGCTCGCGGTCGATGCGGGGCATGGAGCCCAGCAGACCCCAGGTGTACGGGTGCTGGGGCTGGTAGAAGACCTGCTCCGCCGGGCCGCGCTCGATGCAGCGGCCGCCGTACATCACCAGGATGTCGTCGGCGAGCTCGGCGACCACGCCCAGGTCGTGGGTGATGATGATGACCGCCGAGCCGAACTCCTTCTGCAGGTCCCGGATGAGGTCGAGGATCTGCGCCTGGACGGTCACGTCCAGCGCCGTCGTCGGTTCGTCGGCGATCAGCAGCTCGGGGTTGTTGATCAGCGCCATCGCGATCATCGCGCGCTGGCGCATACCGCCGGAGAACTCGTGCGGGTACATGTCGACGCGCTTGCCCGGCTCGGGGATGCCGACCCGGTCGAGAAGCTCGACGGCCCGCTTGCGGGCGGTCTTCTTGTCGACGTCGTGGTGGACCCGGTACGCCTCCACGATCTGGTGGCCCACCGTGTAGTACGGGTGCATCGCGGACAGCGGATCCTGGAAGATCATCGCCATGTCGCGGCCGCGCAGCTTGCGTACGGTGTCCGGGTCGGCGGACAGCAGCTCCTGGCCGTTCAGCCAGATCTCGCCGGAGATCTGTGCCTTCTGCCGGCCGTACTGACCGACCGTGTGCAGGCCCATGATGCCGAGCGAGGTGACCGACTTGCCGGAGCCGGACTCGCCCACGATACCGAGGGTCTTGCCCTTCTCCAGCTGGAAGGTCAGGCCGTCGACGGACTTGACCAGACCGTCGTCCGTCGGAAAGTGGATCTTCAGGTCGCGTACGTCCAGGAAGACGCCCGGGTCCGATGCGCCGGAGCGGACGGGCTCATTGACCGCCCCGGTCCTCTGCAGGTCGGTCATGCCAGCCTCACTCGGGGGTCGATCACGGCGTACAGGAGGTCGACGACGAGGTTGGCGAGGACCACCGCGGAGGCGGTGATGAGGGTGACGCCGATGATGATGGGCAGGTCGCGGTCACCGATCGACTTGATCGCCATATAGCCGAGGCCGTGCAGGCCGAACGTGGTCTCGGTGAGGATCGCGCCGCCCACCAGGGCGCCGAGGTCCATACCGAGGATGGTCAGGATGGGGGTCATGGTGGAGCGCATGGCGTGCTTGCCGAGCACGACCGGCTCCCGCAGACCTTTGGCGCGCGCGGTACGGATGTAGTCCTCGCCGAGCACCTCGAGCAGGGTGGCGCGGGTGAGGCGGGCGTACATGGCGGCGTAGAGGAAGGCAAGGGTGACCCAGGGCAGGATCATTCCGCCGAACCAGCCACCGAAGTTCTCCGTGATGGGCACGTAGTCGGCACGCGTCCAGTCCAGTTGGGTACGGAAGATCAGCAGGGCCAGCATGCCGGTGAAGTAGATCGGCAGGGAGACACCCGCGAGGGCGGTGATCATCGCAGCGCGGTCGACGACCGTGCCCCGCTTGAGTGCGGAGATCACACCGGTGGAGACACCGGCCAGGAGCCACAGCACCACGGCGCCGATGATCAACGAGAGGGTCACCGGGAAGGCGTCCTTGAGCAGCGGCCAGACGTCTTGCTCCGTACGGAACGAGTAGCCGAAGCAGGGAGCGGCACAGTGAATGGTCTCACCGCCGTTGCTGTAGTCACGGCCGGTGACGACACCCACGGCGAAGTGCCAGAACTGCGCCAGGATCGGCTCGTCCAGGCCCAGCTTCTGACGGACGCCCTCGATCGAGGCCGGGTCCGCCTGCTTGCCGACGAACATCGCGGCAGGGTCACTGCCGGTCATCTTCGGGATGAGGAAGAAGATGCCGAATGTCACCAGCGTGACGACCATCAGCATCACAATGACGGCGGTCAGCCGCCTGACGATATATGCAAGCATGCAGTCGGCCCGGCGGTGGCCGGGAAACCCCGGAAGGTTCCCCGGCCACCGCGCACGGCCATCACCTGCCCTTCGAACCTAGCGGCGGGTGCGCCGGTGTAGCTGACAGACGGTCACTTGACGACGCCGAGGGCGGCGTAGTCGTAGCGGCCGTTGTAGGCGTCGGCCGTGTACACGTTCGTCAGGCGCGAGCCGCGCCAGACGATGTTCTTCTCGTGGGTGAAGGGCAGGTAGACCGCAGCCTCCGTGACCTTCGTGTTGATCTGCTTGTAGAGGTCACCGGCCTTGCTGGGGTCGGTCTCCGCCAGCGCCTGGTCGAACAGCTTGTTGATCGCCGGGTCGTTCAGCTGCGAGAAGTTGTTGTTGCCGCTCTGCAGGATGAAGCGGCCGTCGACCAGCGGCTGCAGGAAGCCCTGACCGGACGGGAAGTCGGCGCCCCAGCCCATGATGATGATGCCGTAGCCCTTGTCCTTGACGACCTTGGGCGAGCCGATGATGCCGGAGGACTGCGCACCGTCGTACTGGTCGATGTCGGCCTGGATACCGACCTTGCCGAGCGCCTGCTGGAGCGACTCGGCCGTGGCGATCTCGATCGGCTTGTTGTTGCGGACCGCGATGGTGGTCTTGAAGCCGTTCGGCTGGCCGCACTTCTTCAGCGCTTCCTTGGCCTTGACCTCGTCCGGCTTGCCGGAGAGCTTGCCGTACGGGTCGGCCTTCGGGTCGGAGCCCTTGATGGCCGGCGGCAGCATGTTGGTGGCGATGTCACCACCGGCCTGCGGGCCGCCACGGGCGGTCTGCAGGGACTTGGAGTCGGCCGCGTAGATGAGGGCCTTGCGGCACTCGATGTTGTCGAGCGGCTTGACCGTCTGCGGGAACACCGCGTAGCGGATGAAGCCGGTCTGCGGGTTGTCGACGTTGTCCTTGTGCTGCTGGAGCACCTTGGCACGCGCGGCCTGGCCGACACCGGTGGCGTTGATGTCGAGGTCGTACTCGCCCTCGATCAGCCGGTTGTCCATGTCGTCGGAGTTGCTCTGCAGCTTGACCGTGATCTTGTCCGGCAGGGCCTTGCGGATGGTGTCCGTCGCCTTGTCCCAGTTCTCGTTGCGGACGAGCGTGATGGACTTGTTCGGCGTGTACTCCTGCCACTTGTACGGGCCCATGGAGGCGGGCTTCAGACCGTACTTGGCCTTGGTGTCCAGGTCCGCGCGGACCGGAGTGGCCGAGGGCATCGCCAGCATCTGCAGGAAGTCGCCGTTGGCCTTCGGCAGCTTGAAGATGATGGTCTGGTCGTCGGGCGTCTCGATGGCCTTCAGGCCGAGCTTGTCCGGGGTGGTGTCCTTGTAGGGACCCTTGTACTCACCCTTGGGGTCGAGCACCTGCTGGAGGTAGATCGGGCCGCCGGAGATGACGTCCTGGGCCCAGATGCGCTCGATGCCGTACTTCAGGTCCTTGGAGGTGACGGGCTTGCCGTCCTCCCACTTCAGACCCGGCTTCAGCTTGAAGGTGTAGGTCTTGCCGTCGGGCGAGACCTGACCGGCGTCGGTGGCCATGTCCGGCACCAGCTCGGTGCTGGCGGCACCCGGCTCGCCCTTGAAGCTGATCAGCTGACGGGTGTAGTAGCGGGCGAAGTTCCACATGAAGCCGTAGTAACCGCGCTGCGGGTCCCACGAGTCGGCGTCCTGGGTGCCGATGAACTTCAGCTCGCCACCCTTCTTGTCGGACGCGCTGGCGACCTTACTGACCGCGGCGTTGAAGCCCGCGGCCCCGGGCTTGCCCCCGCCGCCACCGTTGTCGTCCTTGTCTCCGCCACCGCAGGCCGCGGTGCCGAGCAGAGCCGCTACGACGAGAGCCGAGCCCGCGACGAGCCTGCGCCTCGATGAACTGATGGGTGTCACGATCTCGCAACCTCCGTGATAGTGGCGGTCCTTGACGAGGAGCCGCCGGCTTTCGATGGCCTCCTGGCTGATCGGCAGGGGCGGGGTCGAACGGGTCTTACGGACGGCCCAAGGCCGGATCAGCGGGCCCCCTTCGGGTCGAGCGCGTCCCGCACGCCGTCTCCGAAGAGGTTGAAGGCCAGCACGGTGATGAAGATGGCCAGACCCGGGATCACCATGAACATGGGGTCGGACTCATATGTGTTGACGGCCTTCGAGAGCATCTGGCCCCACGAGGCGGTGGGCGGCTTCACGCCGGCACCGAGGAAGCTGAGCGCGGCCTCCGTGAGGATGTTCGTCGGGATCATGAGGGTGGCGTACACGGTGATCGGCGCGACCAGGTTGGGCAGCAGCTCGCGCCACAGGATGTAGAAGCGTCCGGCGCCCAGGCTGCGGGCCGCCTCCACGTACTCGCGCTCCCTGAGCGAGAGGGCCTGGCCGCGGACGATTCGGCCGACGTAGGGCCAGCCGAAGAAGCCGATCACCAGCACCAGCGCTCCGACGCGGACGCTCGAACCCTCCAGGCCGAGGAGCTCGTTGGGGAGTACGGAGACCAGGGCGATGGTGAAGAGCAGCTGCGGGAAGGCGAGCATCACGTCCATGACCCGGCTGATCGCCGCATCGACCCAGCCGCCGAAGTAGCCCGCGACGATGCCGATGACCGTGCCGAGGGCGACGGCGACCATGGCGGCGAGGAAGGCCACGAGCAGCGAGATGCGTGCGCCGTAGACGATGCGGCTGAACACGTCACGGCCGTTGACGGGCTCGACTCCCAGCAGGAAGTCGGAGTTGATGCCGCCCCAGGAGCCGATCGGGGTACCGAAGAGCGGGTCGATCTTGTCCTCGTGGAACTCGTTCGGCGGATGCCCGAAAGCACTCACGATCACCGGCGCGAGGAGCGCGACGGCAATGAGGAAGAGCACCACGAATCCACCGGTCAGCGCGAGCTTGTCACGCTTGAGCCGGGACCAGGCGATCTTCCACGGGGACCGGCCCTCGATCGCCTTCTCGGGGACATCCGCGGCGACATCAACGGCCGCGGTCTCAGCGGCTGTCGTGTCATGCAGTGGTGCCGTCATCGTGGTGGGACCCCTCTCGGCCGGCTGTGGTCGGCCCGCGCCCGCCGCTGTAGCGGCTTGTTCACATCACAGGTGCAAGTCGCACGTTTGGTGCGGGTGGTACGGAAGATGCAGGTGGTTCGAGTGGAGCAGTTCAACTGGTCCAACCAGAAGCCGCAGGTCGCACAGGGCGCCGAACGCTTCTTGTTCCGGGGAGTCTTCAACGCGTCGCGGATCACCCGCCAGCCCTGGTGGGGAATGGATGCGCAACCGTGATGTGACCAGCTGGCTTCCGTTATCCGGACGCCGTGATCGCCCCAGCGAACCAAGTCGGCACTCTTCGCCCAGATCGGACAGGTACCCCAACAGGGTTCATCCCGGCGCCAATTGGCAGGCGCCCGGGCCGGTCAGCCGTGGACCGGGGGGTAGCCGTAACCAACGGCGGGAGCGGGCGCGACGTGCGCCTCGCGGTCGTAGAACGGGCGGGCGTTGGCGCGGAGCCACATCGCGACCGGGTCGTACTCGTCGGACATCGCGACGGTGGAAACGGGCAACCCGTCCGGGACCGCGCCGATCGACTGCTGCATCATCGCGCGCACCGCGTCGACGGATGTCTGGCTCGTTTCGTAGAGATCGAGACCGATGGCGAGGTACGGCACCCCGAGCGCGGGCTGCACCCAGGCCCGGCGCAGGGAGCGGATCGCGGGGGTGTGATGGGCGTTCTGCGAGAGCAGGGCGTAGAACTGCGGGATCTCGATCGCCGGCTCGGTGAGCCGGAGCGGTCCCGCGGGCATCCGGTCGAGACCGGTGGCGATACGGCGCAGATCCAGCCACGGGATGCCGACGCCGCCACCGGGGGCGTGCGGATTGAGCCAGATGCCCCAGCGGTCCGGGAAGAGAGCGCGCGCGATGTCGAGTCCGGTGACTACTTCATGGGCCCGGTTCCAGCCGCTGGCCGAGAGTTCCTGGGCGGAGGTCACACAGGGCGCGTAGCCCAGCCCGTCGACCTCGATGTTTCCGTACTGGGCGTCGGGCGAGCCCGCCCGGCCGTGCCAGAGCAGCATCCAGATCCGGTCGCCGGCGAGCGCCCGGAGCAGTCCCTCGTACGCGTCGTAGCGCCCGGGCGTCACTTGGCGCAGCATGTGCTCGACCTGCCCGGCCGCCGCGGTGCCTGACGCACTCACCCTGGGTCCCGCCCCTCTTCGATCCACTGTGTCGGCCTGCCGCTCCCGGGGCACACGGGTGCGGCTCGGTGGCCGAGGCACTAGCCATCAAACCAGCTTATGCGGCGCCCCTGACACCGACTTGACGCGCCTGAGGTCGATGGTGTCGCGCCCGCGATCCCCGGACTCGGGGACTCCGCGCTCCCGTGCCCCTGCCGGCAGACTCTGCCCCGCCTCACCGCCCAGCACGCCCGCTCGCCGCGTCGGCCAGAAGCCCTGGCAGCTCCGTCCCCGAGCTCTCAGCTCCGGCCGAGCAGGGGAGACCCGTCCAAGGACCTCCGGCCGCCTTGCGACCGCACGCACCAGCCGCCAGGCCCGCCCTACGGGCGGACGGCGCTCCCTTCGAAACACGCCTAGGAAGGTGCTGACGATCTTGGCCGGATCAGCGAGCGGCGTCTGGTGCGTGCAGCTGCAAGGCGCCGAAGCGGCCTCATAGCGGAGCTATCAGGCCGCTTCGGCAACGCCGCAGATGTGCGTGCAAGGCGTCGGGAGCCCGGCCAAGATCTTCAGTGCCCTTCTAGTAACCCTCGCGCTGGTAGAACGGCCGGATCCTGGCCCGCATCCAGTCGGCGACCGGGTCCTGCGCCACATCGAGCAGGACCAGATTGACCGGCCAGGGCACCTCGACACGGCCCAGCGCGCGGCCCAGAGCGTCCATCGGGGCGTTGCGCCCCGCGCCGTCCCAGGTGGAGAACTCGACGCCTATGAAGAGAACGGGATCGCCGCCCTCGATGCTGGCCAGCGTCCGGCGGGCGGTGCGCACGACGCCGCTCTCCTCGAATTCCCCGGCCGCGGCCGCGAGGAAGTCGACGGGCTCCTCCTGCCAGTCCGGCTCGTAAAGCCGGACCCGGCCGCCGGTGGCCGGCCCGTCCAGCGAGGTGCGTCCGGCGCGGCAGAGCTCGGCGACGGCGGGCGGCGGCAGCGGCATGCCGACGACGCCGCCCGGGTTGACCGCGATGCCGAGCTGCGGGGGCAGCCCGCGGGCGAATTCGACGGCGGGCGCCACGGTGAAGGACATTTGGGTGCCGACGCACTGCAGGAACTGATGTTCGGAGCTGAAGACGGGAACGTACGGAGCGCCCTCGATCTCCACCGTCGGCAGATCGAGCGACGGGGCATCGGGGCCCCCGCCGTTGGGAAGCGGCACCCAGACGTGACTGCGGCCGAGCACTTCGACGAGCCGACCGCCCGCCTCCGGGCTGCCGAGCGAGGCAACCAGCACCTCTTCGAGCTCATTGGCCGGCCATCCGCTCTGCGGATGGTTCTGGACCGGTGCCGGAATGTCCACTGCGCTGCTTCCCCTTCTCACCCGAGTCTTGCCGCAGAACAGTAACTCCGGCGCACCCTTCCACGCTGACGGACGACCGAGCACCAAAAGGCTGTCCCGTCCCTCAGTCGTCGGCGAACGTGATCCGCGCCAGCATCCCGGCCGCCTCCCGGTCCAGCAGCACCGCCGAGGAGCAGCCGAGCGGCAGGGCGCCCGCCTCGGTGTTCCGCAGCAGCCGTCCGACGGCCCTGCGGTGCCGGGCGAAGGCGTATCCGGAGATTCCGCGCCCACGCTCGCGCTGTCCCTCCCTGGCTTCCTGAGGGGTGACGTCGAGCAGCACGAGATGCAGCGTGCGGCCGCGGCGCCGTGCATGCCGGGCCAGCCAGCCCCGCACCCATGTCTGGGTCCCGCAGTCGTGGACGACGATGGACTCACCGGAGCACAGCGCCCGCCACAGCCCCCAGTAATGGGCGACGCGGACCAGCGGGCGGTAGAGGGCGTACGGGAGTAAGCGGGGCACCCGCTGCGCCCAGCGGTCCCGGGTGTCCTGGGAGTCGATGGCCCGTACCGCCACCGCCCGCCGGATCAGTGTCGACTTTCCGCCTCCGGGCAGCCCGGAGACCACCACCACATCGCCTGTCGCGAAATGGAGCCCGCGCGGGCTGCGCCCGGCGCGCTCGCGCAGGTCCCGCACGACGGGCGCATGCGTGCCCGGCAATTCCCGGGCGCGTGCTCCCGGCTGCGCGGGCATCGCGCCGTGCGCGACCCCCGCGGTCGTCGCGTACCGCTGCAACGTCATCGCCCTCCCCCTGTCGGGTCACCCACGCCTGCCCAAGAAGTGTAAAGAAAAGGTAATGCGAGACAACCGTCCCACTACTTGTCCCGTGCATGGGGTACCGACGCCCCCACCCTTCCCCGATGCGTGCGATGATGACCCGGCCAACTGCATAAAGGCCGCTTGAATCCGCGCGGGAGAGCTCCGGCCACAGTGTGTGCCGGGCGCCGAAGGAGCAAGATCCTCCCTTGAATCTCTCAGGCCCCGTACCGCGTGGATGAGGCAGATCTGAAAAGCGAGTCGCCCGCGGCTCCACCCAAGGTGCAAGCCGAACCCCCCGGGGGTCTCTCGGCGAACCTCTCAGGTTCCGATGACAGATGGGGAGGAGATCGTCCTCGTCGTCATGCCCTGGGAGCCACACCTATGAGCAACGCCCCCCGTCTCACCGCCCTCGACGCCCTGCACCGCTCGCTGGGCGCGACCATGACCGACTTCGCCGGCTGGGACATGCCGCTGCGCTACGCCAGTGAGCGCGACGAGCACAACGCGGTGCGCACGAAGGCGGGCCTCTTCGACCTGTCGCACATGGGTGAGATCACCGTCACGGGCCCGCAGGCCGCGGCGTTCCTGAACTTCGCGCTGGTCGGCAACATCGGCACCGTGGCCGTCGGCCGCGCCCGCTACACGATGATCTGCGCCGAGGACGGCGGCATCGTGGACGACCTGATCGTCTACCGGCTGGGCGAGACCGAGTACATGGTCGTCGCCAACGCCGGGAACGCACAGATCGTGCTGGACGCGCTGACCGCCCGCGCCGACGGGTTCGACGCCGAGGTGCGTGACGACCGCGACGCGTACGCGCTGCTTGCCGTCCAGGGCCCCGAGTCCCCCGCCATCCTGGCCTCGGTCACCGACGCCGACCTGGACGGTCTGAAGTACTACGCGGGTCTGCCCGGCACCGTCGCCGGTGTGCCCGCGCTGATCGCCCGTACCGGTTACACCGGCGAGGACGGCTTCGAGCTCTTCGTCGCCCCCGAGCACGCGGAGCAGCTCTGGCAGGCCCTCACGGCGGCAGGCGCCTCCCGTGGCCTGATCCCGTGCGGTCTGTCCTGCCGCGACACGCTGCGCCTGGAGGCGGGCATGCCGCTGTACGGGCACGAGCTGACCACCGAGCTGACCCCGTTCGACGCCGGTCTCGGCCGGGTCGTGAAGTTCGAGAAGGAGGGCGACTTCGTCGGCCGCAAGGCCCTGGAGGCCGCTGCCGAGCGCGCCGAGACCGCCCCGCCGCGCAAGCTCGTCGGTCTGATCGCCGAGGGCCGCCGGGTGCCGCGCGCCGGCTACCCCGTTGTCGCCGAGGGCCAGGTCATCGGCGAGGTCACCTCCGGCGCACCGTCGCCGACGCTCGGCAAGCCGATCGCCATCGCATACGTGGACGCCGCCCACGCCGCGCCCGGGACCACGGGCGTCGGAGTGGACATCCGGGGCAGCCACGAACCGTACGAGGTCGTCGCCCTGCCGTTCTACAAGCGCCAGAAGTGACGCAGTCGCGTCTCACACCGTAAGACCACCGTTCATCAGCACTCCCCCGCGTACAGGAGAATTCAGGACATGAGCAACCCCCAGCAGCTGCGTTACAGCAAGGAGCACGAGTGGCTGTCGGCCCTCGAGGACGGTGTGGCCACGGTCGGCATCACCGAGTTCGCGGCCAACGCGCTCGGTGACGTCGTCTACGCCCAGCTCCCGGAGGTCGGTGACACGGTGACCGCGGGCGAGACCTGCGGCGAGCTCGAGTCGACCAAGTCCGTCAGCGACCTGTACTCGCCGGTGACCGGCGAGGTCACCGCCTCCAACCAGGACGTCGTGGACGACCCGTCGCTGGTGAACTCCGCTCCCTTCGAGGGCGGCTGGCTGTTCAAGGTACGCGTCGCGGAGGAGCCGAAGGACCTGCTCTCCGCCGACGAGTACACCGAGTTCTCCGGCAACTAAAGACTCCAAGGGACCACCTGATGTCGCTTCTCAACTCCTCCCTCCACGAGCTGGACCCGGACGTCGCCGCCGCCGTCGACGCCGAGCTCCACCGTCAGCAGTCCACCCTCGAAATGATCGCCTCGGAGAACTTCGCTCCGGTCGCGGTCATGGAGGCCCAGGGCTCCGTCCTCACCAACAAGTACGCCGAGGGCTACCCGGGCCGCCGCTACTACGGCGGCTGCGAGCACGTCGACGTGGTCGAGCAGATCGCCATCGACCGGATCAAGGCGCTGTTCGGCGCCGAGGCCGCCAACGTCCAGCCCCACTCGGGTGCGCAGGCCAACGCCGCCGCGATGTTCGCGCTGCTGAAGCCGGGCGACACGATCATGGGTCTGAACCTGGCCCACGGCGGTCACCTGACCCACGGCATGAAGATCAACTTCTCCGGCAAGCTCTACAACGTGGTCCCCTACCACGTCGACGAGACCGGCGTCGTGGACATGGCCGAGGTCGAGCGCCTGGCCAAGGAGTCCAAGCCGAAGCTCATCGTGGCCGGCTGGTCCGCCTACCCCCGTCAGCTGGACTTCGCCGCCTTCCGCCGCATCGCGGACGAGGTCGGCGCGTACCTGATGGTCGACATGGCGCACTTCGCGGGCTTGGTGGCCGCGGGTCTGCACCCGAACCCGGTGCCGCACGCCCACGTCGTGACGACGACAACGCACAAGACCCTCGGCGGTCCGCGCGGTGGCGTCATCCTGTCGACGCAGGAGCTCGCCAAGAAGATCAACTCTGCCGTCTTCCCCGGTCAGCAGGGTGGTCCGCTGGAGCACGTGATCGCGGCCAAGGCGGTCTCGTTCAAGGTCGCGGCGACCGACGAGTTCAAGGAGCGCCAGCAGCGCACCCTGGACGGCGCCCGCATCCTCGCCGAGCGTCTGGTGCAGCCGGACGTCACCGAGGTCGGCGTCTCCGTCCTCTCCGGCGGTACGGACGTGCACCTGGTCCTCGTCGACCTGCGCAACTCGGAGCTGGACGGCCAGCAGGCCGAGGACCGGCTCCACGAGCTCGGCATCACGGTCAACCGGAACGCCATCCCGAACGACCCGCGGCCGCCGATGGTCACCTCCGGTCTGCGGATCGGCACGCCGGCCCTGGCCACCCGTGGCTTCCAGGCCGAGGACTTCACCGAGGTCGCCGAGATCATCGCGTCGGCACTCAAGCCGTCGTACGACGCCGACAACCTCAAGGCCCGCGTGATCGCGCTGGCCGAGAAGTTCCCGCTGTACCCCGGCCTGAAGTAGTCCGGGTCACTTTTCGCACGTTTGGGGCGGGGCACCACGCACACTGGACAGTGAGCGCGGTGCCCCCACCCTTGTCCCGCCTCTCTTCGGACCGACCGGTCCGTACCGCACCGCCCGGCAGACAACGGCGTCTACCAACCCCTTAGGAGTCACACCGTGGCCATCTCGGTCTTCGACCTGTTCTCGATCGGCATCGGCCCGTCCAGCTCCCATACGGTCGGCCCGATGCGCGCGGCCCGCATGTTCGCGCGCCGCCTGAAGAACGAGGGCCTGCTCGCCCACACCGCTTCCCTACGCGCCGAGCTGTTCGGCTCGCTCGGCGCCACCGGCCACGGTCACGGCACGCCCAAGGCCGTCCTGCTCGGCCTGGAGGGCGAGTCCCCGCGTACCGTCGACGTGGAGTCCGCCGACGACCGGGTGGACGCGATCCGCTCCTCGGGCCGGATCAACCTGCTGGGCATGCACGAGATCGACTTCGACGCCGACGAGCAGTTGGTCCTGCACCGCCGCAAGGCGCTCCCCTACCACGCCAACGGCATGACGATCTTCGCGTTCGACCGCGACGGCGCCCCGCTGCTGGAGAAGACCTACTACTCCGTCGGCGGCGGCTTCGTCGTCGACGAGGACGCGGTGGGCGAGGACCGGATCGTCCTCGACGACACCGTCCTGAAGTACCCCTTCCGCACCGGCGACGAACTGCTGCGGCTCTCCCGCGACACCGGCCTGTCGATCTCCTCCCTCATGCTGGAGAACGAGCGGGCCTGGCGGACAGAGGAGGAGATCCGCTCCGGTCTGCTGGACATCTGGCGGGTCATGCAGGCATGCGTATCGCGCGGCATGGCCCGCGAAGGCATCCTCCCCGGTGGCCTGAAGGTCCGCCGCCGCGCCGCGAACACCGCACGCCAGCTGCGCGCCGAGGGCGACCCGCAGGCTCACGCGATGGAGTGGATCACCCTCTACGCGATGGCGGTCAACGAGGAGAACGCCGCGGGCGGCCGCGTCGTCACCGCCCCGACCAACGGCGCAGCCGGCATCATCCCGGCCGTGCTGCACTACTACATGAACTTCGCCGCGGGCGGCGCCACCGAGGCCGAGAAGGAGGACGGCGTCGTCCGCTTCCTCCTCGCGGCCGGTGCCATCGGCATGCTGTTCAAGGAGAACGCCTCGATCTCCGGCGCCGAGGTCGGCTGCCAGGGCGAGGTCGGCTCCGCCTGCTCGATGGCCGCGGGAGCGCTCGCCGAGGTCCTCGGCGGCTCCGCCGAACAGGTCGAGAACGCCGCCGAGATCGGCATGGAGCACAACCTGGGCCTGACCTGCGACCCGGTCGGCGGTCTCGTCCAGATCCCGTGCATCGAGCGCAACGGCATGGCGGCGGTCAAGGCGGTCACGGCGGCGAAGATGGCGCTGCGCGGCGACGGCACCCACAAGGTCTCTCTCGACAAGGTCATCAAGACCATGAAGGAGACGGGCGCGGACATGAGCGTGAAGTACAAGGAGACTGCGCGCGGCGGGCTCGCGGTGAACATCATCGAGTGCTAGGGGAATGGGCCCTGACCAGCGCGTTCGTGTCTTTCGGCGCTGTCAGGGCCTTCCCTGCTTACGCGGCGGAAAGTCCCTGGAATCTCCCTGAGACAGACGTGAAAGTCCCTGAATAGTCCCTGGGATGTCCCTGCCACGGCTCACTCTTGGGGGTTAGGCTTGGCCGCCTGCCGAAGGACTCGGCCCTTGGGGCACCTCAGCGTGTGGAGTGCGTCGGTGCACGTGGTCAGGTAGCGAGACGTACGCATTACGACACCGCGAGCGATCATGTCGTCTGGTGCCGCGTAGTGCTGCTGAGCGCCATTCAGCCTGATCAGAGCACGTGCGACAGGTTGTCCTGTGCTGCGTCATATGACGTCATCTATAAGGGTGTCCGGCCACCGCGAGCGCCCAGGCCACGAACTTTGCTGCCTCCACGTGCTCGCTACGCCCGTCGTCGCGGGGGAATAACTGGATCGGCTTGGCGCCCAGCCGTTCCGGAGCTGGCGAACTCCGCGCAGCAGCTCGCTCATCGGTGAGATGGCCGGGAACAGAGTTCCTTGGCTGGCCACAAAGGCACTATGGTGCCTCGGGAAAGATCAGCTCGGGGGAGGCGCCGGTGCTGCCGCACCAGATGCAGTATGCACAGAGCAAGTTTAGATCGCTGATCGAGGGCAGCTCTGGCAACGAGTTCGAGAAACTCTTCCACCGGGTCATGGAACTCCGGCACGAGGACTACGTGCCGATCCGTACCGCAGGCTCCATCGGAGACCTGGGCGGCGATGGTCTGAGGACAGTGGGGCGGCGCCTCTACGCTTGCTACGCGCCGGAGACCTTCAACGTATCCGAGGTTCGCGGCAAGTTCCGCGGCGACGTAGAAAGCGCCATCATCCAGCGCCCCGAGCAGTTCGACATCTTTGTCTTCGTCCACAATGACCAGCGCGGGGGCATCCATCCGGTCATCTCGGGACTGCTCATGGAGGCGGGCAAGGACCATCCACGCATAGCGTTCCAGCAGATGGGTCCGCAGAAGATCTGGCACGAGGCGATGTTTCTCGACCGCTTGAGGATGGAGCACCTGCTCGGCGAGGCGATCCCAGTCGAGCTGGTCGCGTACAGGATAGGCATGGCGGAAATCGAGCCACTCCTCAAGCACCTGGCCGATCACCGCCAGCACGATGCGTCGACGGGCGATGTGCCGCTTCCCACCACCCACAAAGTCGACTACAACGAGCTGTCTCGCCAAGCACGTCAGGTCCTGCAGGCCGGCAGGCCGTACGGCTACCTGGTCGAGCAGTACTACAGAGAGGGGCTGGATCTACGGGAGCGGGATGAGGTCGCGGACAGCTTCCGCGCCTACTACCGCCGAATGCGCAATGAGCACGGCGACGACGCGGACGAGATCCTTTGGCAGATGCAGCGCTACGTCCTGGGGCAGGAAGCTGCCCGCTGGGAGCGCGAAGAAGCAGCGAAGGCGGTTCTTGCTTACTTCTTCGACGAATGTGACATCTTCGAAGTACCACCACCTGGGTGGCAGCCGTCCGTCGACGTAGAAGGAGGAGCAGCGTGATCACCCCAACCAAGGGAGTCTCCCCTGACCGTGCGCTCCTCGCCGTCGGGGCCCAGATCGCCGTGCAGCTGGACCGCCCGCTTACGGTCAGCCAGACCTGGGCTCGACTGCGCGAGTGGCGCCGTGAGAACGGTCATCCAGCTCCGTTGTCCTTCGGGTGGTTCGTCCTTGCGCTGGACGTCTTGCACGCGCTCGGCATTGTCGATCTGAACAACGAACTGCTCACCAGGGGGACCGCCCATGCTGCGCCAACTGCGCGCTGACGATGAGCGGTTCAAGACGGTCACGTTCCAGTCCGGCTTGAACTTGCTGGTGGCAGAGACCACCAATGTCTCTCGTTCCACCGACAGCCGTAACGGCTCCGGCAAGTCCAGCATGGTCGAGCTGCTGCACTTCCTACTGGGAGCCCGCGCCGATAACAAACACCTTGTCGCGCGCAAGGAACTACGTAGGACCACCTTCACGCTTAGCCTGGACTGGCCCGAGCTCCGGGAAGAGCTGAACGTCAGCCGGAGCGGCGGAGACGCCAAGACGGTGACACTTGATCCTGGAGTAGCACGTCGGCCGGACCCCACTGCGTTGTCTAGGATCGCTGAGCCGTTGACGCTGAGTCTGCCGGAGGCAGACGAGCCAGAGACGCTGCCGGTCACGGTTGCAGGTCCCCAAACAGTTCAGCTCACCGAGTGGCAGGCACTCATCGAGGAGAATCTCTTCGGACTGGCTGGAGACCACCCAGGGGTCAGTGGCCGCGCTCTGCTCTCGTTCCTAATCCGCCGCGTAGGTGACCACGGGTTCAACGAGGCGGTGCGGAGCTTCGCCCGGCAGCCGGAGGGGCAGGCGGCTCCCAACCTCGCCTATCTGCTGGGCCTTGATTCGGCCCTTGCTGCCCGCTACCAAGACATCTCTGCCAAGAAGAACGCCCGTGACCAGCTCAAGAAGGCAGTCAATGATCCGGTATGGGGTCGGGTGGTTGGCAAAGCCGCGGATCTGCGTGGTGAGATCGCCGTGCAGAGTTCGAAGATTGAGGAGTTGCGGCGACAGATCGCAGCATTTCGGGTTGTACCCCAGTACGAGGTACTCAAGGAGCGAGCGGACGACCTGACCCGCCGCATCCAGGACCTGAGTACGCAAGACATCATCGACCGGCGGAATCTTGACCATCTCGAACGATCTGTAGAAGAGGCGGTCGACCCAGAGGTCCGCTATCTGGAGCAGGTCTACGACGAGTTGGGCGTTACCCTGCCTCAGCAGGCGCTACGGCGATTCGACGATGTACGTGCGTTCCATGCAGCTGTGGTCCGAAACCGGCGCACATATCTCAAGGAAGAGATCGCTGAGACCCGTCAGCGCCTCGACGCCCGCAAGGCTGAACGCGCCCGGCTCGATGATGAGCAGAGCGGAATCCTCAAGGACCTGAACGACGGTGGCGCATTGGAAGCACTCACCACCCTTCAGAAGGCCCTGTCTCAGGAGGAAGCGACCCTCGGCGCGCTGCAGCATCGGCTTGAGGCAGCTCAGACCGTCGAAGCAAGCAGCCGAGAGATTGAGGCGGCCCGCCTGGAGCTGACGCGCGAGGTCGATACAGACCTGCGGGAACGGCAAGAGCAGATCACTCAGGCCACGGTCTTGTTCAATGAGCTGGCCGGCCGACTCTACGGAAGCGGCAGGCCCGCTTACCTTTCGGTCGAGGCCGGGCGGAGTAGTTTGAAGATCACGCCGAAGATCAGCAGCGACGTGAGTCAGGGCATCAACAAGATGTCGATCTTCTGTTTCGACCTCACCATGGCGGTCATTGCCCACCGAGAAGGGCGTGCGCCCGACTTCCTGGTCCATGACAGTCACATCTTCGATGGGGTCGATGACCGTCAGCTGACTCGGGCGCTCGAGATCGCGGTGGACGTCACGGCAGCGGAAGGCATGCAGTACATCGTGACAATCAATGAGGATGACCTCGGCAAGGCCCGCAACCTTGGTTTCAACCCGGCGCCTTACCTCATTGAACCGTTGCTCACCGATGCCTACGAGGGCGGAGGGCTTTTCGGGTTCCGGTTCGAACGGTAGATGACTCGGAGACCGCTCCTCCGTCCGAAGCTTGCCGCCGTCACCGCACCCCGGGGAGCGCCCCGACCAGGGACGTCGATTCGTGAGGATGAGTCAGTCCGGCCTGGAGCGACGCCTCCGTGAACAGAACAGCTAGTGGCTCGTCACGCATCCTTGGCCGGGTAATCGACCTTGCTCTCGCCGACCAGCAGACTGTCTTCAGGACTTGATCTTGGAGGTGGTCGTGGGGCGTCGACCGAGTGTGTTCGTCCGGCCCGTCAGCATGGAAGAGGGCCGCCGGCTGCAGCGGATCAGCCGGACCGCGAAAGATCCGGTGAGGCTGCGGCGGGCGATCGTGGTGCTGATGTCCGCCCAGGGCCAGACGGTCAGGGACATCACCTCACTGATGCAGGTCGGCGAGGACTACGTCCGCGATGTCATCCACGCCTTCAACGAGCAGGGGTTCGACGCGCTGGACCCAAAATGGAGCGGGGGACGCCCCAAGACGATCAGTGACGAGGTGCGCGTGCACATCTGCCTGATCGCCCGGACGTCCCCCGCCGACTGGAAGATCACAGCATTCTCCACCTGGAGCCTGAGCAAGCTCGCCGAGCACCTGGCCAAGCACAAGGTGGTGGCGACGGTCAGCCGGGAGACCCTGCGCCGGATCCTGCGCGCCGGCAAGATCTCCTGGAAGACCACCACCACCTGGAAGGCGTCCACCGACCCGGAGTTCATCGCCAAGATGCACCGCGTCCTGGCGCTGTACGACACCCCGCCCGCCGACGGGCGGGTGATATGCGTCGATGAGTTCGGGCCGCTGAACCTGATGCCCCGCAAGGGCAAGGCGTGGGGGCCGGTGAGGCGTCCGCGCAGGCTGCGGGCCACCTACAACCGCTACGGCGGCGTGCGGCAGATGCTCGCCGCCCTCGATCTGGCCACCGGCAAGCTGTACTACCGCATTCGCCCGCGCAAGCGGTGGCGCAAGTTCCTCGACCTCCTCAAGGCCCTGCGCGCCCGCTGGCCCGGGCAGAAGCTGTATGTGGTGCTGGACAACTTCTCCCCGCACAAGCACGCCAAGGTCCGCACCTGGGCGGCCGACAACGACATCGAGCTGGTCTTCCTGCCGACCTACGGCTCCTGGCTGAACTGGATCGAGGCCGAGTTCGCGGCCCTGCGCTACTTCGCCCTCAACGGCACCGACCACCGCAGCCACGATGAGCAGAACGCCGCCATCGCCGCCTACGTCCGCTGGCGCAACGCCCGTGCCGAACCGAAGACGACCTTCGCGCCCGACTCACCGATCCGTTCATGGACCGATTACCCGGCCAAGGCTGCGTGACGAGCCACTAGGGGGCCGCTGCCGAGGGCGATCACCTGAGGGCCTGCCGCATCCGGCTGTGGCAGGCAGCCGAGCACCTCCACGCCGCCTACCACGCCGCTCCGCACCGGGTCACCGGCCGCCTTCCCACCCGGGAGGCGTGCCGGGCCCGCCTTCCCGAAGGCGCCCCCGACCTCACGGTGCGCCAGCGCCACTTGGCCACCGCAGCTCGCGTCCGCCGTGGCCACACCCCGGCCGACCTGCGCGCCCCCTTCACCGGCCTCACCCGCCACTGACCACCGGAGCACCACCGCCATGCACTCCCGCACCACCCGCGCCAGCGCCAGTCCGCTGTTCGTCCCCCGCAAGACCGACCCCCGCACGGCACGCGCCGCCCGCGACCAGTTCGCCGCCGCCCGCGACAAGGCCCGCCACGCCGCTTGCTCTGAAGCTCGCCCTACCGAGACCGGCAACGATCCCGCTGCGCGCCAGCTACCCGGCCGCCGGACGCCCCGGCCCCGCCTCCGCCCGCGGCGGCCGTCTGGGGCTCCCCGCCCACCGGATGACCACCGCCACCGCGTCCGGCGCCTACCCCTTCCTCGCCGAGGGCGGCCTGGGCGCCCAGGGCATTTACGTCGGCCGTGACGTGCACGCGGAGGCCGCCTTCACCTACGACCCGTTCGCGCTGTACGGGCAGCTCGACGGCTTCACGAATCCGAACATCCTGCTCGCCGCGGTCATCGGCATGGGTAGGTCCGCCCTGGCCAAGTCCCTCGCCGTGCGTGCCGTGGCCTTCGGCTACCGCATCTACGTGCCCTGCGACCCCAAGAGCGAATGGACCATGGTCGCCCAGGCGTTGGGCGGGCAGACCATCGCGCTGGGCCCCGGCCTTCCCGGTCGGTTGAATCCGCTGGACGCCCCCGCCCGGCCGTTCGTCGTCAGCGAGGACGACTGGGCGGGCGAGGTCCGCAAACGGCGCCTGCTTCTCCTCGGCTCACTCGCGAAGACGGTTCTGCGACGCGACCTGCACCCCATGGAACACACCGCCCTGGATGTGGCACTCGGCCAAGCAGTCACGCACGCCGAAGCCGCCGGGACCACCCCGCTGCTCGGCGACGTGGCGTATGTGCTGGGCTCGCCCGAGCGGCTCGACGCCGTACTCGGTGACCTGTCCGGACGCCTCGGACGGGCGGCCGAGGACCTGGCCCACGCGCTGCGGCGCCTCGTACACGGCGACCTGGCCGGCATGTTCGACGCGCCGAGCACCGTGGCGTTCGATCCCGCCGCGCCCATGCTCTCCATCGACCTGTCCCGGCTCGGCGGTGCCGGGGACGACACCACACTCGTCCTCGCGATGACCTGTGCCTCCGCGTGGATGGAGTCCGCGCTCGCCGACCCCGCCGGCGGACGACGCTGGGTGATCTACGACGAGGCATGGCGCGTGATGCGGCACGTCGCCCTAATCGAACGCATGCAGAGCCAGTGGAAGCTCAGCCGAGGGCTCGGCATCGCCAACATGATGGTCATCCACCGCCTCAGCGACCTGCTCACCGCAGGCGACGCCGGCTCCCGGGGCCGCGCGCTCGCCGAGGGACTGCTCACCGACTGCTCCACCCGCATCATCTACCGCCAGGAAGCCGACCAACTCGCCTCCGCGGCCGCCCTGCTGGGCCTCACCGGCGTCGAGACCCAGGCCGTCTCCGCTCTCACCAAGGGGCGCGGTCTCTGGAAGGTCGCAGGTCGATCGTTCATCACTCAACATCTGCTGCACCCGCACGAACGCGAGCTGTTCGACACCGACGCCCGGATGCACACCTGAGACATCCGCCCGCGATCAGGCCCCTCCCAAGGGGCCCGCCGCGTCGCGTCGGCCCCCTCTCCACCCGCCGCACCACGCTCTCCGTAAGGGAAGTCACGCCCATGCACCTGCAGCGCACGATCCGTCGCGGCCTGCGCCGCCTCGTCCAGCTCTACGCCGACACCGCCCAGGCCCACACCGCACGCGGGCATACCCACGCGGCTAAAGCCGTTCGGTGCCCTGGCGTCGGCCTGGAACAGCGCGTCACCGTGGCCCTGCCCGGCTGCGGGAATTGCCCGGACGAGGAGGTACCGCCGTGAGCTTCGAGATACGCATCGACACCGGACGGGTCGCCCGGTTGCTGCGGCTGCGCAACGGCCAGGTGTCGCGGCGGCTCGCAGAGCGGACGCAGCGGACGGCACGGAAACACCCGGCGCCATGGGCCGGTACATCGGTTGGAGCGTCGAGGAGGGGCCGAAGGGGCCTCCAGGGAGTCATCGTCTGCGACCAACCGGAAGTAGGTCCTCGACGGCACCCGGACCCAAATCATCCGGCCGCGCAGGAAGAAGGTGCTCAAGTCCCGGCACCTGGCCCAACAACTTCGCCGCCCGCGCGCTGCCGCGAAGGCCGCTGACCTCGAACTGACTATGGGCCGCTGGCTTGAAGGCGGATTTTCACCAACGGTAGAGCTGTCCGTTGCCTGTGTACTTCGGCTGGCCACTGTCCCACTTGATGTCTTCCTGTGGGACGTAGATGATCATATTCCGCTCGCCGACGATGTAGTGAGACTTGTACCTCTTGGTTGGAGGAGCGACTTTGTAGGTGTAACTTGAAGGCTTTTCGTTGTGCCACTCCGACGGCAGCTGAAGATGGTACTTCTTGCCCTTTGAGTACACGAGAAGGTCTGCCTTGAAGGTGCACGTCTTGGCGGTCGTATGGAACTCGACCACGAACTCGCGGGCGTCGCCCTTCTCTAGGGCGACTTGATCGGTGTACGGCTTCCCGAGCTTGAAGCCCTCGCTCACGCGAGTGATGGGGCGGGTGGCGTCGACCATGATTCCCATCGAGACGGGAGCGGCTCCCTCACCTCCATCACCGATCTCTGGCACTCGGAAGAGTGAGCCACCTGACGGGGGCTCACTGCAGACGACATCTCGAAGCTCCACCCCTTGGACCAGAACCGTCGTCTTGTGCTTGCTCAGAACGTTTACGGCTGTCCCAGTACTGGAGACCGGGGTCCAATTCTGCTCCAGCCACTGCCACCCTGGCACCGCTGGGCCAGCATTGTCTTGGAAGATCTGGCCGTTGATCTGGAGTTCGTAAGACGTCTGGCTGGTACGCCAGGGAGCTCCGTAGTACGAGAGACCAGGTGACACCTGGAGGGGCAGTCCGTTGTCGTCAGTGTCTTCCTCCGCCTGGTTCTTCTGTTCGCGGTTCTCTGCTTTCCAGGCGGGGATGAGGGCCAAGCACGCAACGACGAGCCCAAGCAAAGCCACCGCGAAACTGGCGTAGGAGACGTTCATCGCTCGGCGCTCAGTTGCCGTCGGCCCCGGAGCAGGCGAGTGCTGCGGCGGAGGTTGCGGTGTGGTGCCCTGAGTGGTCGGCTGCTGCCCGGGAGCTGTTGAGCCAGTTTGCCCGGGAACGCCTGTCGGTGCTGGAACCCCAGTCGGCGCGGGCGTTCCCGTCGGCGCGGGCGTTCCCGTTGTCGCGGGCGTTCCCGTTGTCGCGGGCGTTCCCGTCGGCGAGGTGGTGCCGGCCTGACCAGCTGCTGGGCCATTCGGCTGCGCATGAGGCGCGCCGCCGGAGGTAGGAGGCGGTGTGGTCATCAGTTTCTCCATCAAGTCGCACGGTTGCGAACTGGCGCTCACGTTAGTGCAGTTGAGCGAAGCTCGAAGACACCCCGTTCCTGGTCACCGCACGCCGCTCGCCAGATCACGGCAGCGATCGAGACGGCCGCTGGTCGCCCGCCATCCGCTTCTTCAACTCCAGTAGGCCGCCACGCTGCCACCGACTAGCGCAGTTTTCCGGCCACCCTTGGCCGACGTGCCGCGGCCTGACCGGCAGGAGTGGCTCCGGGTCACGCACACCGCGCGAGCGCGCGCCGCCGTCACGTCGTCCCCCAGCCTCCCGGCCAGCGCCCCAAGGCGTCAGAGCGAGACGGCAGCACCGAGCCCCCAAGCCGCCTCGGCCAACCCGAGTCGCACGCGCTGATCCCTATTCCCGACACACAAGGAGTCCGGCTCATGACCGTGAAGAAGCTCTGGACCATCGACCACACCTGCGGTCACACCGCAGAGGCCGATCTCGCCGACCGTCCAGCCGACCGGCGTGCCGGATACGCCCGCTGGCTCGCCGGCCGGGACTGCACCGACTGCTGGCGGGCTTCTCGTGAGGAGGACGCCGAGGCCAAGGCCGAGTGGCTCGCGAAGCAGCGGGCGACCGAGCAGACCGAGGCCGAGGCGTGGTCGGATCAGTACCGCATGCCCCCGCTGGACGGCACCGACCGTGCCGCCTGGGCCACCCGCTGTCGCCACCAACTCGTCTCCGCCGCGTACACCGCGCTCGTCGTCGAAGGAACGACGAGTGAGGCGCAGTGGACCGCCATCGAGAACGCCGCTCGGCCCCTGACCCGCGGCGGCTGGTGGCTCGACCACCGCGACGCCGACCCCGCTGACCTGCCCAACTGCTGGAAGCCGCCTCCGCGGGCGACCGACCGAGAACCCGCACTTCTGAGGGGGGCTCCACGATGCCCACCCCGCCCGACATCGTGATCACACGCGATCCGACTGGCAATGTCACCGCCGAAGGCGGAGACGAACCCGCCGTCACCCTCCTCAAGCGCGCGGGCTTCGTCATCGAGACGACGCCCCGATCCTTCTGGTACCGCCTGCCGTGGGACATGGGCGAAGCCCACGAGAACCAGATGGCCAGCCACGCGACCAGGATGCTCAGCGCCACCGGCTACCGCGTCGACCTCGGCCCGGATCTGCACGTCGGCCAGCTCACCACCCCCTCCGATCCCTGGGGCAAACACGTCCACGGCCATCAGATCCTGCGGCTGACCGACGAACTCAACGGCGCCGAGGCGTACGAGACGGCCGCCGATCTCGCCGAGCACGTCCTCGACCCCCACGATGGTGTGCTCGTCCGCCTCAGCGAGTTCTTCAAGGCCCCCGCCGAGCAGGCCAAGACATCCGAGTCCGACGCCGACGGGGATCTGTCGTACGACTTCGGGGCTGCCGCCGTGACGCTCACCGCCGTCGGCGAGGACCTGCACGTCGCCACCGACCAGCTGCGTTCGCTCGATCGTCCGGCGAAGCCGAGCTGGCAGGCGCAGGTCGCCAACTACTACGCCACCGCCCAGCCCACCAAGCGCGCCGGAGGGTCCACCGCCCCGCCCGAGGCGTCCGCTACCACTCCGCCGCCCGGGCCCAGGTCGAATCGGACGCGCTGACCACTCCCCTTCATCAGAGAAACCGTCTCATGTCCTTCCTGCACGAAGAGTGCGGCACCGACGCCGCGATCCGCCGCAAGCCGTTGAGTACCGAGGTGATCACCGAGTGCGGCGACCTGCTCACCCAACTCGCGGTCCAACGCGGCCCTCAACCCCCCTGGCGCAGAGGCCCCAGCGCCGGGTGAATCGCTCCAGGTAGTCAGCTTTCCTCGTCCGAAGAACCGAGAAAAAACCGCTCGATCCGGGATAAGAACCCGCTCCGGACGACGTTCCCAAGACCAACTCAGGCACGATGCCGCAACACACCCCCGAGAGGACCACCGCATGGCCGGCTACATAGAGGACCGATGGCTCAAGAAGCGGCCGGACAAGCAGACCGGTAAGCGTGAGCGAACCACCCTCTACGGAAAGGGCCTGCGGTATCGCGTCAAGGGAATCCCGGGCGTCCAAGACCGCTCGTTCGCCACCAGCGAGGACGCCAAGCAGTGGCTCGCCTCAGCGAAGACCGACTCGGGCCCAGGCGAGTTCGTCGACCCCCGCGACGGCTCGATCTCCATGACCGACTACATCGTGGAGCATTGGTGGCCCGGCCGTACTGATGAGCCATCCACGGCCGGCCCTCTGCGCAGCCGAATCTGGAACCACATCATGCCCCTCGTGGGCGACGTCCCGTTGAAGGACATCGACGCCTCCACGCTGCGGGTGTTCAAGGCGGCCCTGCTGCGTCGCGTCGAAGCGTCGACGGCAGAGGTGATCTGGGGGCACCTCACCTCCATCCTCAACAGCGCGGTGGACGACAAGCGACTCCTCCGGAACCCGGTCAAGGTGCACCAGAGCATCAAGCGACCTCGGGCGGCGGAGAAGAAGGCCAAGGCATGGACGCGCACCGTCGCAGACACCGTCCGGTCCCACCTCCAGGAGCGGTACTGGTTCGCCGTGGACCTGGGGCTCGGCCTCGGCCTACGCCAGGGGGAGGCCTTCGGCCTCGGGGAAGAGGACTTCGACTTCGAGGCCGGCGTCGTCCACGTACGACGCCAACTCTGGTAGGACATCAAAGGACGGCCGCACTTCTGCCTCCCCAAGGGGGCAAGAGCCGCGAGGTGCCCCTCTCCCCGAATCTCGCGGCCCGCGCTCGGGCGCACTTCCGGCGCTTCCCGCCGGTGGCGTGCACCCTGCCTTGGCGGAACCCCGAGGCACCGACGACCGCGCTGGAGGAGAAGCAGCGGAAGCCGATCACGGTGATGCTGGTTCTCACCACCTCGCACGGCAACCGTATCTACTACAAGACGTGGAACGAGCGCAGCTGGAAGCCCGCCCTCGCCGCCGCCGGCGTCCTCAAGGTCGTGGGCGAGAAGGTTCAGCGCCACGGCGCCCGGGTGCGCAGGCACCCCGTCTTCGAGCTGTCCCGGTCGGACATGTTCCACGTCCTCCGGCACACCTACGCCAGCGCGCAGCTGGAAGCCGGGGAGTCCGTCGTCAGCCTGTCGACGTGGCTGGGACACTCCTCCCCAAAGATCACGCTCGACCACTACGCTCACTTCATGCCGGGTTCGGGCTTCCGGGGCCTGGCCGCGATGGATGCATGGCTGGAGCAAGACCTCCAGCACAAAATCCCTCAGAAGTCCCTGCTGGCCGGTTGGACGACCAACTGACCACGAACCCGCAGGTCAAGGACTTGATCAGCGTAGGGGGCAACGTGAACGTGAAGTACAAGGAGACCGCGCGCGGCGGCCTCGCGGTGAACATCATCGAGTGCTAGGGAAATAGGCCCTGACCAGCGCGTTCGTGTCTTTCAGCACGGTCAGGGCCTTCCCTCCCCGGAATGTCCCCGGATCGGCGACGCCTCCAAGGTGGGTGCGCAGGGCCTCTCCTCGGAGTCGCTTCCTGTCTCCTCGTGCCGGCTGTCGGCCGCGAGGACGATCGAGGGGTGGCTCGCGGGGGACCGTGATCGTGCGTGTGGCTGACGCACTGTCATCGAGGTTCGGCGATGTTGGGGGCATGCCGATCACACGTCTCGCCCTTCCGCTCGGCGACACCGAGCGCCCCGTCCCCGTCTGGACCCTCCGGCTCGCCAAGGCTCTCCCGTTCATCGTGCTGCCGCACTGCCTGTGGCGGCTTCCGTTCGCCGTCGGCTTCCAGATGGGCACGATCGATCCGAACCGCCCGCCTATGCCCTGGTGGGCGCCGGTCTACGTCGTCGGGCTCAGTGTGCTCACCGAGGCGCTATGTCTGCTGACCACTGGGCTGGTGGCCGGCTGGGGCGAGGTGTTCCCGCGCTGGATCCCGTTCGTCGGCGGCCGTCGGGTGCCCCCGCTCGCCGTCGTGATCCCGGCGGTCCTGGGCGGCCTGGCCCTGGTGGCGATGTTTGACCTCTACCCGCTCGCCTGGGCGGGCATCTTGCCCGAGGTCGGGTACAGCAACGGATGGTGGATGGCTCTGTCCCGGGTGTGCATCAGCCCGGCGATGTTGTGGGGGCCGATCGTGCTGGCCCTGGCCTGGGCCTATTACCGGCGCCGCCGACCGGCAGCACAATTCGCCGTGACACAGCGCCGTGATCGCCCGACTCCCGGCGGAAGGGTGGGCCGGGCAGGGGCGGGAACGGGGGTTCTGGGGCCGAATGGGTGACCTTTGGCAGCTGTGCTCGTTGGGCTGGGTGATGGGTGTCCGGCCTTGCGGGAAGGGGGCGATGTGGTGGGTGGTGTGCGGGAGCTGGCGGCACCCTTCGTGGTGCCGGGGCCTTGCGGGGTGGCGATCCGGGACCGTCCGGGGCACCTGACTCCCCGGGACGAGGAAGTCCTCCGCTGGGTCGGTGAGCATCAGGGCCGTCTGGCTTCGCGTGACCTCAAGGCTCGCCGTGCGGATGGGGTGGAGCACAGCAACCGATCGCCCGCCGCCTGCATTGATTCGCGAATTCGACTCATTCCCATTCCCTGTTCGTAACGTTCAGACGAGGGGCACCATGGGCACAATTGCGCTTCCAGAGTTCCATATGCCGTTCGAGAGCACGGGTTGCAATCCAGGAATCCAGAAGACCAAACAGGCCGCCTGGGAGTGGGCGGACAATAACGATCTGGTCCTGTCATCGGTTGCTCAGAAGAAAATGGTCCGGACGCGCCCCGAGCTCTGGATATCGCTCATATTCCCGGCCGCTTCGCAGGAACACCTCGACCTCTTCTGCCAGTGGCTGTTCTGGGCGTTCCTGGTCGACGACGAGTTCGACGACGGGCCCGCCGGCCACGATCCGCACCTGTGCGAGGAGGCGATCGCACGGCTGGTGGATGTGCTCGACGGCGCCGGCGCGCCGAACGGCCCCATGGAGCACGCGCTCGACGGACTGAGGCTGCGGACCTGCGAGGGGCGTTCGCCACGCTGGGTCCGGCAGTTCCGCCGGGACACGGTCGCCTGGCTGTGGACGTACTACGCGGAGGCCGTCGACCGGGCCGCGGGGCATGTGCCGAGCATGGCCGACTTCGTGAAACACCGCCGCGATTCGGTGGCCATGCAGCCGTTCCTCGATCTGCACGAGATCACTGCCGGAATAGATCTCCCGGAATCTGCCCGATCACTTCCCGCTTATACCGCGCTGCGCAATTCGGTGACCGATCACTCGGGGCTCTGCAACGACATATGCTCATTCGAGAAGGAAGCCGTCTTCGGATACCAGCACAATATGGTCAGGCTCATTCAGCGGGACCTCTGCTGCTCGGTCCAGGAGGCCGTCAACGAGGCCGGGACCTGGCTGGCGGGGATCGCCGACCGGGTGCAGCGATCGGAGAAGGAACTCGTCGAGGAGATCGAGGCGGCTCGTATCGACGGCCCTGCGCGCGCCGCGCTGGAGCGCTGCATCCAGGACTACCGGGGGCTCGTCCGCGGGGACTTCGACTACCACGCACGGGCGGAGCGGTACACCCGCCCCGACCTGATGGAAATCGACGAGCAGCACGCCCTGTCCCGGAACTTCGCCGCCTGACCGCACGGGCCCGGAGGGCTGGATCCAGCCAGTCGGGCACCGTTCAACCGAAGGCGTCGCCCAGGGGCGCCGGCTCGTCACCGGCGCCCATCAGCGCCCGGTGGTCCGGCGGACCCCGGCCGGGCAGGGCCGGGGGTCCCTCCGGCGATCAGCCCTTGTTCTGGGCAGCCCAGAACTCGTCGAAGGTGAGGAGACCGTCACCGTTCGTGTCGTGGGAGTTGATGACGGCCTGCGCCACCGGCTCGGTGACGTAGGGGTCACCCAGCTGAGCCATCACGCTCTTGTACTCGGCGGCCGAAATCAGACCGTCGCCGTTCAGGTCATACCGCTCGAACGCCTTGCGCGCCGACTCGATGTCCGCCACTGTTCAGCCCCTTCGTCATACCTAACTGATAGGGGTCAGATTAACGGGCGCGAGGGAAACCGATTGCGGCGGCCGGTCGTCGATCATGGGTGGGGTGTCCGCGGACGGCGGACCGGGAACCGGGAGGGGAACACTTCATGATCGACGCACTGGCGCGGATCCTGACGGCTGCCGCAGACGGGCGATTCCCGCCGCCGGACGGCTCCACGACCGTGGTGGCACAGCCGAACGCTCGGGACGCCGGGGTGCTGGCATTCACCGCGCACTCGGTGGTGTTCACCGACGAGGATCCGGACTGGGTACGGGCCACGCTGGCCGGCACCCCGGGCGATGCGCTCGCCGCGACGATGAATCCGCACTTCCTGGGCGCGCTGATGGCCCGTACCGGACGCCAGATGAACACCATCGATCTGCTGACGGTCGCGGGCGCGCTGCCGGGCGAGCCGGAGATCGGGCTCCGCGAGATCGAGGACCCGGAACACCCGCGGGTGGCGCGGGCGATGAAGTTCCGCGACGAGGTCCGGGTCTGGGCCGCCGACGGCGGGGTGCTGATCCTCGGCCGTGGGGTCGCCGGGCGCTGGGAGACGGCGATCGAGGTGGCGGAGGAGGCGCGCGGCC
The DNA here is from genome assembly GCF_044455345.1 of Streptomyces sp. NPDC051286. NCBI lineage: Bacteria > Bacillati > Actinomycetota > Actinomycetes > Kitasatosporales > Streptomycetaceae > Streptomyces > Streptomyces sp. NPDC051286. Next base: position 91,635 of record NZ_JBITER010000002.1, on the reverse strand, counting down.
GCCGACTCGGGGAGCGCCTGGCGCGGGCGGCCCGGCACCTGGTGCCGGACGAGGTGGTGTGGGCGCAGCAGTCGCCGGGGAACGCCCGCAGTGTGCGGACGTTCCAGTCGGCGGGCTACCGGCCGGTGGGCTCGGAGGCGCTGCTGGTCGCGGGCTGACAGGAGCTCACAAAATGGGAGTCCGATCAGCTCGGGGCGTCTGGTGCGTGCGATCGCAAGGCGTCAGAAGGTCCTGGTAGCGGAGCTACTAGGGCATTTCGGCAACGCACCGAGCGTGCGTGCCGGGCGCCCATTGTGTGAGCTCCTCTGAGTCACGGGCTCTGCGGCGGGTCAGCGGAAGACGCCGGTGTGGCCGAGAGAGTAGCGGCCCGGCTGCGGATAGACGGCGAGTCCGTGCGGTCCGCTGCCCACCGGGATCCGGGCGAGCTGCTTTCCGGTGGACGTGTCGATCGCGTACACCTCGGCGTTGTAACGCCCTGACAGCCAGAGGACCTTGCCATCCGACGAGACACCGCCCATGTCCGGACTGCCGCCGTTCGGCAGGTGCCACTTCTTCGTCAGCTTGTTCCGTGCGAAGTCGAAGACGGAGATGGTTCCTTCGCCGCGGTTGGAGATGTACATCACCTTGGAGTCCCGGCTGACGTACAGCCCGTGGGCCCCCTTGCCGGTGGAGAGCAGCTTCGGGGTGGTGAACTTCTTCCCGTCCAGCACCCACATGCCGTTCGCGATCATGTCCGCGATGTAGAACCTGCTGCCGTCCGGCGACAGCTTCACGTCCTGTGGCATGGCGCCCTTGTACGGCAGCTTCTGCTGGCCGACGATCTTCATCTTCGCCGTGTCGACCTTGAGGAGTTCGCCGGAGAACTCGCAGGAGACGATGAAGTACCGGCCGTCCATGGAGAAGTCGGCGTGATTGACGCCTGCGCAGTCGACCGGCACGGTCTTGGCCGTCTTCATGGTGTGGGCGTCGCGGAAGACCAGCTCACGGTCCATCGAGGCCATCACGATGGCGTACTTGCCGTCCGGTGTGAAGTACAGGTTGTACGGGTCGGAGACGGGAACCGTCTTGCCGGGCTTCCCGGTGGCCGGGTCGATGGGCGTGAGACTGTCGCCGAGGTCGTTGTTGACCCAGAGCGTCTTCAGGTCCCAGGACGGGACGACGTGCTGCGGCTGGCGTCCGACCGGGATGGTCTTGATGACCTTGTACGTCTTCGGGTCGATCACCGACACCGTGTTGGAGTTGGTGTTGGGTACGTAGATCCGGGCCGGGAAGTCCTTGACGGCCGGCGACATCTTTCCGGGCCGGTCGGCCGCGTACACGTCCTTGGGATCGAGCACCGGCGGCATCCCGGCGAGTCCGGGCGACGTGACGCGTCCGGGGGCGGCTTGCTCCGGGGTGCCGTTCCCCTGGGCCGGCCGGGGTGTGGCGGCCTCGGTCGTCCCTTTCTCGGCGGGGGTGTCACAGCCCGTGAGGGCGGCGATGAGGATGCCGCCGAGCAGGGCCGCGGTGCGCGTGGTGGTGAGCATCAGGTCAGCAGCTCCGTGGTCGTCACCGCGCGCAGTCCGCGGCGGTCGATTTCGGTGAGGAGGACCGGCAGTGCGGCAACCGTGTCCGCGTAGCCGAAATGCAGGCTCACCACCGATCCGTTACGGATCTCCCCGGCGACCTTGCGGGTGACGGCCGCGGCGCCGGGAGAGGTGAAGTCGAGGGAGTCCACGTCGTACGAGAGGACGTGCGGGTAGCCCGCCCGTTGGGCGAGGCGCTGGACGAGCGGGGTGGCGTACTGGGTGCGCGAGGGCCGGAACCAGGTGCCGATGGAGCCGGTGAGCCGGCGCAGCCGTTGGGCGCAGTCGGTGATCTCCGCGTAGGCCTGGGCCTCGCCCATCGCCGAGATGCCGGCATGGTGCTGGGTGTGGTTGCCGAGGTCATGGCCGCCGTCGAGGATCCGGCGGGCCATGTCGGGGTGCTCGTCCAGCCAGCTCCCGACGGCGAGCACGGTGACCCGGGCGTGGGCCCGTTCCGCCTCGGCGAGCACGGTCCGGGCGATGGCGGGGTCGCCCTGGCCGTGGAAGGTGAGGGCCACGCGGGCGCGGTGACGAGGACCGTGGTCGATCTGGACCGGCTGCCCGGGGAAGCGGTGCGGGGCGGGTGCGGGGCGCGGGGCCGGGGGCTTCGCACCCCCAGGGGTCGTCGCGGGGGCGGTGGCCGGGGTCTTCGCCGAGGTGCGGACGGTGCCGCGTTCGTCCGTACAACCCGCCGCAAGGACGCCGGCCAGGGCTGCTCCTGCGCCCGCGCGCAGTGTGCTGCGGCGGTGCACCGGCGTGTCGGAGGCTTCCATGGGCAGAACAGTAGGTCCGAATGGTCAGAAAGGTAACAATCATCCGCCTTCACGCCCCTCGCCAGGACGCGAAGGGAGTGCCGCCAATGGCTCAACTAATCGACGATTCACCCACCGAACTGCATAGTCATTCATGCATTGCCAGGCCAGTGACCCATCACACCTACGATTCGGCGCCAAAGAGTCACAGTATGACCAGATTTATCTGATTAGCCCCTTTGGACCCCGGGTCACCCATCTGCCATAGTCGGTTCCACGACCCCCATTGACCCGGGCCAGGTCGTCTTCAACGGCCGTGAACACACCCCCCATTTCACGGCCCCACGCAGAAGCCCCCGCAGCGCCGCACCACGGCCGACCGGGGGCTTCTGTGCGTCGTGCCGGGTGTCGCCACAGAGGGCGCAGGGGCCGGATCGGCTCAGCGGTCGGAGATCCGCATCTCGAACCAGGTGGTCTTGCCGCGCGGCAGCAGATCCACCCCCCAGCGGTCGGAGAGCTTGTCGACGAGAAAGAGCCCGCGGCCGCTGATGTCCATCTCCTGAACCGGCATGAGGCACGGCAGTCCGCGCGAGGGGTCGCGCACCTCGATCCGGATCCAGCCGCGGCGGCGCAGCATCCGCAGCCCGAAAACGCGCGCGCCTGCGTGCCGCACCGCATTGCCGACGAGTTCCGAGACGAGCAGCACGGCATGCTCGGCGGTCTGCGGGGAAAGCGCCCACTGGCGCAGCACCACGCAGGAGGTGAGCCGCCGGGCGGTGGCCGCGGACTCCGGACGGGACGGCAGCCGGACTTCGTCCTCCGCCGGATTCCCGAACAACTCCAGTGCCTTGAACGCCTGTTCGTCCTCGCCAGTCGGCATCCAGCGTGCCGCAGTCGCGCCGCCGCGCTGCCGCGGCTGTTCCACACCCTCCGGGCCCGCCATGCCCACCATCATGGCCGCACTGGGGGCGTTCCGGGGCCGTTCCGAGGGAATCCCCACCCCGGATCACAGCATTCCGTAGCAGTCGGCAGACGTATGCCAGCGGCAGAATGTGGCGCTCGATACTGCCGCTGGCCTGCGTGTATGCCCCGTCCGAGCGAGATTGCCCCGGTCACTGGAGTACTGAGCCCCAAGGTTCTCTCAAGGCTCAGCCAATCCGCTCGCACGGATGAATTCGCGGCATTCTGTGCCCAACTGGTGTTCGGTCAGAGGAACTTGGCCTTCCCCGGTCCTTCTTCGACAAAGCTGCGCATACCGCGCTCACGGTCCTCAGTGGCGAACAGGCCGGCGAACCAATTCCGCTCGATCGTGAGACCGGTGTCGATGTCCGTCTCCAGCCCGGCGTCGACCGACTCCTTCGCCGCGCGCAGCGCGAGAGCCGGCCCCTTGGCCAGCCGGGCCGCCCAGGCGTATGCCTGCTCGTACACCTCGGCCGCGGGCACCACGCGGTCCACCAGGCCGATCGCCAGCGCCTCTTCGGCCTTCACGTGACGGCCGGTGAAGATCAGGTCCTTGGCCTTGGACGGGCCGACCAGCCGGGCCAGCCGCTGGGTGCCGCCCGCGCCGGGAATCAGGCCGAGCAGGATCTCGGGCTGGCCCAGCTTGGCGTTGTCGGCGGCGATCCGGAAGTCGGCGCAGAGCGCCAGCTCGCAGCCGCCACCGAGCGCATAACCGGTGACGGCGGCGACGACGGGCTTGGGGATGCGGGCCACCGCGGTGAAGGAGTCCTGCAACGCCTTGGACCGTACGACCATCGCCGTGTGGTCCATCGCCTGCATCTCCTTGATGTCCGCGCCCGCCGCGAACACCTTCTCACCGCCGTAGAGGACGACGGCGCGCACATCGTCGCGCCGGGTCGCCTCCTCGGCGAGTTCACGCAGCCGGTCCTGGGTGGCGACGTCCAGGGCGTTCATGGGCGGACGGTCCAGCCGGATCGTGCCGACGCCGTCGCTTGCTTCGAGGGTTACGGTCATGAGAGGCAGGTTAACCGTCACTAACGACGGCGGGCCCGGTGCTGTTGGTCACAGCACCGGGCCCGCCGTCATGTCGTGTTCCGCGAACTACTTGGTCCACTCCGCCCAGGCCATGTTCCAGCCGTTGAGGCCGTTGTCCGGCTGGATGGTCTTGTCACGGGAGTTCTTCACGATCACGACGTCGCCGATGAGCGAGTTGTCGAAGAACCAGGCAGCCGGGGTCTTCTTGCTCCAGGCGCCGCGCACGTCCTGCAGGCCGACGCAGCCGTGGCTGGTGTTGGTCGAACCGAAGACATAGGGCGCGCCCCAGTAGTTGCCGTGGATGAAGGTGCCCGACGTAGACAGACGCATCGCGTGCGGCACGTCCTTGATGTCGTACTCGCCGCCGAAGCCGACGGTGTCGCCGTTCATCCGGGTCACCGTGAGCTTCTCGCTGATGACCATCTGACCGTTGTACGTGGTGGTCGCAGGGGCGCCCGCGGAGATCGGGATGTTCTTGATCTGCTTGCCGTCACGGACGACCTTCATCCGGTGCGTGCTCGCGTCGACATGGCTGACCTGGCTGCGGCCGATCGTGAACGAGACCGTCTTGGCCTGCTTGCCGTAGACCCCCGGGCGTCCCTCGACGCCGTCGAGGTTGAGCTTCACGGTCACCTTGGTGCCCGCGGCCCAGTACTTCTCCGGGCGGAAGTCCAGGCGGTCGTTGCCGAACCAGTGGCCCTCGACCTGTACCGCCGGCTCCGCCGTCACCTTGATGGCCTTCTCGACCGCTTCGGGGTCGGTGATCCCGCGGGTGAAGTGGATCGAGACCGGCATGCCGACGCCGACCGTGGAACCGTCCTCCGGCGTGTACTGCCCGATGAAGGTGTTCTTCGGGACCAGCGTGGTGAACGTGGTGTCCTTGGCCGACTCGCGGCCCTTGGCGTCCTTGGCGATCGCGTGGACCGCGTACTTCGTCGCCGCGGCCAGGTGGTGCTCGGGCTCCCAGCTCGCGCCGTCCGCCGCGATCCTGCCCTCGACCTCGACGCCCTCGGGGTCCGCGACCTTGACCGTGGTCAGCTTGCCCTGCTCGGCGGAGATCTTCAGCGCCCCGCTGGTGGCGACCGAGTCGGCACCGTCCTTGGGCGTGACGGTCACCACCGCCTGCGAGGCGGTCGTGTCCGCGCTCTTGCCCCCGCCGCTCTTCCCGCCCTTGTCACCGGCGTCGGTGTCTCCCCCGCCGCACGCCGTCACCAGCAACAGCAGCGCACCCAGTACCAGAGCCGGCAGTCCGGTGGTCGCCCGGCCACGCCGTCCGTTGTACGCCCCGGCCGATGTCCCCGATATCGGCTGCCCGTTCAATGTGGTCGTCTCCCCTCGCACGGCCTGGCCCCGCCATGGCCCTGGGAGCCTGCAGGCTCCTGCCCCCGCGCGCTGCACATGCGCGCTAGCGAAAGATAATCACACGGACCTTTGAGAGATCCCCCCTTGGATGTCACCGTTCAGTCCCAAGTTGCCCCGGAGCACCACCGGGTGACGCCTGATAGGGGCGCGAGGGGGCCCGGCCGGCCCGTCCCGGCCCAGGCCCCCTCGGGAGGCGCCACGGAGCTTCGGAGCGGACGCGCTTCGACGGAGCGCGGAGCCCGCCTTCCGCTGAGTCCGGTTCAGGTCCCCCCAGCGACCAGGGCCGGTCGGGGGAAACGTGAGTGCGGGCCCCGCCGTGGGAAGAACAGAGGGGAGGACCACATTCGGGGAGCCGCGGCCGGGACGCCGTGCGCTCCTCTTCGGCGCCGGGTCCGATGAGCCGCGGGAGGCTGAGAGGTGTCGAGCGCAGCCGAGCAGGAGGCAGTGTCAGAGCCGGTCGGGAGGGCTCTGGAACGGACGTCGGAGGAGGCAGGGGCCGAGGCGGGAACCGGCCCGGTGGAAAAGCGGCTGCTCGACGGCGGGCAGCGGCCGCCGGCCGTGTGGCCCGGTGCGCCGATGCCGCTCGGAGCCCGCTTCCGGGTGGGCCCGGACGGGGTGGCGGGCACCAACTTCGCGCTCTGGGCAGGCGGGGCCGAGAAAGTCGAGCTCTGTCTCTTCGACGAGGAGGAGGACGAGACACGCCTCCCGCTGACCGAGCTGACCCATGAGATCTGGCACGGTTTCGTGCCGGGCGTAGGGCCGGGTCAGCGGTACGGCTACCGGGTGCACGGCCGCTGGGACCCGTGGACGGGTGCCCGCTGGAACCCGGCGAAACTGCTGCTGGATCCGTACGCACGTGCGGTGGACGGGTCGTTCACCCTGCCGGCCGAGGTCTACGGCCATGTGAGGGACTGGCCGCAGCAACAGGTTGCCGACACCGTCCGGGACGAACGGGACTCCGCTCCGTACGTACCGAAGGGTGTCGTCGTCCACGATGACGACGACTGGGCGGAGGACCGGCGCCCCAAGACCCCGTGGGCCGACTCCGTCATCTACGAACTGCATGTGCGTGGCTTCACGAAGCGGCACCCGGAGATCCCGGAGGAGCTCCGGGGCACGTACGCCGGACTCGCCCACCCGGCCGCCGTCGGCCATCTGACCCGGCTCGGCGTGACGGCGGTGGAGTTGCTGCCGGTGCATCAGTTCGCTCACGAGGACCACCTGCTGCGGCGCGGTCTGCACAACTACTGGGGATACAACTCCATCGGGTACTTCGCCCCACACGCGGACTACTCGGCGAGCGGTACGGGCGGTCAGCAGGTCGGCGAGTTCAAGCGGATGGTGCGGGCGCTGCACGACGCCGGGATCGAGGTCATCCTCGACGTGGTCTACAACCACACGGCAGAGGCGAGTGAGCTGGGTCCGATGCTGTCACTGCGCGGCATCGACAACCGCGGCTACTACCGGCTCCAGCCCGACGCGCGGAGATACACCGACTACACCGGCTGCGGAAACACCCTGCATGTGGTGCAGCCGCATGTGCTGCGGCTGATCACGGACTCGCTGCGGTACTGGGTCACCGAGATGGGTGTCGACGGCTTCCGCTTCGATCTGGCGGCGGCGCTGGCCCGCTCGATGCACGACGTCGACATGCTGTCCCCGTTCCTCGCGGTGATCGCCCAGGACCCGGTGCTGCGCCGGGTGAAGCTCATCGCGGAGCCATGGGACGTCGGAAACGGCGGCTACCAGGTCGGCGCCTTCCCGCCGCTGTGGACGGAGTGGAACGACCGCTACCGCGATGCCGTACGGGACTTCTGGCGCGGCGCCCTGCCCGACGTACGGGATCTCGGCTACCGGCTGACCGGATCCAGCGATCTGTACGCGTGGGGCGGCCGCCGCCCGTACGCGTCGGTCAACTTCATCACCGCGCACGACGGTTTCACGCTCCGCGATCTGGTCAGTTACGAGCAGAAGCACAACGAGGCGAACGGCGAGGGCAACCGGGACGGCACATCGGACAACCGGGCCTGGAACTGCGGCACCGAGGGCGAGACCGACGACCCCGGGATCAACGCGCTGCGCCGCCGCCAGCTGCGCAATCTGCTCACTACCCTGCTGCTGTCGACCGGGGTGCCGATGCTGGTCGCGGGCGACGAGATGGGCCGGACGCAGGGCGGCAACAACAACGCGTACTGCCAGGACAATGAGATCGGCTGGCTGGACTGGTCGCTGCTCGACCAGCCGCAGTGGCGGGAACTGACCGAGCTGACAGCGCGGTTGCTCGCGCTGCGCCATACCCATCCGGTGCTGCGCCGCCGCGCCTTCTTCTCCGGCCGGCCGCAGGCCGCGGACGGGCTGCGGGACCTCGCGTGGTTCACCCGGCGGGGGACGGAGATGACGGAGGAGGACTGGTACGCACCGGCTGCGACCGTCGGGCTCTATCTCTCCGGGCGTGACATCCCGGGCCGGGACGCGCGCGGCGAACAGGTCACGGACGACAGTTTCCTGGCGATCCTGCACGCCGCCGACCGTCCGAGCAGCTTCCGGCTTCCCGGTCCGCCGTGGGCGCGGGCGTACGATCTGGTGCTGGACACCTCACGGGAGGACCAGTCCACCGCTCCGGGAACCGTGCACCGCGGCTCCGGGATGCTGGCGGTGCCGGCGAGGGCGGTGGTGCTGCTGCGCGTCAGGGAGTGACGCGGAACAGGGCTGACGGCCGGCGTCAGCCGAGGATGCCGCGCTCGTAGGCGGTCGCGACGGCCGCGGCGCGGTCCTTGGCACCCAGTTTCGCGAAGATGTGCGTGAGATGGGTCTTCACCGTTGCCTCGCTGATGAACAGTTCGGCGGCGATCTCCCGGTTCGAGGTGCCTTTGGCGACCAGTTCGAGCACCTCGCGCTCGCGAGCGGACAGCGCCTCGTGGCCCGCGGTGCCGGGGGCACGTACCCGCGAGACGAGCCGGGAGGCGACCGCGGGCGACAGCACGGTACGTCCGTCGGCGGCCGCGCGCACGGCGGTGAACAGCTCCTCGCGGGGTGCGTCCTTGAGCAGATAGCCGGTTGCGCCCGCCTCGATCGCGGGCAGCGTGTCGGAGTCGGTGTCGTACGTGGTGAGGACGAGCACCTTGGACCGGGCGCCGCGCCTGGTCAGTTCGGCGATCGCGGCGACTCCGCCGCCGCCCGGCATCCGCAGGTCCATCAGAACGACATCGGGGTCGAGCCGGGCCACGAGGTCGACGCCCTCCACCCCGTTCGACGCCTCCCCGAGGACCCGGAAGCCGGGGGCGGAGTCGAACATGCCGCGCAGACCGTCCCGTACGACGGGGTGGTCGTCGACGACGACGAGCGTGATGATGCGTGCGGAATCCTCAGCCATGGCAGGCCAACCGTACTGGTCATCGGTTGTGCTGAACCAGTGGCACCCGGGCGCAGACCGCCGTGCCGCGGCCCGGCTCCGTCTCCACCTCGACGGTGCCCGCGATGCGTTCGGCGCGGGCCCGCATGCCGCGGAGCCCGAAACCGCCCGCGCCGCTGTGCGGCGGCAGGGCGGCCGGGTCGAAGCCGCAGCCGTCGTCCCGTACGTCCAGGGTCAGTTCGTCGCCCATGAAGGACAAGGTAATGCCGACCCGTGCTGCCCGGGCATGGCGGCCGGCGTTGGCGAGGGCTTCCTCGGCGATACGGAGCAGGGTGGCGGCTATCTCGTCGTGGAGCGGCTCGACGGTACCGGTGACGGTGAACTCGGCCCGGACCGCGTGGCGTTCGGCCCAGCCGGCCACCGTCTTCTTCAGCGCACCCGGAAGGTCGTCGTGCTCCAGTGCGGCGGGGACCAGATCGTGCACCGAGCGACGCGCCTCGCCCAGGCTGTGCCGGGCCAGTGCGGCGGCACGGTCGAGGTGCTGCCTGGCCAGAGCGGGATCGGTGTCGGCGACCGAGGTCACCACCTGGAGCTGGGCGATGATGCCGGTCAGGCCCTGGGCGAGCGTGTCGTGGATCTCGGCGGCGAGCCGGCGCCGCTCGTCGGCGACGCCCGCCTCGCGCGCCTGGACGAGAAGTTGGGCGTGCAGGCCCGCATTCTCCGCGAGGGCCTGTTCGAGACGGGCGTTGGCGGACTCCAGCTCGGTGATGGTGTCGACCTGGGTACGGGCGAGCTCGGCCTCCCGGTCGCCGATCTGGGCGAACACCATCGTGAGAGTCCCGTGCAGGGCGAGGAGGATACCGAAGGCGATCCAGTTCATGAGCGTGTCCGGCGGGAGGCCACTGCCGCACTGCGAGCCCGCCATGATGACGGCGGTGGCGAGCAGGCCGGCCCGCACGCCCCGTTGCGGAAGCAGCCGGCCGGCGTCGAAGTAGCCGAGCACCGCGAACATGGAGAAGAACGGGTTGCACCAGGTCAGTGCGAAGGCGAGCGACGTGCGGGCGACGAAGTAGCACTGCGCCGCCAGCGACTTCGGGGGAACACCCGGCCGAACCCGCCCCCACCAGAGCTGGAGGACGAGTGCCACCGGAACCAGTACCGCGACGGCGTTCACGTCCGCGCGGGACATGATGAGGTCGGCGGTCACGGCCGAGACCGCGGCGCCCAGGCCGAGCAGACCGTACGGCCCGTACCGGAAGAACCGGTCCCCCAACTGCGTGGCAGTCGTCCGTCCGGTTGGGGTCGCCTCAGCCATGTCTCCCGCGTCCATGGGTGAAGTCTCCCCGGAACCGGTCACTCCCATCGGAACAGACGGGTCGCGAGCAGGGTCACCAGGGCCGCCCAGAGCGCCATCACGCCCAGCTGGGCCCAGCCGGGCCAGCCGCCGGACGCCGCCCGGTCCAGGGCCTGGGAGGCCGCGCCGAACGGGGTGACCTCGACGATGCGCCGGAGCGTGTCGGGCATGGACTGCACCGGGATCCAGACCCCGGCGCTGAACATCATCACGAGGTTGACGACCGAGCTGATCGCGGCGGATGCCTTGGTGGTGCGGGTGAGCGCGCAGAGCAGTGCGCCGAGGACGAGGACGCTCGCCGTCGACAGGAGCAATGCCAGGACGTAGCCGAAGGGCTGTCCGGGCAGTGCGACGCCGAAGGCGATCCGGCCGACGGCCATCACCAGCGCGGTGGAGCCGAGGGCCGCGGCGCCGTGCAGCGCGATCTGCGCGGTGAGCAGGGCGGACGGCGGCACCGGAGTGGTCGACATCCGGCGCAGAATCCCGCGCTCGCGGTAGCCCGTCAGGACGGGCGGCATGGCCCCGATCCCAGCCATGATCATGGCGAGCAGCACCGCCACCGGTACATACAGATCGATGACGCGGCGGCCACCGAGCGCGTCGTCGGGGTCCCGGAAGGACGGGATCAGGCCGAGGATCGTCAGCAGCGCGGTCGGAAAGACGAGGATCCAGAACAGGCTGGCGGGTTCGCGGAGGAAGAGCCGCGTCTCGGTCCTGAGCATCGCCACCCATGGGGTCGGCGTGTCCGTCGCCGTGGCCGGGTTCGCCGTGGTCATCTCAGGCCGCCTGTTCTGTGAGGTCGAGGAAGGCGTCGTCGAGCGTTGCCTCGGTGACGCGGAGCTGGTGTGCGGTGGTGCGGTGGCGGGCCAGCAGCGAGATGACCGCGTTGACCGTCTCGTCCGTGCCGTTGATGACGATCCGGCCGTCGTTCTGCTCGACGGAGACCGCCCCGGGCAGCAGGCCCAGCTCGGTGTCGTCGAGCGGCTGTGACGGCGTGAAGGAGATGACCGTGGAACTGCCTGCCCTGCTGATCAGACCGGACGGGGTGTCGAGGGCCACGACCCTCCCCCGGTCGATCACCGCGATCCGGTCGCAGAGCCGCCCGGCCTCCTCCATGAAATGGGTGACGAGGAGGACGGTCACACCACTGTCCCGTACCTCTTCGATCAGCTGCCAGGTGTCACGGCGGGCCCGCGGATCAAGTCCGGTGGTCAGCTCGTCCAGCACCACGACCCGTGGGTTGCCGACCAGGGCGAGGGCGATGGAAAGCCGCTGCTTCTGACCGCCCGACAGCTTGGCGAAGCGCGTGGTGAGCTTGGTGTGCAGGCCGAGTCGTTCGGCCAGGGTCCGCCAGTCGGCGGGGTTCGGATGGAAGGCGCTGTACAGCTCCAGCGCCTCGCGGACCGTGAGCTTCGCCTGCAGCTCGCTCTCCTGGAGCTGGGCGCCCAGCAGTTGCGTCACTCGTCCGTGGTCGGCGACGGGGTCGAGTCCGGCAACCCGGACCGTACCGGAGTCGGGGATCCGCAGACCCTCGACGCATTCGACGGTCGTGGTCTTGCCCGCGCCGTTGGGGCCGAGAATCCCGAAGATCTCCCCCTCGTCGACGGCGAACGTCACTCCGTCCACCACGGTGCGCCCGGCGTAGGCCTTGTGCACCGCGTTCACTTCGATGATTGCCATGGGTACGAGGGTCTCGTCCGGCGGGGCCGCGCGGCATCGGCCATCACGCTCGAAACGACATCAGCCGATCGGTTGACTCCGGGGTACTACCGGGCGGTCACGGGCCATGGGGGCGGGATGTCGACAGAGCGATGAAAACCGGATGAGCGATGTCAGTGGTGAACCGTAGGCTCGCCCCTGATGCCCGAAACACATGTAGAGCCCAAGGACCGGTCCGCCGCGCGCTCCCTCCTGCGGCTGTGGCCTTATGTGAAGCCTGTGCGTATCCGCCTGTCCGCGGCGTCGGCCGTGGCGATCGTCGCCTCCTGCCTCAGCCTGGTGATACCCCTCGTACTGAAGTGGATCGTGGACGGACCGGTCGCGCACCGTGATCCGGGCGGAGTCTGGCTCGGTGCGTTGTACCTGTTGGTGCTGGGCATCGCCGAGGCACTGCTCTTCGGGCTGCGGCGATGGCTGGTGGCGCGGCCGCTGGCGGGCGTCGAGGCATCGATGCGGGCCGACCTGTACCGGCATCTGCAACGGCTGCCGGTGGCCTTCCACGACCGCTGGCCATCCGGCCAGCTGCTGTCGCGCGGAACGACGGACCTGATGCTGCTGCGCATGTTCCTGGCCTTCCCGCTGACGTTTCTCCTGGTCAACGCCACCACCATCCTGGTCGGTTTCATCATTTTGCTGGTGCAGCAGTGGACGCTGGGCCTGGTGCTGCTCGTACCGGTCGTGCCGCTGGTGATTCTCTGCTCCGTCTTCGAGACGAAGTTCGCGGTGGTGGCGCGCCAGGCCCAGGACCAGGTCGGCGATCTGACGACGGTCGTCGAGGAGAGCGTCCTCGGCATCCGGATCATCAAGGGCTTCGGGCGGAACCGAAGCCAGGCCCTGGCGTTCCGCGGCCTCTCGCAGCGACTGCGCGGCACCGAACTCGACAAGGCGCGGCTGCTGGCCGGCATCTGGGCCTTCATCACCACGATCCCGGAGCTGGCGATCGGCGCGGCGCTGGTTCTCGGCACGATCCAGGTCGCCGACGGGGACCTCTCGGCGGGCACGCTGGTGGCGTTCCTGTCGACCGCGCTCGCGCTGCGGTGGCCGGTCGAGTCGATCGGTTTCCTTCTGGCGATGAGCCAGGAGTCGGCGACGGCGACCGAGCGGTTCTTCGAGGTGATGGATGTGGAGGAGGAGCGCGACACCGCCGAGGCGTCCTCGCAGCAGCACACGGACGGCGGAATGGTCTTCGAAGGCGTCGAGTTCCGTTACCCCGACGCGCAGCCGGACTCCGTACCCGTACTGACCCGGATCGATCTGCGGATCCGCCCCGGCGAAACGATGGCTCTGGTCGGGGCCACGGGATCGGGGAAGACGACGCTCACCGCCCTCGTACCGAGGCTGCACGACGCCACCGCCGGGCGGATCACGCTGGACGGCACCGACATCACCACCCTGCGGCGCGAACAACTGCGTGAGCTGGTGTCCGTGGCGTTCGAGGAGCCGACGCTCTTCTCGGCAAGCGTCGGGGAGAACGTCCTCATGGGCGCCGACGACGCCGGCGAGGACGAGCTGCGGCGGGCACTCTCGATCGCCCAGGCCGACTTCGTGTACGACCTGCCGGAGGGCATCCACACCCAGGTCGGCGAGCAGGGGCTCAGTCTCTCCGGCGGTCAGCGGCAGCGCCTCGCACTGGCCCGCGCCGTCGTCGGGCAGCCGCGCTTCCTGGTGCTCGACGACCCGCTCTCCGCCCTGGACGTTCATACGGAGGCGCTGGTGGAGGCCGCCCTGCGGCGCGTGCTCGAGTCGACCACGGCCGTCGTGGTCGCCCACCGGCCGTCCACCGTGATGCTCGCGGACCGGGTGGCGCTGCTGTCCGAAGGCCGGATCAGCGCCGTCGGCACCCACCAGGAACTGCTGCGCAGCAACGCCGAGTACGCCTGGCTGATGTCCGGCGCCGGGGACGCGCCCGAATTCCTGTCCACCGACGGCATGCCTGCCATGGACGTCCCTGCCGAGAAGGACAGCACCCGATGACCAATGCGACGACCGGACGCCCTGCGGGAGCGGGCGGCAGCGACGAGAGCGAGCCCCTGAGCGGCACCGACGCGACCACCGGCACTGCGGACGCGGCCAGGGGCACGGACACCCTGACCCGTGGCCGGCCGGCAGCAGGACCGGACGACACCCCACGGAAGACGCCCGGGACCGCTCCCGGACCCGGCTCCGCCTCCGGCACCCAGGACCCCTTCGACCAGGACGACCTGCCCACTCCGCGCGGTGCGACCCGCGCCCTGCTGCTGTCCCTGCTCGGCCCGCACCGGGGCAGGGTGGTGGTGGCCGCGCTGTTCCTGCTGATCCAGCAGGCCGCGGTCCAGGCGGGCCCGCTGCTCGTCGCGTACGCCATCGACAGCGGCGTACCGGCGTTCCGCGACAAGGACTACGGACCACTGATCGCCGTGGCCATCGGGTACGCGCTGTGTTCGGCCGGCGCGGGGAGCATGCAGTACGCGTTCATCCAGGCCTCCGCCCGGATCAACCAGGACGTGCTGCTCGATCTCCGGGGGCGGATCTTCCGTCATGCCCAGGCATTGAGCGTGGACTTCCATGAGCGCTACACCTCGGGCCGGCTGATCTCCCGGTCCACCACGGATGTGGAGTCGCTGCGGGAGCTGCTCAGCGAGGGGCTGCAGGAACTGATCGGCGTCGTGCTCTCCTTCATCTCCATCTCGTTGGTGCTGCTGTGGCTGGACGCCGGTCTCGGAGCGGTCGCCGTCCTCTCGTTCGTGCCGCTGTATCTGCTGGTGCGGCTCTACCGACGGCGCGCCGGGGTGATCTTCGCCGCCCGGTCGACAGCAATCGCATCGGTCATCGTGAAGTTCGCGGAGACGATCAACGGGATCCGTCCCGTCCAGGCGTTCCGTCGCGAGCGCATCAACGACACAGAATTCGAGCGGCTCAACCAGCAGCACTGCCGGACGAACGGCGACGCGCTGCTGGAGATGGCGCGCTACGTGGTCGGCTCCCGGCTGGTCGCCAACACCGCCGTCGCCGGCATCGTGCTGTGGGGTGCGTACCGAGTCGCCTCAGGGACGCTCGCGCTCGGCGTGCTGGCCGCGGCCGTGCTCTACCTGCGACGGCTGTACGACCCGATTGACCGGCTCGGCATGTTCCTCAACTCCTATCAGTCGGCTGCTGCTTCGCTGGAGAAGATCGCGGGACTGCTGGCCCAGGCCCCCACCGTCCCCGAGGCGACGAACCCGCGGGAGCTGCCTGCCCGCGCGGGTGAGCACCCGGGGCGGGACGTCGCCTTCGACTCGGTGAGATTCGCCTACCGCACGGGCGGCGAAGTGCTGCCCCGCTTCGATCTGACGATTCCGGCCGGGCAGACCGTGGCCGTGGTCGGCTCGACGGGTGCCGGGAAGTCGACGCTCGCCAAGCTGCTGGCCCGGTTCTATGACCCGACCGACGGCCGGGTGCTGCTGGACGGCACCGATCTCCGCGATCTGGCCACGCCCGAACTGCGGCGCGGTGTCGTGATGGTGACCCAGGAGGCGTTTCTCTTCTCGGGGACGGTCGCCGAGAACATTGCCATCGGCCGCCCGGAGGCCTCACGCGAGGAGATCGAGCGGGCCGCGAAGGCGATCGGCGCGCACGACTTCATCAGCGGACTGCCCGACGGATACGACACGGATGTACGCAAGAGGGGCGGGCGGATCTCGGCGGGCCAGCGCCAACTGGTCGCCTTCGCCCGTGCCCTGCTCGCGGACCCAGCGGTCCTGATCCTCGACGAAGCGACGAGCTCCCTCGACATCCCCGGCGAACGCGCCGTGCAACGGGCCATGGACACGGTGTTGCACGGCCGCACCGCGGTCGTGATCGCCCACCGGCTGTCGACTGTGGAGATCGCGGACCGGGTACTGGTCATGGAGCACGGCCGGATCGTGGAGGACGGCTCCCCGTCCGAACTCATCGGCGGTACCGGCCGGTTCGCGGGGCTCCACCGCGCCTGGCGGGAAAGCCTGGCCTGACCCGCTGCCCGGCAGCAACCACCGGCGTCGGCGCGACCGCACCGGACGGACGACGGGCCGGTGCTGCCGTGCCGCGCACCCGCTCGGCAGCGGCGGGGCGGCTGCCGTTGGCGGCCCGGCCGCGCCCCGTCGCGCTGTCAGGTCGTCACCGCGGCCCGGATCAGCATGTGTTCCCGAGGGCAGTCCGGGCCCTTGGCCAGAGCACCCTGCATCGCCGGGCGTGGTCCGGGTCGACGCCGGCAGGCTCGGCGACTCGCCCCGGCCGGCACGATGTCGGCCGGCCCCCACATGCCGGCCCTCAAGGGAGTCATCTCTCTTCCGATCCCGGGGGCCGCACGGCACACCGAGCGAGCGCACAGTGAGCCGCCTCTTTCCTCCTCCTTGCCCCTGCGAACCGAGCGGAAGCCACCACGGCCAACCGGGTCGCCGGTCCTTTACCTGGCCTTTGCTGCACGACAGGCACTGACCTGTTCAGAACGAGCCACAATTCAAGACACTTTCGGCCGGTGGCCACGGCCCCGTGCTGAACGCGCCATTCGACCACGGTGTGTTCGGGCTCAGCCAGGACCCGCTCTTCGAATTCGGCCGCTCGGGGCCACGTACGCCCTCTCGGTAACGATCGGTAAAACGTCCGCTTAACGAACATGACCTTTCTGGCAACGGACGAATTCTGGCCAACTTTTTGACGCGGTCCTGACAGGAGCGTCCATCTGCTGACACTCTTCCCCCGTTCCGCGCACAGCCTGCTCTGCCCGGCCGGCTCACCCAGCCGCCGGTACCCCCCTCGCAGAAGGAGTCCGTGTGACATCCACGCACAGCCGTCGCGCCACCGCGACCGGCGCTCTGATAGCCGCAGCAGCCCTCCTCGCCGTAGGATTCCAGACGGGCACGGCAGCTGCCACAGCCGGCGGTTCCGCCGCTGCTGCCAAGGTCGCCACCAACGCCAGGCATGGCGCGCTGGCCAAGCAGCTCTCCCCCTCCGCGCGTGCCGAGCTGATCCGCGAGGCCAACGCGAGCAAGGCGGCCACGGCCAAGGAGCTCGGCCTCGGCTCTCAGGAGAAGCTCGTCGTCCGGGACGTCATCCAGGACAACGACGGCACCACGCACACCCGTTACGAGCGCACCTTCGCCGGGCTTCCGGTGCTCGGCGGCGACCTGGTCGTCCAGGAGAGCAAGGCCGGGGCGACCAAGAGCGTCACCAAGGCGTCCAAGGTCAGCAGCGGTCAGCTGAAGGCCGTGGACACGACGGCCGATGTCGCGCCCGCCGTAGCCGAGAAGCAGGCACTCGGACTCGCCAAGGCCGACGGCTCCAAGAGGACCGCGGCCGACCGGGCACCCCGCAAGGTGGTCTGGATGGCGCAGGGCAAGCCGCAGCTCGCCTACGAGACCGTCGTCGGCGGACTCCAGGAGGACGGCACTCCGAACGAGTTGCACGTCATCACGGACGCGGCCAGCGGCGCGAAGCTGTACGAGTGGCAGGCCATCGAGAACGGGGTCGGCAACACCGAGTACAGCGGCCAGGTCACCCTCGGTACCGCGCCCTCGTACACGCTGACCGACACGGGCCGCGGCAACCACAAGACGTACAACCTGAACCACGGCACCTCCGGCACCGGGACGCTGTTCTCCAACTCCACCGACGTGTGGGGCAACGGCACCCCGCAGAACGCCGAGACCGCCGCCGCAGACGCCCACTACGGCGCGGCCGAGACCTGGGACTACTACAAGAATGTCCAGGGCCGCACCGGTATCCGGGGCGACGGCGTGGGTGCGTACTCCCGCGTCCACTACGGCAACAACTACGTCAACGCCTTCTGGAGCGACAGCTGCTTCTGCATGACCTACGGAGACGGCAGCGCCAACGCCGCACCGCTGACCTCCCTCGACGTGGCCGCGCACGAGATGACGCACGGTGTCACCGCCGCCACCGCCAACCTGGTCTACAGCGGCGAGTCCGGTGGCCTCAACGAGGCGACCAGTGACATCTTCGCCACGGCGGTCGAGTTCTACGCCAACAACGCCACCGACAAGGGCGACTACCTCATCGGTGAGAAGATCGACATCAACGGCAACGGCACCCCGCTGCGCTACCAGGACAAGCCCAGCAAGGACGGCGCGTCCAAGGACTCGTGGTACTCGGGCATCGGCAACATCGACGTCCACTACTCCTCGGGCCCGGCGAACCACTTCTTCTACCTGCTCTCCGAGGGCAGCGGCGCGAAGACCATCAACGGCGTCAACTACGACTCGCCGACCTCCGACGGTCTGCCCGTGACCGGCATCGGGCGCGACAAGGCCGCCCTGATCTGGTTCAAGGCGCTCACCACCAAGTTCACCTCCACGACGAACTACGCGGCGGCCCGCACCGGTACCCTCGCCGCGGCCGGTGAGCTGTACGGCACGACCAGCGCCGAGTACAAGTCGGTCGCCGACGCCTGGGCCGCCATCAACGTCGGTTCGCGTCCCGGCGGTGGCGGCACCGACCCCGGCGGCACGGTCTTCGAGAACACCACCCCCGTCGCCATCCCGGACCGCGGCGCGGCCGTCACCAGCTCGGTCAACGTCACCGGCATCACGGGCAACGCGCCCAGCACCCTCAAGGTCGGCGTGGACATCACCCACACCTGGCGTGGTGACCTGGTCATCGACCTCGTCGCCCCGAACGGTACGACCTACCGGCTGAAGAACTCCTCGATCAGCGACTCGGCACCCAACGTCCAGACGACGTACACGGTCAACGCGTCGTCCGTGGTGGCGAACGGCACCTGGAAGCTGAAGGTCCAGGACGTCTACTCGGGCGACACCGGCAAGATCAACAGCTTCAAGCTGACCTTCTGAACCCAGCACCGCATTCCGAGAACGTGATGCGGTGGTCCCGCCCGGGAGGAGCTCCCATTCCTCCCGGGCGGTTCGCCGTGAGGTGAGCCGCATGATCAGGGTGCTGCTTCTCCCCCGAAGTGGCTCAACGGGTGAGCGCACATCCCGGTACGGGCCGGCTGTCGCGGGCCGCCGATGCCAGGGCCACTGCGTTCAGAAGGCGAAGGGGGCCGACACCTCACAGGTGCCGGCCCCGGGAAAAACGGGTGGTCAGCGCATCAGCAGGCCCGCACCGTCGCCCGTCGCCTCCGTCGGCAGTGCGACCAGGCCGAGTTCCGCGCTGGTTGCCAGCAACGGGTGAGCGGGAAGCACTCGCACCGTGTAGCCGTAGGGGCCGGTGCGGTCGAGGGCAAGCGGGCCCTCGTACAGCCAGCGACCCTCCAGGTCCTGGCCTCCGGTCGGCTTCAGCGGGAAGAACTGGGCGTCCGAGATCGAGTCGGCGGAGTCCACCCGCCCGGCCACCGCCTGCACCTCCACATCGTCCGGCTCCAGTGCTCCGAGAGCGATCCGGACACGCAGCGCCAGCATCGCCCCCAGCTCGGCCGAACCGCCGATCCCGCTGGGCGCCACGGCCTCCACATGGTCGACCGCGACCCGCGGCCAGGCAGCACGGGCCCGGGCCTTCCAGTCCGCGAGCTCCCGCGCCGTGGCGGCGTCCAGGGAGCGGTGGGAAAGCGCGGCGGGGGCGTACAGCCGCTCGACGTACTCACGCACCATGCGTCCGGCGAGGACCTTGGGACCGAGCGTGCCCACCGTGCGGCGGACCATCTCGACCCAGCGCTCGGGAAGCCCGTCGTCGCCCCGGTCGTAGAAGCGCGGTGCCACCCGCTCCTCGATCAGCTCGTAGAGGGCATTCGCTTCCAGCTCGTCGCGCCGGTCCTCGTCGATCGCGGACCCGTCGGCGGTCGGAATCGCCCAGCCGAAGTCGGGTTCGAACCATTCGTCCCACCACCCGTCGAGCACGGACAGGTTGAGACAGCCGTTGAGCGCGGCCTTCATGCCGCTCGTGCCGCAGGCCTCCAGGGGCCGCAGTGGGTTGTTGAGCCAGACGTCGCAGCCGGGATAGAGCTTCTGCGCCATGGCCATCCCGTAGTCGGGCAGGAAGACGATGCGGTGGCGGACCCTTGGGTCGTCGGAGAACCGGACCAATTCCCGGACCAGCCGTTTTCCGCTGTCGTCGGCGGGGTGCGCCTTGCCCGCGACAACGATCTGAATCGGCCGCGTCGGGTGGAGGAGCAGCTCCGTCAGCCGGTCGCGGTCACGGAGCATCAGGGTCAGCCGCTTGTAGGACGGCACGCGGCGGGCGAAGCCGATCGTCAGCACATCCGGGTCCAGCACGCCGTCGATCCAGCCCAGTTCGGCCGGCTCCGCACCACGCGTGCGCCAGGAGGCGGCAAGCCTCGTGCGGACCTCGGTCACCAGCTGTTCGCGCAGCGTCCGCCGCAGGTCCCAGATCTCGCGGTCCGGAATTCCGGCCGCCGCATCCCAGCGTCCCGGCGTGCCACCGTACCGGGCTCGCAGCCCGAAGATCTCGGGAGCGACCCAGGTCGGCGCGTGAACGCCGTTGGTCACCGAGGTGATCGGCACCTCCGCGGCGTCGAAGCCCGGCCACAGCCCGGCGAACATCTGCCGGCTGACCGCCCCGTGCAGGGTGGAGACGCCGTTGGCCCGCTGAGCGAGCCGCAGGCCCATGACCGCCATGTTGAAGAGGGTGGGCTCGCCACCGGGGTATGTCTCCATACCGAGCTGCAGGATCCGCTCGACCCCGACACCCGGCAGTTCCCCGTCGTCGCCGAAGTGACGGGCGATGAGCTCCCGGTCGAAGCGATCGATTCCGGCAGGCACCGGGGTGTGGGTGGTGAACACCGTGCCGGCCCGCACCGCTTCGACCGAGGAGTCGAAATCCAGCCCGGTTCCGGAGAGTTCACGGATGCGTTCAAGGCCGAGGAAACCGGCGTGCCCCTCGTTGGTGTGGAAGACTTCCGGGGCCGCGTGCCCGGTGAGCCGGCAGTAGGTCCGCACGGCCCGTACGCCGCCGATGCCGAGCAGCATCTCCTGCAGCAGCCGGTGTTCGCTGCCACCGCCGTACAGCCGGTCGGTGACCTCGCGCTCGCCGGGCGCGTTCTCCTCCACATCGGAGTCGAGCAGGAGCAGAGGGACGCGGCCGACCTGGGCCTGCCAGATGCAGGCGTGGAGCGAGCGGCCACCCGGCAGGGCCAGTACCACGCGGCTCGGTGTTCCGTCGGCCTCGCGCACCAGGGTGAGCGGCAGTTCGTTCGGATCGAGGAGCGGATAGTGCTCCTGCTGCCAGCCGTCGCGCGACAGGCTCTGCCGGAAGTAGCCGCGCCGGTAGAGCAGGCCGACCCCGACGAGGGGCACACCCAGGTCGCTGGCGGCCTTCAGATGGTCCCCGGCGAGGACGCCGAGTCCGCCGGAGTACTGCGGAAGGGCTGCGGTCACGCCGAATTCGGGCGAGAAGTACGCCACGGCAGCGGGCAGTTCCGCACCCCGCGCCACCTGCTCCTGGTACCACCGCGGACCGTTGAGATACTCCCGGAGGGCGGCGGACGCCTCGGTCAGCCGGTGCAGAAACCGCTGGTCCAGGGCCAGCTCGGCAAGGCGCCCGGCAGAGACGGCGCCGAGCAGACGTACGGGATCGGAGTCCGCCGCGTGCCTGCCCTCCGGGTCGACGGCCTGGAAGAGCTCACGTGTCTCGGTGTGCCAGGACCAGCGCAGGTTGCGGGCGAGGTCGCTGAGCGGTTGAAGGGGATCGGGGAGGACAGGACGCACGGTGAATCGACGAATGGCCTTCACGTATTCCACCTTTACAGGGGACGTACGAATCCGAGGGGACGCACCACGGTGGGCGCCGCTCCGTCACCCTCGACGGTAACGGTGTGCTGTACTCCGCGACCACGGCGCGCGACCGGCTCACAACGAACGGCACCCGGAGAGCCGCCTGTCCCCGGATCCGCCCCCGGCCTCCGGCCCCGGCGCCCACCGCAGTTCCGGCGTCGGATCAGCGGCCCCCCGCGTCTCGTCCTCCCCATCGCCCCCTCTCCGTAGAGAGGTACTCATCCGCCCCAGGCGTTATGGCCGATTCCGCCCCCTCGGGGAGCCTTGTGGCCCTTCACGGCACAGGGAAGGCTGCCCAGTGGCGTGTACGGGGGTCGGCTCGAGGCGGACCGGCCGGCCTTCGACGCGACTCCGTGCGACGCGCACCACGTCGAGGAGGAGGTTTCGGTTGATGGAACTGACACGGCGACACCCACGACCGGCACAGGACGATGCGGACAGGCGTGGCCGAGCCCCCTGGCGCTGCCTCGGCGACGACTGAGGACGATCTCCGCGAGCCTCCGCACACCGGGCGGAGCCCGGCATATTCAGATCTTCACCGCTACGCACGAGTAGTTAACAAACCACCGGATTGGCCCCCCGACAACCGCGGGAAGGCTTCTGCGGTACACAGCCCGAATACAGCCCGAATGCGGTTCATCTGCGATCCGGCAGCGGTTCGTAGGCAGTCCGTACGCATCCGGTACTCACCCGCGCACCACACCCCCGCCCCAGCCATTCGAGTGCCATTCGAGTGAATGCGGACAGGAGCGGCCATGCTCACACCCCATCAGCCGTCAACGGAGCAGCTAGAAAGGACGGACCCCCACAGTCGCGGCGTACGCACTCGTCTCTCCACGCCCGCACCGCGTCCCGTGCAGCCCGAGCTCCAGTCCCCAGGTGATTCCATGATCGGTCGCATTCCCGTCCTCGACGTCCGTCCTCTCGTCGATTGCGGCAGAAGGCCCGCCAAGGCCGTTGCCGGTGAGACCTTCCAGGTCACGGCCACCGTCTTCCGTGAGGGGCATGAAGCGGTCGCCGCCAACGCCGTGCTGCGGGATCCGAGCGGGCGCCCGGGTCCGTGGACACCGATGCGGGAGCTCGCTCCCGGCACCGACCGCTGGGGCGCCGATGTCACGCCGGACTCCGAAGGGCGCTGGACGTACACGGTCGAGGCCTGGAGCGATCCGGTGACCACCTGGCGCCAGCATGCACAGATCAAGATCCCTGCGGGGATCGACACCGCGCTGGTCCTGGCGGAGGGCGCCGAGCTGTACGAGCGGGCCGCCGGGGGTGTACCGAAAAGGGACGGGCGTGAGGCGGTACTGGCCGCGGCCGATGCGATGCGCGACGCGTCACGGCCGGCCGCCGCGCGGCTCGCCGCGGCGCTCGCCCCCGAGGCGACCGCCGCGCTCGCCCGCCATCCTCTGCGCGAACTGGTGACCGCGGCCCGGCCACTCCCCCTCGTCGTCGAGCGCCGACGAGCCCTGTTCGGTTCCTGGTACGAACTGTTCCCGCGGTCGGAGGGTGCCAGGTTCGAGCCGGCCGAGCCGGCGAAGGCGAGCAAGGGCAGGACGGGGAAGGCTGCGGACCATCTGCAGAAGGACCGGCGAAGGGTTGTCAGCGGCACGTTCCGCACTGCTGCCGAGCGGCTTCCCGCGGTCGCCGCCATGGGGTTCGACGTCGTCTATCTGCCGCCCGTCCACCCCATCGGGACCACCCATCGCAAGGGCCCGAACAACTCGTTGTCAGCGGGTGCCCACGACGTGGGAGTGCCGTGGGCGATCGGTTCGGCCGAGGGCGGTCACGATGCCGTCCACCCCGAACTCGGCACGCTCGACGACTTCGACCACTTCGTCGAAACCGCCCGCACCCTCCGTATGGAGATCGCGCTGGACTTCGCGCTCCAGTGCTCTCCCGATCATCCGTGGGTGGCGAAACATCCCGAGTGGTTCCGCCACCGCCCGGACGGCACCATCGCGCACGCGGAGAACCCGCCCAAGAAGTACCAGGACATCTATCCGATCGCCTTCGACAAGGATCTGCGGGGGCTGGTCGCGGAGACCGGCCGCATCCTGCGGTTCTGGATGGACCACGGGGTAAGGATCTTCCGCGTCGACAATCCGCACACCAAGCCGTTGATCTTCTGGGAGACGGTGATCGCCGACATCAACCGCACCGACCCCGATGTGATCTTCCTGGCCGAGGCATTCACCCGCCCCGCGATGATGCATGCGCTCGCCACGGTCGGTTTCCAGCAGTCGTACACGTACTTCACCTGGCGCAATACCAGGCAGGAGCTCACGGAGTACGTCACCGAGCTGGCCGGTGAAGCGGCCTCCTACATGCGGCCCAACTTCTTCGTGAACACCCCGGACATCCTGCCGGGCTATCTCCAGCACGGCGGACGCCCGGCCTTCGAGGCGCGGGCCGTGCTCGCCGCGACACTCTCGCCGTCCTGGGGCGTGTACGCGGGGTACGAGCTGTGCGAGAACACCCCGGTACAGGCCGGCAGCGAGGAGTACCTGGACTCGGAGAAGTACGAAATCCGGCCCAGGGACTGGGAGTCGGCGGAGCGCGAGGGCCGCTCCCTGGCTCCCCTCATCACCTCGCTCAACCGGATCAGGCGCCGTCATCCCGCACTGCAGCAGCTGCGCGACGTGCACTTCCACGCCGCCGACAACGACGCGCTGATCGTTTACAGCAAGCGCTCGGGTTCGAACATCGTTCTGGTGGTCGTCAACCTCGACCCTCACCACACCCAGGAGGCCACGGTCTCGTTGGACATGCCGCACCTCGGCCTCGACTGGCACGAGACCGTGCCGGTGCGCGACGAGCTCACCGGCCACACCTATCACTGGGGCAGGACCTGCTATGTGCGCCTAGAGCCGGGCGTCACGCCCGCGCACATCGTCGTCCTGCGACCGTCCCCGCCGACCGGAGGGTCACCCACACCATGATTGTCAATGAGCCTGTCCACGACATGTTCGAGGACACCCCGGCCAAGGACCGCGATCCCGACTGGTTCAAGCGCGCCGTCTTCTACGAGGTACTCGTCCGGTCCTTCCAGGACTCCAACGGCGACGGCATCGGCGATCTCAAAGGCCTCACCGCCAAGTTGGACTACCTGCAGTGGCTCGGTGTCGACTGCCTCTGGCTGCCGCCGTTCTTCAAGTCGCCTTTGCGCGACGGCGGATACGACGTCTCCGACTACACCGCCGTGCTGCCGGAGTTCGGCGATCTCGCCGACTTCGTGGAGTTCGTCGATGCCGCGCACCATCGCGGGATGCGCGTGATCATCGACTTCGTCATGAACCACACGAGCGATCAGCACGACTGGTTCCAGCAGTCACGCAGCGATCCCGACGGGCCGTACGGCGACTACTACGTCTGGGCCGACGACGACAAGCAGTTCCCGGACGCGCGGATCATCTTCGTCGACACGGAGACGTCCAACTGGACCTTCGACCCGGTGCGCAAGCAGTACTACTGGCACCGGTTCTTCTCCCACCAGCCGGATCTCAACTACGAGAACCCGGCGGTGCAGGAGGAGATCGTCTCCGCCCTCCGGTTCTGGCTGGATCTCGGTATCGACGGCTTCCGCCTCGACGCCGTGCCGTATCTGTACCAGCGGGAGGGCACCAACTGCGAGAACCTGCCGGAGACCCACGAGTTCCTCAAGCGGGTGCGCAAGGAGATCGACGCGAACTACCCGGACACCGTGCTGCTCGCCGAGGCCAATCAGTGGCCGGAAGACGTCGTCGACTACTTCGGTGACTTCCCGGCCGGCGGCGACGAGTGCCATATGGCGTTCCATTTCCCGGTGATGCCGCGCATCTTCATGGCCGTGCGCCGCGAGAGCCGCTATCCGGTCTCGGAGATCCTGGCGAAGACCCCGGCGATTCCCTCCGGTTGCCAGTGGGGCATCTTCCTGCGCAACCACGACGAGCTCACGCTCGAGATGGTCACGGACGAAGAGCGCGACTACATGTACGCGGAGTACGCCAAGGATCCACGGATGCGGGCCAACATCGGCATCCGGCGGCGGCTCGCATCCCTCCTGGACAACGACCGCAACCAGATCGAGCTGTTCACAGCCCTGCTCCTGTCGCTGCCGGGTTCCCCGATTCTGTACTACGGGGACGAGATCGGAATGGGCGACAACATCTGGCTGGGCGACCGGGATGCCGTACGCACCCCGATGCAGTGGACGCCCGACCGGAACGCGGGATTCTCCTCCAGCGATCCGGGGCGGCTCTACCTCCCCACGATCATGGACCCGGTCTACGGCTACCAGGTGACCAACGTCGAGGCGGCGATGGCCTCGCCGTCGTCACTGCTGCACTGGACACGGCGGATGATCGAAATCCGTAAGCAGAATCGGGCCTTCGGTCTCGGGTCGTACAACGAACTGCCGTCCTCGAACCCCGCGGTGCTCGCCTTCACCCGTGAGCACAAGGACGATCTCGTGCTGTGCGTGCACAACTTCTCGCGGTTCGCGCAGCCGACGGAGCTCGATCTGCGGACGTTCAACGGGCGTCATCCGGTGGAGCTGATCGGCGGGGTGCGCTTCCCCGCCATCGGTCAGTGGCCTTACCTGCTGACTCTCGCCGGGCACGGGTTCTACTGGTTCAGGTTGCGGAAGGACGCGCCGCAGATCTGATGCGGCGCGACTTTCGCGCATGCCCAGCGAGGCGGTTTCCGCCGCCTCGCACGGGGCAATCTCCCTCGTATCAACCTCTTCAGGGCTTCTCACCCCGAATGAGCCGAAATGCTTCGGAGTTCGGCAAAGTCGCCGGAGTCCGTCAGGGGGCTTCCGAGGTGCTTGGAGCCCTGCACGTCGAGTCCGTACGGACCATCCTGACCCGACACGTCCCGCACAGCCGGACAGCTAATGCCGCAATCCGGGACACTCTTCGCATCCTGTGGTGTGCCCGGGGAAAGGACGCGATGCCATGTCGAAGGCTGCATCCACTCGGGTCGCCCTCGCCAACAGCACAGCACTACTCCCGTCACTCGCCCCACTGCTGCATGAGTGGCTGCCTCGGCAGCGGTGGTTCGCAGGCAAGGGGCAGCCGGTCACGGCCTTCTCCCTTGTCTCGGCGACCGAAATACTGCCGGTGGATGCCGAATCCGCAGGGAGCGGTGCCGACAACGGGCCCGGGCTGCTCCATCTGCTGGTCCGGGTCCATCAGCCGTCCCTGCCGGCTTCGCCCGACGACTGCTACCAGATGCTGCTCGGAGTCCGGGCCACGCTGCCACCGTGGCTCGCCCCCGCCCTCATCGGCCATGTGAAGGGAGGTCCACTGGCCGGTCTGGCGGTCTACGAGGGGCTGCACGATCCGCGGCTCGCCGAACTTCTGCTGGACCGGTTGCGCACCCCCGGCACCCTCGGCCCCCTCCGTTTCGACCGGGGCGCCGCCCCCGTCCCCGCCGGGCTCGCCCCGCGGGTGCTCGACACGGAGCAGTCCAACTCCTCGCTCGTCTACGGCAACGCCTACATCCTGAAAATCTTCCGCAGGGTCTTCCCGGGGACCAATCCCGATCTGGAACTGCCGCTCGCCCTCTCCCGGGAGGGCTGCGGCCGGGTGCCGGAACCCGTCGCCTGGTTCGAGGCGACAGCATCGGAGCCGCTCACCCTCGGCGTTCTCCAGCCCTTCCTGCGGGACGCGGAGGACGGCTGGCAGCTAGCGCTACGGGCCCTGGCCACGGGCCATGACTTCACCCGTGAGGCCCGCGCACTCGGACGCGCCACTGCGGAGGTGCACACGGCACTCGCCACCGCGCTGCCGACGCCCGTGCTGCGCCGCTCCCAGACCGAGCATCTCGCCGCCGGGATGATGGAGCGGCTGGAGGCGGCTGCCCACGCGGTACCGGCGCTGGTGCCGTATGTTCCCGGGCTGCGTGCCGCGTTCGACGCCGTTGCCGCACTGGGCCACAGGGGCCGCAACTGGGCCGCGCAGCGTGTGCACGGCGATCTGCATCTCGGCCAGACCCTGCGCGCGGCCGACGGCTTCTGGTCACTGATCGACTTCGAGGGCGAACCGGCACGGCCCCTTCTGGAACGCCGTCGCCCGCAGCCTCCGGTGCGCGACATCGCAGGCATGCTCCGTTCCTTCGACTACGCAGCCCGCTCCCACCGGCCCTGGAACGCCGAGTGGGCGGCCTGCTGCCGGACTGCCTACTGCGACGGGTACGCGCAGGCCGCGGGCGTCGATCCGCGCAGCGAACCGGAGTTGCTGCGGGCCCATGAGACGGACAAGGCGGTGTACGAGGTGGTGTACGAGGCCCGGCACCGGCCCGACTGGCTGCCGGTGCCGATGGCCGCCATCCAACGTCTGGCCGCCGCCGTCGACTGATGCGCCGCACACCGCCCGGTTTCGGCCACGGCGGCGTTCCCCCGCCCGTCACGCTCCGCCCGCCCCGATTCACCCACACCCCCGAGGAGGCAGTCCCCGTGACCGCCCGCAAGCCGTCCAGCAACGCGCCCGATCCCACCGTGGCCGCGTCGCCCCCGCCGACACCCGTCGAGCCCACCGCCCCAGAGCCCGCCGCGACACCCGCAACCGCCGCGACTCCGGTCGCCGCCGCGGCCGCCGCGACCCCAGCAACGAAAGAAGCGACTCCGGCCCCCGCGGCACCGTCAGGACCTGCGGGCCCGTCGGCCTCAACGGCTTCCCCCGCCAAGCGGAAGAAGAGGGCGGAGAAGCGGACCGCTGCCGAACCGCCCCGTCCCCGGCGCACTGGCGGCGGTGGCCGCGGGGTCCGGCCGGTGCGTGCCCTCGACGACGGCGACCGCGGGCGGCTGCTCGCCGGTGAGCACCACGCACCGCACGATCTGCTCGGCGCACACATGGTCCGCGGCGGTGTGGCGCTCCGGGTGCTGCGTCCGTACGCGCGTTCCGTGACCGTGCTCGCCAAGGGGCTGCGGGCGGAGCTTCACGACGACGGCGACGGGCTGTTCTCCGGGCTGCTGCCGATGCCCGCCGTCCCCGAGTACCAGCTCCTGGTCGGCTACGAGGACAACGAGATCGAGGTCCAGGATCCGTACCGGTTCCTGCCTGCGCTCGGCGAACTCGATCTGCATCTGATCGGTGAGGGGCGGCACGAGGAGCTGTGGACGGCCCTCGGTGCGCAGCCCATGGAACATCAGGGGGTCACGGGAACACGGTTCGCCGTCTGGGCACCCAATGCCCGCGGGGTCCGGGTCGTCGGGGACTTCAACTACTGGGACGGCACGGGTTTCCCGATGCGCTCGCTCGGTTCGACCGGGGTCTGGGAGTTGTTCGTTCCCGCGATCGGGGAGGGCGCGCTCTACAAGTTCGACATCTGCCGGCCGGACGGTTCCCACACGGTGCGCGCCGACCCGATGGCCCGCCATGCCGAGGTCCCGCCCGCCACCGCCTCGATCGTGACGGCCTCGCACCATCAGTGGCGGGATCAGGAGTGGATGGCGCACCGCGGGGACGTACCCGTGCACGAGGCGCCGTTCTCGGTGTACGAGGTACACCTTCCGTCCTGGCGCCCCGGTCTCACATACCGCCGACTCGCGGAGCAACTCCCTTCATACGCAAGGGATCTGGGGTTCACACATGTGGAGCTGATGCCGGTCTCCGAGCATCCGTTCGGCGGCTCCTGGGGCTATCAGGTCACCGGTTTCTTCGCCCCGACCTCGCGGATGGGATCGCCGGACGACTTCCGGTATCTCGTCGACGCACTGCACCGGGCCGGCATCGGCGTCATCATCGACTGGGTGCCCGCGCACTTCCCGCGGGACGACTGGGCGCTTGCCGAGTTCGACGGCCGTCCGCTGTACGAGCACTCGGACCCGTCCCGGGCCGCGCACCCCGACTGGGGAACGCTCGAATTCGACTACGGTCGCACGGAGGTGCGCAACTTCCTGGTCGCCAACGCCACGTACTGGTGCGAGGAGTTCCACATCGACGGGCTGCGGGTCGATGCCGTCGCCTCGATGCTCTACCTGGACTACTCGCGCGAGAACGGGGACTGGGCCCCGAACGAGCACGGCGGCCGGGAGAACCTGGATGCCGTCTCCTTCCTCCAGGAGATGAACGCCACGGTCTACCGGCGCAATCCGGGCGTCGTCACCATCGCCGAGGAGTCCACGGCCTGGGACGGCGTCACGCGCGCCACGCATCATGTCGGCCCCGGCGGTTTCGGCGGACTCGGTTTCGGGCTGAAGTGGAACATGGGCTGGATGCACGACTCCCTGGAGTACATGGCGAAGGAGCCGGTGCATCGCAAGTACCACCACAACGAGATGACGTTCTCGATGGTGTACGCGTACAGCGAGAACTACGTGCTGCCGATCTCGCACGACGAGGTCGTGCACGGCAAGCAGGCTCTGGTCAGCAAGATGCCCGGCGACTGGTGGCAGCAGCGCGCCAACCACCGCGCGTACCTCGGCTTCATGTGGGCCCACCCGGGCAAGCAACTCCTCTTCATGGGACAGGAGTTCGCCCAGGGCGCGGAATGGTCCGAGGGACACGGTCCCGACTGGTGGCTGCTCGACCCGTCGTACGCGGCGGAGAGCGACCACCGGGGCGTACGGGACCTGGTGCGTGAGCTGAACGCGGTGTACGCGGCGACACCGGCGCTGTGGCAGCGGGACACCGTCCCCGAGGGCTTCGCCTGGGTCGACGGCGGAGCCGCCGAGGACAATGTCTTCGCCTTCCTGCGTTTCGACGCGGCCGGTACGCCGCTGCTCGCGGTGTCGAACTTCTCGCCGGTGGTCCGCCACGAGTACCGGCTGGGCGTGCCGCCGTCCGTGTCCGCCTGGGCAGAGATGCTCAACACGGACGAGGCACGGTACGGCGGCGGTGACGTCCTCAACTCGGATCCGCTGAAGCCGGAATCCGTCGCCGCCCACGGTCACCGCACGAGCGTCCAGCTCACTCTGCCGCCGCTGGCGACGGTGTGGCTGAAGCCGGTGTGATGATCCCGAGCCGCTGGGTGGCCCGGGTCAGCGCCACGTAGAGATCGTTGGTGGTCATCAGCGCGGGCGCGACGACGAGAACCGTGTCGAACTCCAGGCCCTTGGCCTGGCGCGGGTCGAGCAGGACGACGGGCCGGTGCAGATCCAGCGGCCCGTCGTCGAGTCCGGTGAGTTCCGCGTGGAGCTCGCGCGGGGCGATGACGGCGAGCTTTCCCTCCGCCGGGGTCTCGGCCTCGGCGAGCCCGGCCACGTCGGCGAGCGGCAGGGCGCGCTCCCAGGGCCGTGCACCGGTGGAGCGGATGGAGCGCGGGGGTTCGAACGCTGGATCGGTGGCCCGGCGCCGCTTGGTCGCGTACTCCATGATCTCGGCGGGCGTACGGTAGTTGACCCCGAGCCGGGCCAGCTGCCAGCGGTCCTGGACGTACGGCGCGAGGATCTCCTGCCACGAGTCGCAGCCTGCCAGGTCGCCGGTCTGGGCCGGGTCGCCGACCAGGGTCATCGAGCGGGTCGGGCTGCGGCGCATCAGCAGCCGCCAGGCCATGGCCGACAGCTCCTGCGCCTCGTCGACGATGATGTGCCCGAACGCCCAAGTCCGGTCGGCGGCGGCGCGCTCGGCAGCGCTGCGGTGGTCGGCTTCCTCCTGGCGCTCGGCGAACCGTTCGGCGTCGATGATGTCGTGCGCCGCGAGGACCTCGGAGGCATCCTCGTCGATGTCCTCCTTGTCCTCGAACTCGTAGGTACGGGAGGCGTACGAGACGTCGAGGACGCCCTGCGCGTAGGCGATCTGACGGGCCCGCTCGGCCTCGGCGGCGGCCCGGGCGGCGGAGTCGTCCGCACCGAGGAGCTCGGCGGCCTCGTCGAGGAGGGGCACGTCGGCAGGTGTCCAGACGGCCTTCTCCGTGCGCCGGAGCAGCTCGGCGTCGTCCTCGGCCAGATGCGTGGGCTCCTCCAGATAGCCGGCGAGGAACTCCTGCGGGGTGAGCGGGGGCCACAGGGAGGTGATGGCGGCGTGCACCTCCGCGCTCGCGGCGATGCCCTTGCCGAGCTGGGCGATGTCGTCGGGGCCGAGGAAGTTCGGGCCGCCGTAGGGGTCGGCGCCGATACGGTCGGCGAGTTGCGTGGTGAGATCGTCGATGATCCGGAAGGCGAAGGTGGGCAGGGCGAGATTGTGCGGCAGCCCGGTCTCGCGGGCCTTGTGCCGCGCTTCGACTGCCATGTCCCAGTCGAGGATCAGCTCCCCGTCGTCGTGCGCGATGACGATCGGCTCGCCCTTCTCGGGCACCTGCTGCCGGTCCCGTACGGCCTCGGCCAGTACGCCGGCCATGTCCGCCCGGCCCTTGACGGCGGCGGCCGCGGGGCTGTCGGTGCCGGTGGCGTGCACGCCGGGGAACAGTTCGCCAACCGTCGACAGCAGCACGCCGGTCTCACCGAGCGAGGGCAGCACGTCGCCGATGTAGCCGAGGAAGGCCGGGTTGGGTCCGACGATCAGCACGGCCCGTTTGGCGAGCTGCTCCCGGTCCGCGTACAGCAGATACGCGGCCCGGTGCAGCGCGACCGCTGTCTTCCCGGTGCCCGGCCCTCCCTCGACGACGAGCACCCCACGCTGCGGGGCGCGGATGATGTGGTCCTGCTCGGCCTGGATGGTCGAGACGATGTCGCCCATCCGGCCCGTGCGGGCGCTGTTCAGCGCGGCGAGCAGCACCTCGTCGGCGTCGTGCGACTCGTATCCCGTGCGGGTGGTGTCGGCGAGATCCATGATCTCGTCGTGCAACCCGGTGACCGTGCGCCCCTGCGTGGTGATGTGCCTCCTGCGGCGCAGCCCCATCGGTTCATACCCGGTCGCGAGATAGAACGGCCGCGCGACGGGAGCCCGCCAGTCGATCAGCAACGGGGTCCGCTCGGCGTCGTCCTGCCGGATTCCGATGCGTCCGATGTGGTACGTGACTCCGTCGCGCCTGTCGATCCGTCCGAAACAGAGTCCCGTGTCGGCGGCATTCAGCGCGGCGAGCGAGGCGGAGTACTCGGCGACGCCGATATCGCGCTCCACCCGCGCCTGTCGATCGGTGCTGAGCTGCGCAATCGTGGCGCGCATGGCGGCTTCGGCCGCTACCCGGAGCTGGTCGAGCCGCTCGTGGGCGAGGGAGACGAATTGCTGTTCCTGCCGAATTTCCTCGGTTGACAATTCAGTTCCTGACGCGATAGAGTATGTTTATTGAAGGGTTTCCGCATATTGTGCGCCACGCGCACACGGAACTATTTAATATAGGCGAAGAAATGCCCCGGCCGTCAATTCGGACCGGGGTTTTGTTTGCGTCCAGGAGACGCTTGGCAGAGGGTCGGCGCGCCCGTCGCATCGAGCACGGCGCGCAGTCGTACGAAGATGCCCCGCCACACGTCGGCGTCACCGCAGTCGCCTCAGAGGGCCGCGAGCTCTGAGTCAGGCGCGCGAGGATGCGATCGACGGCCCGCACCGCGAGCACCGGGTGAGCAAGCAGCTCGGAACAAGCTCAGAAAAAGCTCTGAAATCAGGCCTGTTCGGATTGGCCGTGCTTCACACGGAGATACCCCTCACATACGCACATTCATCCGGAGCACGTCCGGATCGGGGGCCGCCATGTGGACCACGCTCACGCTCATCGACGCCGCGACCGCACTGGTCGCCGCCACCGCCTGCCTGACCCTCTCCGGTCGGCGACTGCTGCCGTGGCGGCGCCGGGAACACGCTTCCGAGCTGGGTCCGTACGATGCGGCTTTCCTGGCGGGCGGGCCCGAGCGGGTGGTGGAGACGGCGCTCCATACCTTGTGGGGCAGTGACCACAACGTCGTGATCGGGTCGGGTGGGCGGCTGCGGTTGCCCGAGCCCTGGACGGAACCCGAACATCCGGTGGAGCATGCCGTGGTCGAGAAATGGCGGACCGCAGGCTCCACGACGCCGACGCTGCTGCGGGTACGGGCGCTGCGGGCCGGGGCCGTACGCGAGATCGGCGACCGGCTCGTCTCGTACGGTCTCCTCATGACCCCGCCCCGCGCCCGGGCCCGGCTGTTCGCCACGCGGGCCCTGGTCGCCGCGGTGTGCGGCACGGCGGTCCTGGCCGCCTTCGCCGTCCCTCACGGGCTGCGGCACACGGCTCCTTACCTCGTGGTGGGCCTCTCCTGTCTGGCCGTGCGCGTGCTGTGTCCCGCGCGCGGCCCACTGACTCCGGTGGGACGCCGTCGGCTCGCAACGCTCCGCGCGAGCGAGCCATGGGCCGCGGCGGCACTCGGGGCCGTGGTGTTCGACGGGCAGGGAGGACTGCCGGGCGAGCGCCGACGCTCTCGGCGGTGGGACGGGGCCGGGGGGCGACTGTCGTCGGTGGGACGGATGTTGGTCAAGTACGGGGAGGCACTGGATTCGGACTCCGACCGGAACCCGGACCGTTACGGAAGCAACAGCGGCCACGGCTCCTACGGGTCCGGCGGCTCCCACGACTCGTACGGCTCGCACGGCTCCTCGTACGACGGAGGGGGGCACCACCACAGCTGCGGCAGTGGCAGCAGCTGCGGGGGCGGGAATTACTGAATGCTGCGGCTCACACCGTCTCGAGCACGTCCTGCAACTCCTGGAGGAGCCTGCGCTTGGGCCGGGCACCCACCATGGACTTCACCGGTTCGCCGGACCGGAACACCATCAGCGTCGGCATCGACAGCACCCCGTACCGGCTCGTGATCCCGGGGTTGTGGTCGACATCGATCTGGACGATCTTGATGCGGTCCGCCTCCTCGGTGGCGATGTCGCTGAGCACGGGGTCAAGCTGGCGGCACGGTCCGCACCAGTCGGCGGTGAACTCGACCAGCACGGGGAGCTCGGCCCCCAGCACCTCCCCGTCGAAGGTGGTGTCGGTGACCTCGGCCACGCCCTCTGCATGAATCATCTGTCATCCTCCCAGTTCACAAAGTGGTTCCGGGCCGCCAGGAAGCTCGGCCCCGGCCTCCAGCTCGGCCCTCGCGAGCTGCGCGCCGACCTGGGCACGGACCGACTGGAGCTGCTCAATGAGCGTGTCCAGTTCGCCGAGCTTGCGCCGGTAGACGGCGAGCGAGGCGGGGCAGGCGTCACCGGCCGGATGGCCGGCCCGCAGACACTCGACGAACGGCCGGGTCTCCTCCAGGTCGAACCCGAAGTCCTGCAGGGTCCGGATCTGCTGCAGCAGCCGCAGATCGTCCTCGTCGTACGTGCGGTACCCGTTCACGGCCCGCCGCGCAGGCAGCAGCCCGCGTGACTCGTAGTAACGCAGAGTCCGCGTCGTCGTCCCGGCCCGCTCGGCCAGCTCCCCGATTCGCATGTGGCGACGGTAATCCTTGACGCGGACGTCAAGGCAAGCGCGGAACTCCCCGTCTGCGCTGCGCAGGTGACAAACCGGGCTCGCCGCGGGCTGCGACGTGCCGTCGACAACGCGGGACCAGAACACAAGTGGGGCCGGTACGGACGTTCCCGTACCGGCCCCGCGTCGCGCGCGCGTGACTAGACCTTCGCCGTCACGCCGTCCCTGGGCTCGGGAACATCCGTCGCGCCGTGCGCCACGTCCTGGGTGAGCGTCTTCTCGTCGAACGGGATCGAGCCGGCCAGCACCTGCTCGACCCGTTCCCGGTCGATCTCCTTGGTCCAGGTGCCGATGAGCAGCGTGGCGACGGCGTTGCCCGCGAAGTTGGTGAGGGCGCGGGCCTCGCTCATGAAGCGGTCGATGCCGATGATCAGGCCGACGCCGTCGACCAGGGCGGGCTTGTGCGACTGGAGCCCGCTCGCCAGCACGGCGATGCCAGAACCGGAGACGCCGGCCGCGCCCTTGGAGGCGATCATCATGAAGAGGAGGAGCGAGACCTGCTGGCCCAGCGCCAGCGGCTGGCCCATCGCGTCGGCGATGAACAGCGACGCCATGGTCAGGTAGATCATCGTGCCGTCGAGGTTGAACGAGTACCCGGTGGGCACGGTGATGCCGACGACCGGGCGACTGACACCCAGGTGTTCCATCTTCGCGATGAGGCGCGGCAGTGCCGACTCGGAGGAGGACGTGGAGAGGATCAGCAGGAACTCGCGGCCCAGGTACTTGAAGAGCTGGAAGATGTTCACCCCGGTCGCCAGGCGCAGCAGGGTGCCGAGCACCAGGACCACGAACAGGATGCAGGTGATGTAGAAGCCCAGCATGATCGTGGCGAGCGCCTTGAGCGCGTCCACGCCGGTCTCGCCGATGACGGCGGCCATCGCGCCGAACGCGCCCACCGGGGCCGCCCACATGATCATGGACAGGATGCGGAAGACCAGCTTCTGGATGTGCTCGACGCCGCGCAGCACCGGCTCACCGGCCGCGCCCATGGCCTGCAGCGCGAAGCCGACGAGCAGCGCGACCAGCAGGGTCTGGAGCACCGAGCCACCGGTGAAGGCCGACACGAAGGTGGTCGGGATGATGCCGAGCAGGAAGTCGACCGGCCCTTCGGCGGCGTCGCTCGCCGCCGTGTGGCCGACATCCTTCACCGACTGCGTGAGGTGCATGCCTTCGCCGGGGTGCAGCACATTGCCGACGAGCAGGCCGATCGCCAGCGCGACCACCGACATGGCCAGGAAGTAACCGAGCGCGAGGCCGCCCACTTTGCCGACCTTGGCGGCCTTGCGGACCGAGCCGACGCCCAGCACGATCGTGCAGAAGATGATCGGCGAGATCATCATCTTGATGAGGTTCACGAAGCCGGTACCGATCGGCTTGAGCTCCACGGCGACCCCCGGGGCCACGAAGCCCACCAGGATGCCGAGCGCCACAGCGCCGATCACGGCGAGATACAGATAGTGCGTACGGTCCCGCCTGGCGGCTGGCACTCCCACGGGGTTCTCCTCGGCTCGTCCCGGTCTGTCCCCCGTCCCTGGGGGTCTCGGCGAATATCTCGCTCCCTGTGAGGGCGGTCACCCTTGCGTACATTTCGTTCATATGTTTTCGGCCAGGCACACTGTGGCCATGCGTCTCCCCCGTACCCGTCCGCGCAGCCTGGCCGGTCAGCTCTTCGCCATGCAGGTGGTGCTGGTGGCGGCCGTGGTGGCCGGATGGGCCTTCTTCACGTACGTCTCCGGCAGCGCACAGGCGGAAAGGACCGCGGCCCGGCAGGTCCGGGCGGTGGCGCTGGCGGTGGCCGATTCTCCGTCGGTACGGGAGGCGACCCGCACCCCGAACCCGTCCGCCGTGCTGCAGCCGTACGCGGAGAAGGTCCGCAGGGACACCGGGATCGCCTTCGTCACGATCATGAGCCCGGGCCGGGTCCGCTGGACGCACCCCGACACCGACCGGATCGGCGAGAAGTTCCTCGGGCACACCGCGCAGGCGCTGCGCGGCGAGACGTTCACGGAGACGTACACCGGCACGCTCGGTCCGTCGATCCGGGTCGTCACCCCGATCCGGGACGGCGGCAGGATCACCGGTCTGGTCAGCGCGGGCATCACGGTCGAGCGGGTCTCCTCGCAGGTGCGGGCTCAGCTCGGTGCGCTGGGGCTGGCGGCGGGCGGGGCGCTCGCGCTCGGCGGCGCCGGAACGTATGTGATCAACGCCCGGCTGCGGCGCCACACGCACGGCATGAACGCCGCCGAGCTGAGCCGGATGCACGACTACCACCAGGCCACGCTGCATGCGGTGCGCGAGGGACTGCTGATGCTCGACGGGCAGCGCAGGATCGCGCTGATCAACGACGCGGGCCGGGAGCTGCTCGGCCTGCCGCCGGGTGCCGTCGGGCGCCGGGTCGCCGATCTGGAGCTCCCGCCGCCGCTGACCGGGGCGCTGCTCGCCTCCGAGGAGCGGGTCGACGAGCTGCATCTGACGGCGGACCGGGTGATCGTGGTCAACACCCGTCCGGTGGTGGGCGGCGAGCAGCGCGGCACGGTCGTGACCCTGCGCGACCACACGGAACTTCAGGCGCTGTCAGGCGAGTTGGACTCGGAGCGGGGCTTCACCCAGGCGCTGCGCTCACAGGCGCACGAGGCGGCGAACCGGTTGCACACGGTCGTCTCGCTGATCGAGCTGGGCCGGGCGGAGGAAGCGGTCGGCTTCGCCACGGCGGAGCTGGAGCTGGCCCAGGCCCTCACCGACCGAGTCGTCGACGCCGTCGCCGAGCCGGTGCTGGCGGCCCTGCTGCTGGGCAAGGCGGCGCAGGCGAACGAGCGGGGGGTGGAGCTGGTGCTCGCGGACGACAGCCTGATCGACGACGGGGCCCTTCCCGAGACGTTGTCGCCGCGCGATCTGGTGACGATCCTCGGCAATCTGATCGACAACGCGGTGGATGCGGCGTCCGAGGCGGCGACGGACCCGTCCCCCTCCGGGGGCGTTCCCGGTCAGCGGGATCCCGCGGCGGGCCGCCCGGTCCGTGCCCGGGTCACCGTGACCGCGCTCGCCGATGACGGCGAGCTGCTGCTGCGGGTCGCCGACACCGGCTCCGGGGTCGATCCCGGTGACGCCGCCCAGGTGTTCCGCCGCGGCTGGTCGACACACGGCGCCGGTCGCGGGCTCGGTCTGGCGCTCGTGCAGCAGGCCGTGCACCGGGGCGGGGGCACGGTCACCCTGAGCGGGGGCCCGGACGGCGGCGCGGAGTTCACCGTACGACTGCCGCTGTCGCCCGCGCCCACGCCGTCCACGCGCACGCACGCCTCCAAGGAGCCCACCCCGTGATCCAGGTGCTTGTCGTCGAGGACGATCCCGTGGCCGCCGACGCCCATCAGCTGTACGTGGGCCGGGTCCCCGGCTTCACCGTGGCCGCGGTCGCTCATTCGCGTGCGGAGGCGGTAAGGGCGCTGGACCGTACCCCCATCGACCTGCTGCTCCTTGACCTGTATCTGCCCGACGGGCACGGGCTGCAGCTGCTGCGTTCGCTGCGCGCCGCCGGGCACGCGGCGGATGTCATCGCCGTGACGTCGGCGCGTGATCTGGCGGTGGTCCGGGAGGGGGTGTCGCTCGGTGTCGTCCAGTACGTGCTGAAGCCGTTCACGTTCGCC
Source organism: Streptomyces sp. NPDC051286 (assembly GCF_044455345.1). Lineage (NCBI taxonomy): Bacteria > Bacillati > Actinomycetota > Actinomycetes > Kitasatosporales > Streptomycetaceae > Streptomyces > Streptomyces sp. NPDC051286. The sequence goes on along the minus strand of NZ_JBITER010000002.1, from coordinate 52,901 downwards.
ACCCTGCGCGACCGCCTCGTCCGCTACGCGGAGTTCCGCGCGGCGGCCGGCGAGGCGAGCGGGCAGGACGAGGTGGACCGGGCGCTCGGCGCGCTGCGGGCGCCGCAGCCGGTCCGGCTTCCCAAGGGACTGACCGGCCCGACACTGGAGGCGGTGACGCGTGCGCTGCGGGCCTCCCCGGACGGAGTGACGGCAGCGGCCGCAGGGGTGGAGCTGGGCATCTCGCGGATCACCGCCCGCCGCTATCTGGAGCATCTGGTGTCGACGGGGCGCGCCGTTCGCAGCCCCCAGTACGGGCAGATCGGACGGCCGGAGCTGCACTACCGGTGGGTGGCCGAGACTCGCTGACGGTTCCTGAGTCCGTACCCGCGCCCGTCACGGGGCAGACATTGCCGGTCACGGCACTCGCTGGGCAGCACGCCGCGCTCCCAGGCGGCGACGGTGTCCGCGAGGGCCTGCCTTTCGGGTCCTGCCGGGCTCGCAGGGTCCGGCACGCACCCTGATCCGGCCCGATCCGAAAGGAGGCTGCCCCCTGGGGGCAGCCTCCGCACTCTCGAACGCCGGACGTGCCGGGCGTGACGGGCCCGTCCGGCGCCCGGAACCGGTCAGAACACCGACTCGGCCTCGTCCATCCGGTCCTTCGGTACCCTCTTCAGCTGCGTGATCGCGTCCGCGAGCGGGACCATCGTGATGCTGTTGCCGCGCAGCGCCGTCATCCGGCCGAAGTCGCCCCGGTGCGCCGCCTCGACCGCGTGCCAGCCGAAGCGGGTGGCGAGCACCCGGTCGTACGCGGTCGGCGTGCCGCCGCGCTGGACGTGGCCGAGGATGACCGGCCTGGCTTCCTTGCCGAGCCTGGTCTCCAGCTCGATCGCGAGCCGGTTGCCGATGCCCTGGAAGCGCTCGTGGCCGTACTGGTCGATCTCGCCCTTGGCGTACGGCATCGACCCCTCGGCCGGGTGCGCGCCCTCGGCCACGCAGACGACCGCGAACTTCTTTCCGCGTGCGAAGCGTTCCTCGACCATCTTGACCAGGTCCGCGACCTCGAACGGCCGCTCGGGCAGACAGATGCCGTGCGCACCGCCCGCCATGCCGGACTCCAGCGCGATCCAGCCCGCGTGCCGGCCCATCACCTCGACGACCATGACCCGCTGGTGCGATTCGGCCGTGGTCTTGAGACGGTCTATGGCTTCGGTGGCGACGCCCACCGCCGTGTCGAAGCCGAACGTGCGGTCGGTGGCAGAGATGTCGTTGTCGATGGTCTTCGGGACGCCGACGACGGGCATTCCGGCGTCCGACAGCATCCGGGCCGCGGTGAGGGTGCCCTCGCCGCCGATCGGGATCAGCACGTCGATGCCGTAACGGCGGCTCAGCTCCTCACAGTTCTCGGCCGCTTCGCGGAGCCGGTCGCGCTCCAGCCGGGCCGAGCCGAGGATGGTGCCGCCGCGGGCGAGGATGCCGCTGACCGCGTTGAGGTCGAGGGGGCGGAAGTGACCGTCGAGGAGTCCCTTGAACCCGTCCTCGAAGCCGATGACTTCATCGCCATGACCCACCACGGCGCGGTGCACGACCGACCGGATCACTGCGTTCAGGCCCGGGCAATCGCCACCTGCGGTGAGAACTCCGATGCGCATCGTGCCGTATCTCCTGCTCGCTAGTGCCGTGCATTCCGGGGGCGACTGCAGAATCCCCGTACCGTGAGCCACAACGATTGTCCCACGTCAGGTCTGGACCTTGCGCTACCGACTCTTCCACCGGCACCGCACCGGACGGAGAGCCGGGCGCCAGGTCTTCCCGCACCTGATCAGGGCCTTTCACCCGGCGGGCGGCGTATCCGCCCCCGCAGGTATCGTCAACAGGGCGATATCGCTCCAACCGGACAGAACGACGGGAGAGCACGCGTGACGCGCAGCGTGTACGTGACAGGAATCGACCGGGGAGACGGCCGCCAAGTCGTCGATCTGGGAGTCATGGAGCTCCTGACGCGTCAGGTGGACCGGGTCGGGGTGTTCCGGCCGCTGGTCCATGACGGCCCCGACCGGCTGTTCGAGCTGCTGCGGGCCCGCTACCGGCTCTCCCAGGACCCGTCGACGGTCTACGGCCTGGACTACCCGGAGGCGTCCGCGCTGCAGGCGGAGAAGGGTACCGACGAACTGGTCTCGCGGCTCGTCGACCGCTTCCATCAGGTGGCCCGCTCGTACGAGGTGGTGCTGGTCCTCGGCACGGATTTCGCGGACACCCAGCTCCCCGACGAGCTGGCGCTCAACGCCCGGCTGGCCAATGAGTTCGGCGCCTCCGTGATCGCGGTGGTCGGCGGGAAGGGGCAGGACGCGGAGTCCGTACGGGCCGAGACGCGCAATGCCTACCGGGCCTACGCCGGGCTGGGCTGCGACGTGCTCGCGATGGTGGTGAACCGGGTGGCGGCCGAGGACCGCGAGGTCATCGCCGAGCGGCTGGCGGCGCGGCTGCCCGTCCCCTGTTCGGTGCTGCCGGACGACGCGGCGCTCTCCGCGCCGACGGTCGCCCAGATCACCACGGCGCTCGGCGGAACGGTTCTGCTCGGCGACGACGCGGGGCTGGCCAGGGACGCGCTGGACTTCGTCTTCGGCGGAGCGATGCTGCCGAATCTGCTGAACGCGCTGACGCCGGGCTGCCTCGTGGTCACGCCCGGCGACCGGGCGGACCTGGTGGTCGGCTCACTGGCGGCACACAGCGCCGGGACCCCGCCGATCGCCGGCGTGCTGCTGACCCTCAACGAGCGCCCCGGCGAGGAGATACTCAAGCTGGCCGCACGCCTCGCACCGGGCACCCCGGTCGTGTCGGTGGCCGGCGGATCCTTCCCCACCGCAGGCGAACTCTTCGCGCTGGAGGGAAAGTTGAACGCGGCGACGCCCCGCAAGGCGGAGACCGCACTCGGCCTCTTCGAGCGCCACGTCGACACCGCAGCCCTGCTGGAGCGGATCTCGGTGGCCCGCAGCAGCCGCGTCACGCCGATGATGTTCGAGCACGAGCTGCTGGAGCAGGCCCGCTCGGACCGGCGCCGCGTGGTGCTGCCGGAGGGCACAGAGGAGCGGGTGCTGCGCGCCGCCGATGTGCTGCTGCGCCGCGACGTCTGCGAGCTCACCCTGCTCGGCGACCTCGACACCATCCGCAAGAAGGCCGCCGACCTCGGCATCGACCTCGCCGATACGCAGCTGATCGACCCGCAGACCTCGGAGCTGCGCCAGGCGTTCGCGGAGCGGTACGCACAGCTGCGCGCGCACCGCGGGGTCACGGTGGAGCTGGCGTACGACGTCGTCTCGGACGTGAACTACTTCGGCACGCTGATGGTCCAGGAGGGCCTGGCCGACGGCATGGTCTCCGGGGCCGTGCACTCCACCGCGGCGACGATCCGCCCGGCCTTCGAGATCATCAAGACGCGGGCGGACGCGTCGATCGTCTCCTCGGTCTTCTTCATGTGCCTCTCCGACAAGGTGCTGGTGTACGGGGACTGTGCGGTCAACCCGGACCCGGACGCCGAGCAGCTCGCCGACATCGCCGTCCAGTCCGCCGCCACCGCCGCCCGCTTCGGTGTCGAGCCGCGGATCGCGATGCTCTCGTACTCGACCGGCACCTCGGGCACGGGCGCCGATGTCGACAAGGTGCGGCAGGCGACGGACCGGGTGCGCGCGAACCGGCCGGATCTCAGGATCGAGGGTCCGATCCAGTACGACGCGGCGGTCGAGCCGAGCGTCGCCGCGACCAAGCTGCCCGGGTCGGAGGTGGCGGGGCAGGCCACCGTGCTGATCTTCCCGGACCTGAACACCGGCAACAACACGTACAAGGCCGTGCAGCGCTCGGCCGGCGCGGTCGCCGTCGGCCCGGTGCTCCAGGGGCTGCGCAAGCCCGTCAACGACCTCTCCCGCGGTGCGCTCGTCCAGGACATCGTCAATACCGTGGCGATCACGGCGATCCAGGCGCAGGGCGAGGAGTGATCCGCATGACCACCCCCACGAAGAAAGGCTTCGCCGCCGTGCAGGCCCGTCGCGTCCTCGTCCTCAACTCCGGCTCCTCATCGGTGAAGTACCAGCTCCTCGACATGGAAGACCGCTCCCGGCTCGCGATCGGCCTGGTCGAGCGGATCGGCGAGGACACCTCCCGCCTGCTGCACACCTCGCTGACCGGCGCAGGCGCCGGGACACGCGAGCGCACGGGCAGGATCGCCGACCACGAGGCGGCGCTGAAGGCGGCGGCCGAGGAGCTGGCCGCGGACGGGCTGGGGCTGGACTCCCCCGACCTGGCGGCGATCGGCCACCGGGTGGTGCACGGCGGCCTGCGTTTCACCGAGCCGACCGTGATCACCGACGAGGTGCTGGCGGAGATCGAGCGGCTCGTCCCGGTGGCGCCGCTGCACAACCCGGCGAACATCATCGGGATCCGCACCGCCCAGGCTCTCCGCCCCGACCTGCCCCAGGTCGCCGTCTTCGACACCGCGTTCCACACGACGATGCCGGAGTACGCCGCGCGCTACGCGATCGACGTGGAGACCGCGGACGCCCACCGCATCCGCCGCTACGGCTTCCACGGCACCTCGCACGCGTACGTCTCCCGCAAGGCCGCCGAGCTGCTGGGACGCACCCCCGAGGAGGTCAATGTCATCGTGCTGCACCTGGGCAACGGCGCCTCGGCGTCGGCGGTGGCGGGCGGCCGGTGCGTGGAGACGTCGATGGGACTGACCCCGCTGGAGGGGCTGGTGATGGGGACCCGCTCCGGGGACATCGACCCGGCGGTCACCTTCCATCTGAAGCGGGTCGCGGGGATGTCGGTCGACGAGATCGATGTCCTGCTCAACAAGAGGAGCGGTCTGGTCGGGCTCTGCGGGGACAACGACATGCGGGAGATCCGGCGCCGGATCGACGAGGGCGACGAGCGGGCGGCGCTGGCGTTCGACATCTATGTGCACCGGCTGAAGAAGTACATCGGCGCCTATTCGGCGGTCCTCGGGCGGGTGGATGCCGTGGTGTTCACGGCGGGGGTCGGGGAGAACTCGGCGCCCGTACGCGAGGCTGCGATCGCCGGTCTCGAAGGGTTCGGCCTCGCGGTGGACGCCGGTCTCAACGCCGTGCGGTCCGGTGAACCGAGGCTGATCTCGCCGGACCACGCGCGGGTCGCGGTCGCCGTGGTGCCGACGGACGAGGAGCTGGAGATCGCCGGCCAGACCTTTGCGCTGGTCGAACGGCTCGGACGGACCGCGCCCGGGCAGGCCGAACTGCTCGGACAGATCGACAACTGAGCACCCCCGCGCCCCTTTGTATCTTCCACCAGCCGGAATATTCCGCAGCGAAACAAACCGATAGGATCCGCCTCATGCGCCGTTCCAAAATCGTCTGCACCCTCGGTCCCGCCGTCGACTCGCACGAGCAGCTCGTCGCTCTGATCGAGGCCGGCATGAGCGTGGCCCGATTCAACTTCAGCCACGGCTCCCACGAGGAACACCAGGGCCGTTACGACCGCGTCCGCCGGGCCGCCGCCGAGACCGGCCGGGCGGTCGGTGTACTGGCCGACCTCCAGGGCCCGAAGATCCGCCTGGCGAAGTTCGCCGAGGGCCCCGTCGAACTGGTCCGCGGGGACGAGTTCACGATCACCACCGAGGACGTCCCCGGTGACAAGTCGATCTGCGGTACGACCTACAAGGGACTGCCGGGCGACGTCGACAAGGGCGACCCGATCCTGATCAACGACGGCAACGTCGAACTGAAGGTCGTCGAGGTCGAGGGTTCCCGGGTCAAGACCATCGTCATCGAGGGCGGGGTGATCTCCGACCACAAGGGGATCAACCTGCCGGGTGCGGCGGTCAACGTCCCGGCCCTGTCCGAGAAGGACGTCGAGGACCTGCGCTTCGCCCTGCGGATGGGCTGCGACCTGGTCGCCCTCTCCTTCGTGCGCGACGCCGACGACGTCAAGGACGTCCACAAGATCATGGATGAGGAGGGCCGCCGGGTCCCCGTCATCGCCAAGGTCGAGAAGCCGCAGGCCGTCGAGCACATGGAGGGCGTCGTCATGGCGTTCGACGGTGTGATGGTCGCCCGTGGCGACCTGGCCGTCGAGTACCCCCTGGAGAAGGTCCCGATGGTGCAGAAGCGCCTCGTGGAGCTCTGCCGGCGAAACGCCAAGCCGGTGATCGTGGCGACCCAGATGATGGAGTCGATGATCACCAACTCGCGGCCGACCCGCGCCGAGGCGTCCGACGTCGCCAACGCGATCCTGGACGGTGCGGACGCGGTCATGCTGTCGGCCGAGTCCAGCGTGGGCGCGTACCCGATCGAGACGGTCAAGACGATGTCGAAGATCGTCGTCGCCGCCGAGGAGGAACTGCTGTCCAAGGGCCTGCAGCCGCTGGTCCCGGGCAAGAAGCCCCGTACCCAGGGTGGTTCGGTGGCCCGCGCGGCCTGCGAGATCGCGGACTTCCTGAACGGCAAGGCGCTGGTCGCCTTCACCAAGTCCGGTGACACGGCCCGCCGGCTCTCCCGCTACCGCGCCGCGCAGCCCATCCTGGCCTTCACCACCGACGAGTCCACCCGGAACCAGCTCGCGCTGAGCTGGGGCGTCGAGGCCCACGTCGTGCCGCACGTGGACAACACCGACGCCATGGTGGACCTGGTCGACGCGGAGCTGCTGAAGCTGAGCCGCTACAACGCGGGCGACACGATGGTCATCACGGCCGGTTCGCCCCCCGGCGTCCCGGGCACGACGAACATGGTGCGGGTGCACCATGTCGGTGGCGGGACGCGCGACTGATACGCAGGTACACATGAGGTGGCCCCGGCATCGTCTGCCGGGGCCACCTCGTCATGACAGCCGCAAGCGGCTCAGGTACGGCGAGCCCTGCCGACGAGTCGGTCTCCGTGTACGGGAAACCCAGCTCAGGCCGCACCCCCGGAAGGGTGCGGCCCACAGCCTTTCTGTGCGGCTCCCGAACGGGTCGGTGTCGGCTAGCTGTTGTCGCCGGTGAAGTAGTTGTGCAGTCCGGGCACCGTGAGCGTGCCGCCGAACTGGCCGGCCTGGGTCACCTTGACCTTGGTGAAGAACGCGAACGGCACGTTCAGCGGCGGCGGAGTCTCGGGGCTGAACGTGATCGGGATGAGGCCGAAGAGGTTGCCCTTCAGCTCCTCCGTGTACATCGTCACCGTGCCGTTGCGGATGGTGGACGTCGAGCCCTTCCGTGCCTGGACGTGGCCGGTGGTGCCGCCCGGACCCTCGGTCAGCTGGTGCAGGTCCTTGATGTCGATGGACGACGCGGTGAACTTCAGCACCTTCTTCGTGGTGCCGTCGCCCTTCTCCACCTCGACGATGCCCTTGTAGTCGAGCCCGTTCAGGGTGAGCAGCGAACTCTCCAGGATCCACGGCTGGTTCGGAAGCCTGGGGATGCCCTGCTCCAGGTCCGCCGCGGCCAGCGCCTCGGGGTCGGCGGTGGGGCACGGGAACGGCTGCTTGGCGCCGTCCGGGATGTCGTCGTCCTTCTTGGGGTCGAGTCCCTGGGCGCTCTCGTCGAGCTCCTTGACCGATGCGCCCGCCTTGTCGGCCGCGTCGCGGATGGCGTCGGCGGTCTTGCCGGCCGTGTCCTTCGCCGCGTCCGTCACCGTGACCACGGGCTTCTCGGTGACCACGGGCTTCTCGGTGGGCTCGCTCGTCGCGGAGGCCGACGGCTTCGGGGACACGGTGGTGGCGCTCGGGGACGGGCTCGCCGTCGCCTTGTCCGGTCCGCCGAGGAGGTCCCCCAGTGCGTCGCCGACGCCCAGCGGATCGAGCGGGTTGTTCGTCGCGGTGGGCGACGGCGAGGCGCTCGGCGTCGCGGCGGACGCCACGCTCTGCTGGTCCGCCGCTCCGTTCGCCGACGGGGTCGCCAGCGGCTTCAGTGTCGCCTCGGGGCTCTGGTCCGCACCGCTGCCGCCGGCACCGGTGGACGCACTGGCGGACGGGGACGGCGTCTTCGTCTCCGACGCGGACGCCGAGGGCTCCGGCGACTGGCTCGGCTCGTCCGAACGCGTCACACAGGGGCCCGGCGCGAAGGGGATGTCCGTCGCGTCGTCGGCGAGCGCAAGCTTGGGGGTGAGCCCCATCCCGACGAAGACGGCCGTCGGCATCGCGGCGAGCGCGAAGGCCTTGCCCGCGGGTATGTGAAGCTTCGTCAGCAGAGACTTCCTGGGGGCCGCGTGACGCGGTCCGCTTCTCGTCGGGAGATCCTCACCGGCCGAGTTCAGCTGCGTCTCGTCACTGCCCACGATGCCTCCCGCCCTCGACCTCAGCTGTCGTGTCGTACTGCTGCGGCTGCTGCTGCTGGGGCACCGATGCCGCGCTCTGGAACTCGGGTTCGGGCTCCTGCGTACCGGACCCGGCGTCCTTGAACGCCTCGCCCTGAGCACCGTCATGTGCGGCGGCCGGCTTCGGCTCGCCCGGGGCCCAGGAGATGGAGAGCGCTCCACCGAGCAGGGAGAACAGGAAACCGATCAGGAATCCACCGATGTTGGCGACCGGTATGGAGATCAGCGCCAGCAGGATCGCGGCGACTCCGGCGAACACTCTTACGATGTGGTGGAACCACATGGTGAGGCCCAGCGTGATCAGCAGGATCCCAATGATCAGCGATCCGGCACCGGCGGTCGTGGACATCGCCAGCGTGACGTTACCAAGATGCATGTTGGCGTACGGGAAGTACGCGATGGGTAGACCACCCACCATAGTGAACAGGCCCGCCCAGAACGGCCGGTTACCCCGCCAGGTGCGGAATCCCCGCCGGAAGACGCGGAGGTAGTGCTCGTTCTGCCCTGTGGACTCGGGGCTCATGGAAAACAGCTCCCTGGAACCGGTACTGCTGTGAGAAGAGAAGGGGCGGGCGGCCGGAGGTCCGTGGCGGGCACCCCGGCCACCCTGGACAAGTGCCCTAGTAGCAGGACTTGTCGCCGGACTTCAGCCGCAAGCTCAGGTTGCTGAGCTTGAAGGTGCCGGCGGTGGTCGCCCACGCCGTCTGACGCACGTCGGTCAGCTTGGCCGTTTCGGCGCGCTGTGCGAAGCCGTTCGGGTTCGCCTGGGTGCGAGGCTGGATGCCTATCGAATCAGGGTTGTTCGGGTTCTTGAGGGAACCCGCCGCGACACCGATGTCGATGTGCTCGAACTCGGCGTCCGCGTCGAGCTCGGCAACATCCAGGTACAGATTGGTCGCTTGGACCGGCTTGTCCGGATTCGTACCAGCTTTCAGCACCAGCGTGACAGTGCCGAGACCGAGCGGAAGGTTCGGAGTGACCACCGACTGGCACATGTTGGTGATCGTGGCGTCGCTGAAGCCGGACACGGCCACGGCGTGCGCCCCGTTCTCACCCTGGGGGTCCATGCCGGTGGCCACGCTGCCGTACTGCACGAAGTTGTGGCCGACGAGACTGTCCGCGCGCACCTTGAAGCTCTGGCCGGACACGCTGAACGACGCCGCGAGGGCGCCCTGGGCGAGACCGATGCCCACCGCGGCGGTCGCGGCGACGCTCGGCACCATGACCAGAGCGAATCGCTTCCATCTGGTGCCGCCACGAATCTGGGAACTCATTATTTTCCTCCTTCTCGGACGTACATCTCCGGTCCGGGCCTGGGCCCGTCCTGGGATGGGAGAAGTGCTACGTCCTCGGAAAGGAGAGCGCCGGAACCGGAGGCGTGAACCACGTCCGAATCACCGGCGATCACCCCCGAGCGACAACCACTGGCCACGCGTTCGCGCAACCTGTTCGGACAGGCCCTGCCAGACGGCAGGAACCCCCCTGTCCGCGGTCGGCGCCACTGCCGCCGACCCACTCGATGGGGACCCGAATCGGTCGCCGCGCCGACTGGCGGTCGGGCTGGCGTCGTCGGACCGAGCGTGGCCGATCGTGGTGCATTAGCGCCCGCGGCACAAGGGGGTTCGTTACTCGCTAGTAACGGCCCGATAACCAAGGCGCGACAGGGCGGCGCTGCCCGGCCACACAGGGTGGCATCTCTCGCAAGGAGGAAAGGGAGAATTGGGGTTCTTAAGCGGACAGAATCCCACGCACGATTTACTGGCAGTAACAGTCCGTGCTTTTATCAAGATTTGGTAAAGCGAGGGCGACTGTGGTCGCCAGATCACGAAAAAGGCCGTGACGCCCCAGGGACGCCACGGCCGCGTTGTCACATCAGAACAAGACGCGCGCCAGCGCCGTGCGGGCCGCGACGACACGTGGATCGTCGGGGCCGATGACCTCGAAAAGCTCCAGCAGTCGCAGCCGCGCCACGTCCCGGTCCTCACCGAAATTCCGGCGCACGGTCTCGACGAGGCGCCCGAAGGCATCCTCGACATGACCGCCGACCAGATCCAGATCGGCGGCGGCGATCTGCGCCGCCACATCGGTCGGCTTCTCGGCGGCGTCGTTGCGGACCTGCTGCGGGTCCATGTCCCGCACCCGGCTGAGCAGTTCGGCCTGGGCGAGGCCGAGCTTGGCCTCGGTGTTGGCCGGGTCGTCGGCGAGCACGTTCTTGTACGCCTGGACGGCGCCGCCGAAGTCATCGGCGTCCAGCGCCCGTACGGCCGCTTCGAGTAGTGCGTCGTACGGTCCCGCGGGCACCTCGGCCGGAGCCTGTCCGGCACCCTCCGGGCCGGCGGCCTCCTGGTCGACCGCGATCCCGGTGAGCCCGAACCGCTCCTCGCCGACCTGGATCAGCTGGTCCAGCGTCTGCCGGATCTGGGTCTCGGGGGCCGCGCCCTGGAAGAGCGGGAGGGCCTGCCCGGCAACGACGGCGAAGACCGCCGGGATGCCCTGGATGCCGAATTGCTGCATCAGCATCTGGTTGGCGTCGACATCAACCTTGGCCAGCACGAAGCGGCCGTTGTACTCGTGGGCCAGGCGCTCCAGAAGGGGGCCCAGCTGCTTGCACGGCTCGCACCACTCGGCCCAGAAGTCGATGACGACGGGGACCTCGACGGAGCGCTGGAGGACATCGCTCTCGAAGCCCGCCTCATCGACATCGATCACCAGGGAGGACGGGGGGACGGCGCCGCCGCCGCCCTGCCGGGCGGCCTCGGCACGGGCCTGCTCCGCCTTCACCTTGGCCTCGCCGGCCGCCTTCACCGCGGCGAGGTCGACGACGCCGCTCATGGACATGTTCCTAGGCTGCATACGTACATCCTCCCCCCTCGGCACACTGTTCCGGAAAGCGATCCGGGAACCGCATCCGTCCGTGGTACCCGCCGGTGTGCGGGACGCGCGGACCTCCGCGGTCCCATGACCCTCGAAGGGCCTGTTCTCGGCGCCGGGTCCCCACCCGGCACATGTGGCTGCCGTTCGCTCGTGGCGTGACGACGGCCTGACCGTCGTCCTTACGCTACGACCCGTAGCGTAACTGTCCCGCACCCCTCGCGCGCAGGAGTGTCCAGTGATCTGTCTCACGGCGAACGCGACCGGCCGGTTCTCCTTACTGGCGGGTATGGTCACCGCATGCTGAGCCACGGCCACCCCAAACCTGGGCGAACGGGACGACCGCGCAGCGCCGCGGCCGATGAGGCGATCCTGGAGGCCTGCCGCGCGTCCCTGGTCGACCTCGGCTGGTCGAAGCTGACGATGGGCGATGTGGCGACGCGGGCCGGGGTCGCCAAGACGACGCTGTACCGGCGCTGGGCAGGCAAGAACGAACTGGTCGTGGACGCCGTCGCGGCCCTCTTCGACGAGCTGGAACTACCGGACCTGGGCAGCCTGTCGGCCGATGTGCAGAACGTGGTGCTGCAGTTCGCGGCGCTGCTGGACCGCCCGGAGACCAGGACGGCGCTGATGGCCGTGGTCGCCGAGTCGACCCGTGACGACGCGCTGCGGGCCCGGATCCGCGATTCGATCGTGGACCGGCAGAAGCGGCTCGTACTGCTGGGACGGCAACGGGCGCAGCAACGCGGCGAGCTGCCCGTCGAACCGGACGAGGCATCGGCGGCCTCGACCGCCGACCTGATCTTCGATGTGATCGCCGGTGCGGTCGTGCACCGGACGCTGGTGAGCGCCGAGCCCGTCGACGAGGACTGGGCCCGGCGCTTCACCGTTCTGCTGCTCGCGGGGCTGGGCGCGGCAGCCGCCACGTAGCGGGCGGCCCCCAACGGCCTCCCCTGTCGCGGGGCAGGCCGTAAGACCGACCGGCAAATGGGAGGTGGAAGAAGGAGCGGGGCTGGGTGCGTGCAGCTGCAAGGCGGAGGAGGGAGGCAACGCGGAGCGTTGTTGACTGACGACAACGCCGCAGATGTGCGTGCCCAGCCCCGCGACGCCGCCTCCCATTTGCCGGTCGGTCTAAGACCCTCAGAAGCCGGGCGGCTCGGTGTACGTGCCCCACTCGTCCCGCAGGACCCCGCAGATCTCACCGAGCGTCGCCTCGGCCCTGACGGCGTCCAGCATCGGCCCGATCATGTTCGAGCCGTCACGGGCGGCGGCCAGCATCGCGTCCAGCGCCGACTTGACCCGTGCGTCGTCGCGGGCCTCCTTGCGGCTGCCGAGCACCCGGACCTGCTCGCGCTCGACCTCGTGGCTGACCCGCAGGATCTCCAGATCGCCGGTGACCGAGCCGTGGTGGACGTTGACGCCGACGACGCGCTTGTCGCCCTTCTCCAGCGACTGCTGGTACCGGAACGCGGACTCGGCGATCTCGCCGGTGAACCAGCCGTCCTCGATGCCGCGCAGGATGCCGGAGGTCATGGGCCCGATGGGGTGCTGCCCGTCCGGGTGCGCCCTGGTGCCGCGCTCCTTGATCCGGTCGAAGATCTTCTCGGCGTCGGCCTCGATCCGGTCGGTCAGTTGTTCGACGTACCACGAACCGCCCAGCGGGTCGGCGACGTTGGCGACGCCGGTCTCCTCCATCAGCACCTGCTGGGTGCGCAGGGCGATCTCCGCCGCCTGCTCGGACGGGAGCGCGAGAGTCTCGTCGAGGGCGTTGGTGTGCAGCGAGTTGGTGCCGCCGAGGACGGCGGAGAGCGCCTCGACCGCGGTCCGTACGACGTTGTTGTACGGCTGCTGGGCGGTCAGGGAGACCCCGGCGGTCTGGGTGTGGAAGCGGAGCCACTGCGCCTTGTCGGTCTGCGCCCCGTACACCTCCTTCATCCAGCGGGCCCAGATCCGGCGGGCGGCGCGGAACTTGGCGATCTCCTCGAAGAAGTCGAGGTGCGCGTCGAAGAAGAAGGAGAGACCGGGGGCGAAGGTGTCGACGTCGAGCCCCCGGGACAGGCCGAGCTCCACGTAGCCGAAGCCGTCGGCGAGGGTGTAGGCGAGCTCCTGCGCGGCCGTCGCCCCGGCCTCGCGGATGTGATAGCCGGAGACCGAGAGCGGCTTGTACGCGGGGATGTCGCGCGCACAGTGCTCCATCAGGTCGCCGATGAGACGCAGATGGGGTTCGGGCTGGAACAGCCACTCCTTCTGCGCGATGTACTCCTTGAAGATGTCGGTCTGGAGCGTGCCGTTGAGCACCCCCGGGTCGACGCCCTGGCGCTCGGCGGCGACCAGGTACATGCAGAAGACGGGGACGGCGGGTCCGCTGATCGTCATCGATGTCGTGACGTCGCCGAGCGGGATGTCCTTGAAGAGGACCTCCATGTCGGCGGCGGAGTCGATGGCGACACCGCAGTGCCCGACCTCGCCGAGGGAGCGCGGGTCGTCGGAGTCGCGGCCCATCAGCGTCGGCATGTCGAAGGCGACACTGAGCCCGCCGCCGCCCGCGGCGAGGATCATCTTGTACCGCTCATTGGTCTGCTCGGCGTTGCCGAAGCCGGCGAACTGGCGGATGGTCCAGGTGCGGCCGCGGTAGCCGGTCGGGTAGAGACCCCGGGTGAAGGGGTACTCGCCGGGCCAGCCGATCCGCTCGAACCCCTCGTACGTGTCCCCGGGACGGGGCCCGTACGCGGGCTCCACCGGGTCCCCGGAGAGCGTGGTGAAGTCCGCGTCACGCTTGCGGGCCTTGTCGTAACGGGCCTGCCAGCGTCGGCGGCCTTCCTCGATCGCGTCAGCGTCCATGGACTCCAATTTACTAGGACGTCCTAGTAAATGTCGATGACAAACCGCCCGGTGCTTCGCACGGGGCGGTTCGGGTCAGGCCTTGGCTGTCACCGGGGCGCCGTCCGCGATCAGCGGCTCGACCTCCTGGACGACCTTGCGCTCGACGAAGAACGCGGCCGTCGGGATCGTGCCGGAGACCAGCACCCAGAGGAGCTTGCCGAGCGGCATCTTCGCCTTGGAGCCCAGGTCGAAGGCGAAGACCAGGTAGATGATGTACAGCACACCGTGGATCTGGGAGACGACGAGCGTCAGCCCCGCACCGGTGTCGAAGCCGTACTTGAAGACCATGCAGGTGCAGAGCACCAGCAACATGACGGCGGTGACGTAGGCCATCACCCGGTACCGGGTCAGCACGCTGCGTTTCATGACGTCGAGCGTAACCGGGCGCCGGGGGCGATCTTGCAGCGGGCCGGGGGGCGCGGCGCTAGTTCTCCTCGAAGTCCTTGGCCGCGATCCGCAGGGGGCGCAGCAGTGCGAAGATCTCCGCGCACTCCTCGGTGTCGTACACCCCGAGCCCGAACTCCATGTCCATCAGGTCGCGGGTGGCCGCCTCGACGACCTCCCGGCCCTTGGCGGTGATCGAGGCGAGGGTGCCGCGGCCGTCGTTCGGGTTGGGGCGCTTGTCGACCAGACCGGACCTGACCAGCCGGTCCACGGTGTTCGTGACGGAGGTGGGGTGGACCATCAGCCGCTCGCCGATCTTGGACATCGGCAGCTCACCGGCCTTGGAGAAGGTGAGCAGCACCAGTGCCTCGTACCGCGCGAAGGTCAGTCCGTACGGTTTGACGACAGCGTCGACCTCGGCGAGCAGGATCTGCTGCGCACGCATGATCGAGGTGATCGCCGCCATCGAGGGGACAGGACCCCAGCGCTGCTGCCAGAGTTCGTCGGCGCGGGCGATGGGGTCGAACGAAAGACTGAGCGGCTTCGGCACGGGATCGACCTTACCCACTGGCCATATGCTGGTCAGCCCCGTCTCGGAGTTCGGTCCGGGGACCGTGCCCGGGTTCCGTGCTCCTGACCTCGCGGACGAGGACGAGCGTGCACACCGTACCGATCACAGCGGCCCCGGCGACCGCCTGATGTACGGGGACGAATTCGGCGGCGAGGCCGGCGAGGGCCATACCGATGCCCTGGACCGTCATCAGCCCGGCGGTGAGCAGGGTCATGGCCCGGCCCCGCAGCTCCTCCGGAACGGCGTCGACGAACCACTGGTCGAGGCCGATGACGTACGCCGCCCCCACCCCGGCCAGCACGAGCGCGACGACGCTCAGCACCATGCCGGGACGGAACCCGTACAGCACGAGGGGCAGCAGCCCCGCGGCGGCGACCGGCAGCACGATCCTGGAGCGCAGGCTCGGGGCGAGCGCCGTGCCTGCGTACAGCTCGGCACCGATGTGACCGATCGGCATCGCGCACATGAGGAGTCCGAGCTCGGCCGGGCCGGCACCGATCTCGTCCGCGTACGGTGCGGCGAGCGCCTCCGGGGCCACGACGAACATCGCCGGCAGCCAGAAGAGCAGCATCAGCGCGCGGATCCTGCGATCGGCGAGGACGGTACGGGCTCCGGCGAGCGAGTCCTTGAGCAGGGCGCCGCCTCCGTCACGGCCGCTCCGGGCGGGCCGGTTGCGGGTGCCGAAGCGGAGCAGCGCCGCCGAGCAGAGGAAGGTCCCGACGGTGATCGTGATCGCCCCGCGCGCGGAGACCGCGGCGAGCAGCACACCGCCCACTCCGAAGCCGATCAGCAGTGCGCTCTGCGAGACGATCCGCAGCAGAGAGCGGCCGAGTACATAGAGATCGCCCTCGCCGAGGATGTCGGTGAGCGCGGCCATACGCGTCCCGGTGAAGACGGGCGACACGGAGGCGACGAGACAGCGCAGCGCGAGGAGCCCGCCGACGGGGGTGCCGGGCAGCACCATGACGGCGACACAGCCCGCGCAGATCAGATCGCAGGTGACCAGGACCCGGCGGGCGGGGTAGCGGTCGGCGACCCCGGCGAAGAGTGTGCCGCCGACGAGGTACGGGAGGAAGCCGAGCGCGAAGGTGAGGGCACTGAGCAGGGGCGAGCCGGTGAGGTCGTAGACGAGGACGGTGAGTGCGAGCTCGCTGACGACGACGCCGAGAAGGGAGAGCAGGTGTGCGGCGAAGACGGCACGGAACTCCCGTACGGCGAAGACGGCGCGGTAGCCGCGGGGAGTGCCGGGGTCCGTGGCGGAAGCCGGAGCCCGGAGCGCGGGCGACGGGTTCGGGTCAATGGGGTCGGCGCGCTCCGGGGACGGGGCCGAGGACGGCGCCGCTCCTGCGGGACGGACGTTCGCGGCGCGGCCTGCGGCTGACGGGTCCTGGGGTGAGGGGCCCGTCGGGCCGCTCGCGGGGTCCACCGCATCGCGGGGGCCGCCCGCCGGGGCGGCGCTGTTGCTCGGCATGGACGCAGCGTGCAGGAGCGTGGCCCGCACTCCATAGACTTTCGGCTGACACCGAATCTTCGCGAGGCGCGCCGATGCCGTTCCATCTGCATTTCGACGAGAGCGATCTGCTGCGCTGCAGGTTCGCCCTCTCCCCGCTCTGGGAGACGCAACAGGCGGTACGCACCCTCCTGCGCCCCGGGAACCACGGCTACCACGAGCCGTGGCTGCGGCGCATCAGGAGCGCCGCCGCGGGGCTGGACCTCGGGCCGCTGTGGTCGTTGATGCCGGAGAGCGGGCACAATCCGGACTTTCTTTCCCCGCCACCGCTCGGGCCGTATGCCTCGTTCGAGGAGGAGATCGCCGGGGTACGCGCCATCGCCCCCGAGCTCGTCCGTGAGGATCTGGCGCTGACGCTCGCGTGTGTGCCGGGGGCGCTGGACTCCCCGGCCGGACGGGCGATGCTCGACGACCCCGCCCGCGCGCAACGGGAGCTGTCCGCGCTCCTGGAACAGGCGTGGCGGGTCCTGGTCGAGCCGGACTGGCCGCGGCTGCGCGCATTGCTGGAAGCGGACATCGCGTACCACTCGCGCCGGCTCGCCGCGGTCGGCTTCGCGCAGCTGCTCGGCGAGTTGAGTGCCCAGCTGAGCTGGGCGGACTCGACGCTCACGCTCGTCGGGATGCGGGGCCGGCACTCCCGGGTGCTCGGTGGGCAGGGCCTCGTCCTGATGCCGAGCGTCTTCGCCTGGCCGGATGTGGTCAGCGGGTACGAGCCGCCCTACCAGCCCGCGGTGATCTATCCGGCGCGCGGGATCGGCGGACTGTGGACGGAACCCGCCGACCGTACGCCGCAGACGCTCGCGCGGCTGCTCGGGCGGGCGCGGGCCGATGTCCTGTGCACACTCGACGAACCGGCGGGAACGAGCGCCCTCGCCCACCGGCTCGGCCTCGCGCCGTCCTCCGTGTCGGAACATCTGTCGGTGCTGCGGGCGGCGGGGCTGCTGACCTCGCGGCGGTACGGGCACCAGGTGCTGTACGAGCGGACGCCGCTCGGGATCGCGCTGGCGGTGGAGCCCGGAACGCGCCCCGGGTGACGAAGACCCCCCTCGCCGTGCGGCGCGGGGGGCCTTTGAGTGGTGCACAGAGGCGTCAGCCGGCGAGGTACCGCTCGACTGTCTCGACCTTGGAGGTCAGACCGTCGGTGACACCGGGCCGGATATCGGCCTTCAGTACGAGGGAGACACGTCCGGCGCGGGCCTCGACGGCCGCGACGGCGCGCTTGACGACGTCCATGACCTCGTCCCACTCACCCTCGATGGAGGTGAACATGGCGTCCGTGCGGTTGGGCAGCCCCGACTCGCGGACGACCCGGACGGCGTCGGCGACGTACTCGCCGACATCCTCGCCGACCCCCAGCGGGCTGACGGAGAAGGCGACGATCACGCGCTGACCACGCCTTCCCGGCGGGCGCGGGCGGCGATGACCCCGTCGGCCTCGTAGCGCTTGAGGATCTTGTCGCCGTACAGCCCGCCGAACGGCAGCAGTGCCAGCAGGAAGAAGAACGCGACGCGCTTGAACGGCCACTTGGCCTTGGACCAGACGTCGAGCAGCAGGACGGCGTAGGTCACGAAGAGCACGCCGTGCAGCATGCCCAGCGGCATCATCAGGAAGTCGATGTCCGAGACGCGGCTGAGGATCGAGCCAAAGATGATCAGCGCCGGGAAGGAGAGCGCCTCGGGGATCGAGATGAGGCGCAGCCGGTGCAGGGCGGTAGCGGTCTTGATGTCCACGAGGGCACCTTCGGTGGGAGGGTCGTCACAGCTTGTGAATACAGGCACAAGCGTGTCCCATTGTGGCATCGGCCCCCACCGGGCCCGGGGGCGGGGGCCGGTTGACACTCCGGGGAACGTATCGACGCAAATCAGGGTCGGCTCAGGGTCCCAATAGGCCCACAGACCCTGTCGGGCCCGGCCCCCTGCCGCTACCGTCACCGGGTGGCAATGTTCCGACTCCAAGGCAGCAAGACGCTCGCCGTCGATCTGACCGGCGACGCCGTCAAGGCGAAGAACGGCTCGATGGTCGCGTACGACGGCCGGATGGCGTTCAAGAAGATGACCGGCGGCGGTGAGGGCATCCGCGGCATGGTGACCCGCCGGCTGACCGGCGAGCAGATGACCGTGATGGAGGTGAGCGGGCAGGGCACCTGCTACTTCGCCGACCGCGCGAGCGAGATCAACCTCGTCTCACTGCGCGGCGAGAAGCTCTACGTGGAGGCGAGCAACCTGCTCTGCACCGATGCCGGGCTGCGCACCGGCACCACCTTCACCGGACTGCGCGGCGGGGCGACCGGCAACGGCCTGTTCACCACCACCGTCGAGGGCACCGGCCAGGCGGCGATCATGTCGGACGGTTCGGCCGTGGTGCTGCGGGTGACCGCCCAGTACCCGTTGTCCGTCGATCCCGGTGCGTACATCGCCCACCAGGGCAATCTGCAGCAGCACTTCCAGTCCGGGGTCACCTTCCGGACGCTGATGGGCGAGGGCTCGGGCGAGTCGTTCCAGATCAGATTCGAGGGCGAGGGACTCGTCTACGTGCAGCCGAGCGAGCGGAACACCATCGGGGGCGATGTCTGATGCCGTTCCGTGAGATCAACTCGAAGATGGTCGAGGCGACGGTGGTCCCCGGCCAGAAGATGTTCAGCCAGCGCGGCGCGATGCTCGCGTACCGCGGCGAGGTGTCGTTCACCCCGAACATCCAGGGCGGCCAGGGCGGCGTGATGTCGATGATCGGCCGCCGGATGGCCAATGAGGCGACGCCGCTGATGACCGTCGAAGGCAACGGCACGGTGATGTTCGGCCACGGCGGCCACCACATCCAGGTCATCAACCTGGCCGGCGACACCCTGTACGTGGAGGCCGACCGGCTGCTCGCCTTCGACGGGACGCTGCAGCAGGGCACGATGTTCATGGGGTCACAGGGCGGGGTCATGGGCATGGTGCGCGGCCAGGTGACCGGGCAGGGCCTGTTCACCACGACGCTGAAGGGTCATGGCGCGGTCGCGGTGATGGCTCACGGCGGGGTGATCGAGCTGCCCATCACGCCGGGCCGCGAGGTGCATGTGGACCCGCAGGCCTATGTCGCCCACCACGGCGACGTACGCAACAAGCTCTCCACCGCGCTCGGCTGGCGCGACATGGTGGGGCGCGGCTCCGGCGAGGCGTTCCAGCTGGAGCTGAGCGGCAGTGGCGCGGTGTACGTCCAGGCGTCGGAGGAGAAGCTGTGAGCACGCCCGTGATCTTCGACCCGATGACGCTGCCGTCGGACGACAACGTCAATGCGTACACCTTCTGTGTGGAGCTCAAGGGGAGCCAGTGGTTCCTGCAGAAGGGCAAGATGATCGCCTACTACGGGCAGATCGAGTTCAACGGCATCGGCCACGGACGCTTCGAACGGCTCATCCGGACGAGCTTCCACTCACCGCTCCACGCGAGCGACTGGGTGGTGGCCGAGGGCAGCGGCAAGATGCTGCTCGCCGACCGGGCCTTCGACGTCAACTCGTACGACCTGGACGACGGGAACCTGACGATCCGCTCCGGCAACCTCCTCGCGTACCAGCCGACGCTGGCGCTCAAGCAGTCGATCGTGCCGGGCTTCCTGACCCTGATCGGCACGGGCAAGTTCGTGGCCGCGTCCAACGGCCCGGTGGTCTTCATGGAACCGCCGCTGCGGGTCGATCCGCAGGCCCTGGTGGGCTGGGCGGACTGCCCCTCGCCGTGCCATCACTACGACCACGGCTATATGACGGGCGTGCTGGGCGGTCTCCGGTCGCTGACCGGGATCGGCGGGACCTCGGGCGAGGAGCACCAGTTCGAGTTCGTCGGCGCGGGTACGGTGCTGCTCCAGTCGACCGAGGTCCTGATGGCGGAGCAGCCGACGGGGGCGACGCCACAGCAGGCAGGGGTTCCGGGTGGCGGTGCGGGTCAACCTGGCGCCACCCCCCGTCTGCCCGGCCAGCTGGGGGACCTCCAGCGTCGCTTCGGTTTGTGAACGGTAATCTGCGGAGTGTGACGTCGAACGCCTACGTCCAGCGCTGGGGCCGGTTCCGGAGCGGTTTCCGGAACCGGCGCCCCGGGCCGGTTCCGGGCGTTGCACCACTTCACTTCGTCCGGCTTTCAACTTCTTAGGTAGAATCCACACATGGAAACCGAGACGGCCACCCGGTGGCTGAGCGACGCGGAGCAGTGCGCCTGGCGCACCCACCTGGACGTCAGCAGGCTGCTGATGCACCAGCTGGAGAAAGACCTCCAGCCGTTCGGCCTGACCAACAACGACTACGAGATCCTGGTGAACCTCTCGGAGTCGGAAGACCAGCGCATGCGGATGAGCGACCTGGCCGCGGCCACACTGCAGTCCAAGAGCAGGCTCTCGCACCAGATCACCCGCATGGAGACGGCGGGGCTGGTCCGCCGTGAGAACTGCGAATCCGACCGGCGCGGTCTGTACGCGGTGCTCACGGAGACGGGCGCGGAGACGATGGAGAAGGTCGCGCCGCACCACGTCGCATCGGTACGCAAGCACTTCATGGACCTTTTGACGCCGGAGGCACTGGCGGACCTGCACGCGGCGCTGACGCCGGTCGCGGAGCACTTGCGGGGGCGGCGGGGCAAGCTGTAGCGCCCCCTGGGCGTGCGTGCGGGGCAAGGCGTTGCACGGGGTGCGGGGCCTGTCCTCGGTCGCCGGAGGGGCACCGGGGTGCGGTCGCCGGTGCGCTGCGAGACCTCTTCGCGGACCGGAGCGCCCGGGTGCACCGGGGTGTTCCCCGGCCGCGCCCCCGCGTTCGGCCGGGCCGGCAGCAGCAGATCGGCGGCCGGCGCCCGGAGTCGTACGGTGCCGGCGGCCGTGCCGGGCAGGTCCAGCGGCTCCCGGTCCCGCTCGGCGCGGCGGTGGACGCGGCACTGCGCGCGGTGCCCGGCACGGTCACCTCGATCGAACTGGACGACGCTGCCGCCCGGAGCGGCGCGCTGCACCGGGAGGTCGGCATCACGGGCAAGGACGGCAACCGTCACGGGCTGAACGTGGGCGCGAAGACCACCGCGGTCACCGCGGACCGCCCGGACGGCGGCCGCCGCGGGGACGACCACGGCGACGACTGATCCGGCTCTCCTCCCGCCCGCCGTCCCTGCCGGTCAGGGGGCGTATCCCGACAGGACCGTGCCGTCCCTGAAGGTGAGGAACACGAGGTCCCCGACGGCGAGCAGATCCGGCCCGCTCATGCCCGGCCCGGTGTCGGGCCACCCGGTGTAGGACTTCACGTTCTCCGGCTCACCGTCGGCCAGGCGGAAGGCGCCCACCCCGTGGTGTTCGGCAATCAGCACCCGGGAACCCGCCACGGAAGGGACGCCGCCCATCTCGGTGAGGGTCTCGTACGTCGTCCACTTGCGCTGCCCGTCGGTCAGCCCGTAGGCGTACGCGTGGTCGTCGTCGGAGACCACCACGGTGTCGTCGCCGACCAGAGTCAGCGGGTGGGTGGGCATGATCTCTTCGGCGAGTCTGCGGGGCTGACCGGGCCGTGTCACATCGTCCATGACGAGCAGCCCGGTCGCTCCCCGGCAGACCAGGCGGCGGCCCCTCAGCACCGGCCCCCGGCAGGGGAAATCTGCGGCTGTGAGCCGTTGTTCCACGGTCCCCTTCGCCCCGTCGACGATCCGGGTGTCGTTGCCCACCACGACCAGTCGTCCGCCGTCGGCGAGCAGGCTGAACCGAGGGTCGCCGAAGTCCGTGCTCCACAGCTCGCCACGGTCGCCGGTCAGCCGGCGGGCGATCAGTTTCCCCGTGCTCCCGCTGTTGGCCCGGGCGACGTAATACAGGGTGTCGCCGTCCTGGACGGCACCCACGCCCACGGATCCGTCGGGCAGCGCCGAGCGCCACAACTCCCGGCCGTCCGTGATCCGGTAGGCGACCAACGCCTGGCCGACGAAGGCGTACACAGTCCCGGAGGCGAACCCGGCCACGGCCGAACCGGCCGCCCCTGCCTGTCCCTTCGGAGCCTGCCAGCGCCGGCTTCCGTCGGCCGCGTCGAGTGCGGTGACGCCCTTGCTGCCCGCGCACAGCAGCGTCGACTCGGCGAAGCTGCACCCGTCCCCGACCCCGTCGACCGTGGACTTCCACGCCTTCCAGCCCGCGGGCCGGAGGGAGGAATCAGCGGCAGCCTCACCGAAGTCACCGGTACGGCCGCCATCGGCCCGGGGAATGGCCCGCACCTTGCTGCGCACGGCCGCCGGGGACGGACCGGCCGTGGGACCGGTGGCACCCGAACTGCCGCTGTTGCCCTTGTCCGGCGGGAAGAGACCGGGCCACAGCACATAGCCGAGGAGCAGACACGCTGTCACCGCAACAGCCGCCAGCGCCATCGGCAGCGCCCTGCGGCTACGGCCGCGCCCCGGGACGGTACCGGAAGGGGGCACCAGTGTCGGCGGACGGTCCGGGACCGGGGGCACGACGGCCATGGGCGGGGCCGCGACGAGGCAGTCCCGGGCCGCCTGCTCGTAATCGGCCAGCTGTTCCCGTACCCCTGCCGGCCAGGGGAACGACGGGGTCGACGGCTGCCCGCGGAGCAGCAGCCCGGCCAACTGCCCCGGCGTCGGGCGGTCCTCGGGGCGCGCGTGCAGGCACTGGGCGATCACTTCACGCAACTGCGGCGGTACGCCCGAGAGTTCCGGCTCTCCCTGCGCGATCCGGAAAATCACCGCTGCCATGTCGGAGTCGTCGAAGGGTCCCCGCCCACTGGCCGCGAAGGCGAGCACCGCCCCCAGACAGAACACGTCCGAGGCGGGCACGAGTGCCCGGGAGCCGTTGACGTGCTCCGGCGAGATGTAGCCGGGGCTGCCGACCACGACGCCGGTCCGGGTGAGCTGGGTGGCGTCGAAGGCCTGGGCGATCCCGAAGTCGATCACCTTCGGCCCGTCCGGGCCGAGCAGGACATTGCCGGGCTTGAGGTCGCGGTGGAGGACGCGCACGGCATGCATGTCGGCGAGGGCGCGGGCCAGATCGGCACCCATGGCCCGGACCACCGGCTCGGGCAGCGGGCCGCCGCGGGTGACGGCCTCGGCAAGTGAGGGCCCGGGGACGTACTCGGTGGTCAGCCAGGGCGGCCGCCCCGACGCGTCGCCGCCGACGAGCGTCGCGGTGTACGCGCTGCGCACCGCGCCCGCCGCGCCGATCTCCCGGCGGAACCTGGTCCGGAAGCCGTCGTCAAGGTCGAGATCGGCCCGCACCGTCTTCAGCGCGACGAGCCCGCCTTCCGGCGCGCCGCTCTGCCGGGCCAGATACACCTCGCCCATACCGCCCGCGCCGAGCAGCCCGAGCAGCCGGTACGGGCCGATGTGCCGGAGCGGTCCGGCGGGGAGCGGTTCGATCACCGGTGACGCATCCTCATTCCGGCAGTGGCACGGAGAGCGCCGTGCCGTTGTCGAAGAACACATGCACGACCCCACCGGCCGGCACCACATACGGGGGAAGGAGGTCGAGATCGTACGAGTAGCCGCTCGGCGCCAGGTCGTAGGACGGTGGGACGGACGGGCCGGGAGCCCCCTTGAGCGCCGTACGGCGCAGCTTCCCGGGAGTTCCGTCCTTGTCCAGCTTCACCGAGTAGAGCGTGGACGTGTCCGCCCACACCACCGTGCCCGCATCGATCAGCGGGCTGGAAACCGGGTTGAGGCGCCCGCCGGAGAACGTCTCGGTGACCGGATACCGGCCCAGGGTCCGGCCGCTGTCCAGACTCACCAGTACGATCTCCGGCCGGATGCCGGCCGGGTCCGGCCGGCCCATGTTCGTCCCACCACGGCGGAAGGCGATCACCCGTCCGTCGATCGCACCTGCCTTCAGGGACATGGCCAACTTCGGGTCCACCGCCTGTCGGCCGGCATCGGCGAGCGACGGAGTCCTGAGGCGGTGGACGATGAGGTTGTACGCGTAGCCGTTCCCACTCTGTTCGGAGGTGAAGGAGGAGCAGTAGAGGAAGGAGCCCTGCACACGGGCGTCCTCGCATTCCTCCACCCCTGTCCTGCCGGCATCCGCCTGACCCAGCACCTTGCCGTCCTTGACCCGGAACGCCTTGATGCCGTCGCGGCCCAGCGCGTAGAGCACGCCCTTCACCGCGGCGAGCGGCCAGTAGTTGCGTGCTTCGGCCTTCGAAATGTCCTTCGGGGCGAGGGGCGCGGTCCACTTGCGGTCGCCGGTCTTCATGTCGAAGGCAACCAGTTGGGACCCGCGCGAAGTGCTGGTCGTGGAGGCGAAGACGACTCCGTCGGAGACAACCGGCCTGCTCTCGATGGTGTGTGCTCCGCCCGCTCGCTGCTGCCAGCGGGTTTCACCGGTGGCCGCGTCCACCGCGAGAAGCCGGTCACCGCTCGCCATGAACACCGTGTCCCCGTACACGGTCGGACGGCTGGAGTCGGACGGCATGAAGAACTGTCCGGTGGGACTCACTCCGGCCCCGTCCGCCGCCTCCTGGGTGTCGAGTCTCCACAGCTTCCGGCCGTCCACCGCGGACAGGGCCTGATAGGCACCAGCGGTGTCGCGGCAGACCACGATCGTGCTGTTGGCCGCGCAGCCGAAGGGCCCGCTGCTGCCGGTCGAGGACTTCCAAGGCTTCCAGTCCTTCGGGCGGACCTCCCGGCCGTACGGAACAGTTCCGGAACCGTCCGGGCCGCCCTGGTCGTCCACCCCGGCGACCATCACCGTGTTCCGCGCCGGACTGCCGCCCGGGGATGCGGTGTTGTTGTCGCCGTTGCGGTCCCGAAGCGCCAGGAGTCCGCCGGTCGCCGCGCCCCCGATGACGAGCAGGGCCAGGAAGGCCATCAGGGCGCGGCGGCTGCGTCGGCGTGGTTCCGGCCGGGCAAGGCCGGGGCCCTGAGTCTCCACCATGTGCAGACCCGGCGCGAAGCCTGTTCCCTGCGTGGGCAGTTGAGCAACAGGGGTGCGGCTGCCGGTGGCCGCCTCGGTCGGCGTGTAGCCGGGCAGCAGCGGTCCGTCGAGGGCGCGGACCCGGGCCAGTTCCCTGCCGTACTCGGCGATGTGCTCCCGCACCGGCTCGGGCCACTGCTGCGCTGCGCCCGGGGCGAGCCGCTCGGTGAGTGCGGCAGCGGTGGGGCGGTCGGCGGGGTCGGCGGCCAGGCAGTCGGCGAGTACGGCGCGCAGCGCGTCCGGTACGCCGTCGAGATCGGCCTCGACGTACTTGACCCGGTAGAGCACGGCGGCGACCGGCCCGTCGCCGAAGGGATCGCGGCCGGTGGCGGCGAAGCAGAGCACGGATGCGAGACAGAAGATGTCGGAGGCGAAGGTGACGCGCCCGCTGCCCGCCACGTGTTCCGGGGACATGAAGGCGGGGCTGCCGACCATCCGGCCGGTGGTGGTCAGCGGGGTGGCGTTGCCGTCCCGCGCGATCCCGAAGTCGATGACCCGCGGACCGTCCTCGGCAAGCATCACGTTGCCGGGCTTCACGTCCCGGTGCACGACCCCGGCCGCATGGACGGCCGCGAGCGCGCGGGCGAGCCCGGCGCCGAGCATCCGCACCTCTCCCTCGTCCATCGCGCCGGCCCGGCGGACCGCGGCGGACAGGGTCGGCCCGGCCACGTATCCGGTGGCCAGCCAGGGCACTTCGGAGTCCGCGTCCCCGTCGAGCAGCGGGGCGAGGAAGGGGCTGGTGACGGAGCGGGCGACCGCGATCTCGCGGCGGAAGCGGTGACGGAAGCCGGGGTCCTGCGCCACATCGCGGCGCACCGTCTTGAGGGCGACGGGATCCCGGCCGTCGCCCGGGTCTCCGAGGAAGACCTCCCCCATACCGCCCGCGCCGAGCCGGGCCCGTATCCCGTACGGTCCGATCCGTCTGGGCGAGTCCTCACGCAGCGGCCCCAGCATGTGTCGCTTCCCCCCGGTGTGCATGACACGTGTGTGCGTCATCCTGCCATGCGCCGGTCACGGGCCGCACAGGACAGGCGGTGCGCACGATTCACCCGAACGGCTGACGGGGGGCGAGCGGGCGAGGGGCGGCCCGCACGCCGCCCCTCGCCCCTGGTACCTGTCTGTCAGGACTCGCCCGTGATCCCCGCCACCAGTTCGTCCGCCGCCGCGTACGGGTCCAGGCGGCCCGCCACGATGCGTTCGGCCAGGGCGCCGAGGCGGCGGTCGCCGTGCAGGTCGCCGATGCGTTCGCGGAGTCTGGTGACCGCGATCGTCTCGACCTCGCCGGCCGCGCGCGCCGTGCGGCGCTCGGTCAGGACGCCGTGCTCCTCCATCCACGCCCGGTGCTTCTCCAGTGCCTCGACGACCTCGTCGATGCCCTCACCCCGGGCGGCGACCGTCTTCACGATCGGCGGCCGCCAGTCGCCGGGGCCGCGGGACTCCCCGAGACCCAGCATGTGGTTGAGCTCGCGGGCGGTGGCGTCCGCACCGTCCCGGTCGGCCTTGTTGACGACGTACACGTCGCCGATCTCCAGGATTCCGGCCTTCGCCGCCTGGATGCCGTCGCCCATGCCGGGCGCGAGGAGGACCACCGAGGTGTCGGCCTGGGAGGCGATCTCCACCTCCGACTGGCCGACACCGACCGTCTCCACCAGGATCACGTCGCAGCCCGCCGCGTCCAGCACCCGGATCGCCTGCGGCGCCGACCAGGCGAGGCCGCCCAGGTGGCCGCGGGTGGCCATGGAGCGGATGTAGACGCCGGGGTCGGAGGCATGCTCCGACATCCGGACCCGGTCGCCGAGGAGCGCGCCGCCGGAGAACGGCGACGACGGGTCGACGGCGAGGACGCCGACCCGCTTTCCGGCCCGCCGGTACGCCGAGACGAGCGCCGAGGTGGAGGTCGACTTGCCGACACCCGGTGAACCGGTGAGCCCGACGACGTACGCGTTCCCGGCCAGCGGCGCGAGGGCCGCCATCACCTCGCGCAGCTGCGGCGCCGCCCCCTCCACGAGGGAGATGAGCCGGGCCACGGCCCGCGGCCGGCCTTCACGGGCCTGCTCGACCAAGGTGGGGACGTCCACCATCACCGCTCCGTTCGGTTCGCTCTGTGCGTACGTGACGAGGACTACTTGCCGGGGACGCGGATGATCAGCGCGTCGCCCTGACCGCCGCCACCGCACAGCGCCGCCGCACCCGTGCCGCCGCCGCGCCGCTTCAGCTCCAGCGCGAGGTGCAGCACCACGCGGGCGCCCGACATCCCGATCGGGTGGCCGAGCGCGATGGCCCCGCCGTTGACGTTCACCTTTTCCGGGGAGACGCCGAGGTCCTTCATCGACTGGACGGCGACGGCCGCGAACGCCTCGTTGATCTCGATGAGGTCGAGGTCCTCGACGCTCAGCCCGTCCTTCTTCAGCGCGTGCTTGATCGCGTTGGACGGCTGCGACTGGAGCGAGTTGTCCGGGCCCGCCACGTTGCCGTGGGCGCCGATCTCGGCGATCCAGTCCAGGCCCAGCTCCTCGGCCTTGGTCTTGCTCATCACGACGACCGCGGCGGCGCCGTCGGAGATCTGCGAGGAGGTGCCCGCGGTGATCGTGCCGTCCTTGGCGAAGGCGGGCCGGAGCTTGCCGAGGGACTCGACGGTCGTCTCGGCGCGGATGCCCTCGTCCTTGGAGAAGAGGACCGGGTCGCCCTTGCGCTGCGGGATCTCGACCGGGGTGATCTCGGCCTCGAAGAGACCGTTCTTCTGGGCGGCGGCGGCGCGCTGGTGGGACAGGGCGCCGATCTCGTCCTGGTCGGCGCGGCTCAGACCGAGGCGGGTGTTGTGCTTCTCGGTGGACGCGCCCATCGGGATGTTCTCGTAGGCGTCGGTCAGACCGTCGTACGCCATCGAGTCGAGCATCTCGATCGCGCCGTACTTGTAGCCCTCGCGGGACTTCGGGAGCAGGTGCGGGGCGTTGGTCATGGACTCCTGACCGCCGGCGACGACGACGTCGAATTCACCCGCTCGGATCAGCTGGTCGGCCAGGGCGATCGCGTCGAGGCCGGAGAGGCAGACCTTGTTGACGGTGAGTGCCGGGACGTTCATCGGGATGCCGGCCTTGACCGCGGCCTGGCGTGCCGGGATCTGCCCCGCCCCGGCCTGGAGCACCTGGCCCATGATCACGTACTCGACCTGGTCGCCGCCGATACCGGCCCGGTCCAGCGCGGCCTTGATGGCGAAGCCGCCGAGATCGGCTCCGGAGAAGCTCTTCAGGGAGCCGAGGAGACGGCCCATGGGCGTACGGGCGCCCGCGACGATCACTGAGGTGGTACCGGTCGTTCCAGACATGAGGCACGGCCCCTTGGATTAGATGTGAACGAGGGTTTACTCGAATGTACTGAGCGGTTCGCGGCCCGTCATCCAGCAGCGGGTGTGATCGCGCGCACGTTGCGTAACCATCGGTGGAGCGCTCCACTGTTGTCCATGCTGACGCGAATCGACCACATCGGAATCGCCTGTTTCGACCTCGACAAAACTGTCGAGTTCTACCGCTCGACCTACGGCTTCGAAGTCTTCCACTCCGAGGTCAACGAGGAGCAGGGCGTACGCGAGGCCATGCTCAAGATCAACGAGACCTCGGACGGCGGTGCCTCGTACCTCCAGCTCCTGGAACCCACCCGCGAGGACTCGGCCGTCGGAAAATGGCTGGCCAAGAACGGCGAGGGGGTCCACCACATCGCCTTCGGCACCGCAGACGTCGACGAGGACGCCGCGGACATCCGTTCCAAGGGGGTCAGGGTGCTGTACGACGAGCCCAGGACCGGGTCGATGGGGTCGCGGATCACCTTCCTGCACCCCAAGGACTGCCACGGCGTTCTCACCGAACTGGTCACGTCCGCAGCGGAGCACTGACCTCCGGATACCCGGCCCGGTAGAGTGGGCGGTTCCGGGCCGGGGCCGGGTCGGGGCCGCGCCGCGTCCCCAGCCGTTGATCTGTCACCATTCCCCGGGGGACCGTTCGTCGGCGAACGGTACTCGTTTGGAGAGTTGCGACCAGGGGACGGATGGGACCGCGCAGTGCGGGGCTACGAACGCCAGGAGAGCCACCGAGCTGAAGACGACCATCTCTCGCGGTTCGAAGCCAAGATGGACCGGCTGAGGACCGACCGGGAGAAGGCCGTCCAGCACGCCGAGGACCTCGGTTACCAGGTCGAGGTCTTGCGCGCCAAGCTGCACGAGGCTCGGCGCAATCTCGCGACCCGTCCCGCGTACGACAGCGCGGACATCGGTTACCAGGCCGAACAGCTGCTCCGTAATGCCCAGATCCAGGCCGAACAGCTGCGCACCGACGCCGAGCGCGAGCTCCGTGACGCCCGGGCGCAGACGCAGCGGATCCTGCAGGAGCACGCCGAGCACCAGGCACGGCTGCAGGCCGAGCTGCACAACGAGGCCGTGCAGCGACGGCAGCGCCTCGACCAGGAGCTGGCGGAGCGCCGCCAGACCGTCGAGTCGCATGTCAACGAGAACGTCGCCTGGGCCGAGCAGCTCCGGGCCAGGACCGAGTCCCAGGCCCGTCGGCTGCTCGATGAGTCCCGGGCCGAGGCCGAGCAGTCCCTGACGGCCGCCCGCGCCGAGGCCGCCAGGCTCGCCGACGAGACCCGGCACCGGCTCGGCTCCGAGGCGGAGTCCGCCCGTTCCGAGGCCGAAGCGATCCTGCTGCGCGCCCGCAAGGACGCCGAACGGCTGCTGAGCGCCGCCTCCAGCCAGGCGCAGGAGGCCACCAGCCACGCCGAACAGCTGCGTACGTCGACGGCCGCGGAGACCGAGCAGACCCGGCAGCAGACCGCCGAGCGGAACCGGGCCGCCGAGCAGCGCTTGCAGGAGGCCGAGACACAGCTGCGCGAGGCCCGCCTGGAGGCGGAGAAGGTCCTCGCCGAGGCGAAGGAGGCCGCGGTCAAGCGGCTGGCCGGCGCCGATTCGCAGAACGAGCAGCGCACCCGTACGGCCAAGTCGGAGATCGCCCGGCTGGTCGGCGAGGCCACGAAGGACGCCGAGGCGCTGAAGACGGAAGCCGAGCAGGCGCTCGCCGACGCCCGCGCCGAGGCGGACCGGATCAAGTCCGAGGCGACCGAGAAGGCCCGCACGGCGGCCGTCGAGGACACCGCAGCCCAGCTCGCCAAGGCGGCCAGGACCGCCGAGGAGGTACTGACCAAGGCGTCCGAGGACGCACGGTCGACCACGAAGGCGGCGAGCGAGGAGGCCGACCGGATCCGCCGCGAGGCGGAGGCCGAGGCGGACCGGCTGCGCGGCGAGGCCGCCGAACAGGCCGACCAGCTCAAGGGCGCGGCCAAGGACGACACCGAGGAGTACCGGGCCAGGACCGTCGAGCTGCAGGAGGAGGCCCGCAGGCTGCGCGGCGAGGCCGAGCAGCTGCGCTCCGAGGCGGTCGCCGAGGGCGAGCGGATCAGGGGCGAGGCCCGCCGCGAGGCCGTCCAGCAGATCGAGGAGGGCGCGAAGACCGCCGAGGAGCTGCTGTCCAAGGCGAAGGCGGACGCCGAGGAACTGCGGACCGCCGCGGGCACCGAGAGCGACCGGGTCCGTACCGAGGCCGTCGAGCGCGCCACGGCCCTGCGCACCCAGGCCGAGGAAGCGCTGGAGCGGGCCCGTGCCGAGGCCGACCAGCTGCGTACGGAGTCCGAGGAGCAGGTTGAGTCCACCACGGCCGCGGCCGAGCAGGCGGCGGCAGGGCTCCGGGAGGAGACCGAGCGTGCGGTCGCCGCCCGGCAGGCCGAGGCCGCCGACGAGCTGGCCCGGCTGCAGACCGAGGCCGAGACCCGGGTCGCCGCCGCCGAGCAGACACTGACGGACGCGCGCGGCGAGGCGGAGCGGATCCGCCGCGAGACGAACGAGGAGTCCGAGCGGCTGCGCGCGGAGGCCGCCGAGCGGCTGCGCGCCCTGCAGACACAGGCGGAGACCGAGGCCGAGCGGCTGCGCGACGAGGCCGCGGCGGACGCGTCGCAGTCGCGTGCCGAGGGCGAGTCCGTCGCCGTACGGCTGCGCGGCGAGGCGGCCGCCGAGGCGGAGCGGCTCAAGTCCGAGGCCCAGGACAGTGCCGACCGGGTACGGGCCGAGGCCGCGGCCGCCGCCGAACGCGTGGGCACCGAGGCTGCCGAGGCACTGGCCGCCGCGCAGGAGGAGGCGAACCGGCGCCGCCGCGAGGCGGAGGAGACCCTCGACGCGGCGCGCACCGAGGCGAACCAGGAGCGCGAGCGCGCCCGCGAGCAGAGCGAGGAGCTGCTCGCCTCCGCCCGCAAGCGGGTCGAGGAGGCGCAGGCCGAGGCGCACCGCCTGGTCGAGGAGGCGGACGCGCGGGCGACCGAGATGGTCTCCACGGCCGAGCAGACCGCCCAGCAGGTACGGGACTCCGTCTCCGGCCTCCAGGAGCAGGCCGAGGCGGAGATCGCCGGGCTGCGTTCCACCGCCGAGCACGTGGCGGAGCGGACGAAGGCCGAGGCTCAGGAGGAGGCGGACCGGGTCCGCGCCGATGCGCACGCGGAGCGGGAGCGGGCAAGCGAGGACGCGAGCCGGATCCGCCGGGAGGTACAGGAGGAGTCCGAGGCCGCCAAGGCAATGGCCGAACGGACCGTCAGCGACGCGATCACCGAGTCGGAGCGGCTGCGCTCGGACACCGCGGAGTACAGCCAGCGGATGCGTACCGAGGCTTCGGACGCGCTGGCGTCGGCCGAGCAGGATGCCTCCCGCAGTCGTGCGGAGGCCCGCGAGGACGCCAACCGGATGCGTTCGGACGCCGCGGCGCAGGTCGACCGGCTCGTCGGCGAGGCGACGGGCGAGAGCGAGCGGATCCGTACCGAGGCGACGGAGCAGGCGACGACCCTCGTCAGCGACGCCACGGCCCGGGCCGACCAGCTCCTCGGCGAGGCGACCGACGAGGCGGAGCGGCTGCGCGCGGAGGCGGCGGCCACTGTCGCCTCGGCGCAGGAGCACGCGGCACGCACCCGTGAGGACTCGGAGCGGGTGCGGACCGACGCGGAGGCGGCGGCCGAGCAGTTGCGCGGCGAGGCCCGCGCGGAGACGGACCGGTTGCTCGACGAGGCGCGCGAGGCGGCGGCGAAGCGCCGTGCGGACGCCGCCGAGCAGGCCGACCAGCTCATGAACAAGGCTCAGGAGGAGGCGCTGCGCGCCGCCACCGAGGCCGAGGAGCAGGCCGACACGATGGTCGGCGCGGCCCGCAAGGAGGCCGTGCGGATCACCTCCGAGGCGACCGTCGAGGGCAACACCCTGGTGGAGCGGGCGCGTACGGACGCGGACGAGCTGCTGGTCGGTGCGCGCCGGGACGCCACGGCCATTCGGGAGCGGGCGGAGGAACTCCGGGCGCGTACGGAGAGCGAGATCGAGCAGCTGCACGACCGGGCCCGGCAGGAGACCTCCGAGCAGATGAAGACGGCGGGCGAGCGCGTCGACAAGCTGATGAAGGCGGCGACCGAGCAGCGCGAAGAGGCCGCGGCGAAGGCGAAGGAGTTGCTGGCGGACGCGAATTCGGAGGCGAGCAAGGTCCGGATCGCCGCGGTGAAGCGGGCCGAGTCGCTGCTGAAGGAGGCCGAGCAGAAGAAGGCCAGCATGGTCCGCGAGGCCGAGAAGCTGCGGGCCGACGCCGAGCAGGAGGCGAAGCGGACGGTCGATGAGGGGCAGCGCGAGCTCGACCTCCTGGTCCGCCGGCGCAAGGACATCAACACGGAGATCTCCCGCGTCCAGGACGTACTGGAGGCATTGGAGTCCTTCGAGGCACCGACGGGCGGCGGGAAGAGTACGGGTGGCGGGTCCGCCGGCGTCAAAGCCGGAGCCTCGGCAGGCACTCGATCGAGTGGCAAGTCGTCCGAGGGGTAGTCGGCCGACCATGTCACGTGCTTCGACAAGAACGTTCAACCCTCCGAGTGGCAAGGGTTCCGGGGGTCAGCCACTCAAAAGGGGTGTCATTCTCCAGATCAAACGGGCATCCGCTCGATGACACGCCGCCCGGGCCCCTAGGATTCCCTCTATCACCTCACCGGTCTTACTTCGACAGGAACCCCATGAGTGACCCTTCCTCCCCCTTCGGCTTCGAGCTCGTGCGGCGTGGTTACGACCGCGGTCAGGTGGATGACCGCATTACCAAGCTCGTCGCCGACCGTGATAGCGCGCTGACCCGCATCACGTCTCTGGAAAAGCGCATCGAGGAGCTCCACCTCGAGACGCAGAACGCCCAGGCCCAGGTGAACGACGCGGAGCCGTCGTACGCGGGTCTCGGTGCGCGTGTGGAGAAGATTCTCCGCCTCGCCGAGGAGGAGGCGAAGGACCTGCGCGAGGAGGCCCGTCGCGCCTCCGAGCAGCACCGCGAGCTCGCCGAGTCGGCCGCCCAGCAGGTGCGCAACGACGCCGAGTCGTTCGCCGCCGAGCGCAAGGCGAAGGCCGAGGACGAGGGCGTCCGCATCGTCGAGAAGTCCAAGGGTGAGGCCAACGCTCTGCGTACCGAGGCCCAGAAGGACGCGGCGCAGAAGCGCGAGGAGGCCGACGCCCTCTTCGAGGAGACCCGCGCCAAGGCCGCCCAGGCCGCCGCGGACTTCGAGACCAACCTGGCCAAGCGCCGGGACCAGTCGGAGCGCGACCTCGCGTCCCGTCAGGCCAAGGCCGAGAAGCGCCTCGCCGAGATCGAGCACCGCGCCGAGCAGCTCCGCCTGGAGGCCGAGAAGCTCCGTACGGACGCCGAGCGCCGGGCGCGTCAGACCGTGGAGACCGCGCAGCGCCAGTCCGAGGACATCGTGGCCGACGCGAACGCCAAGGCCGACCGGATCCGCAGCGAATCGGAGCGCGAGCTGGCGGCGCTCACCAACCGCCGCGACTCCATCAACGCGCAGCTGACCAACGTTCGCGAGATGCTGGCGACGCTGACCGGTGCCGCGGTGGCCGCCGCGGGTTCGCCGGTGGACGACGAGCCCGTCACCCGTGGTGTCCCGGCTCAGCAGACCCGCTGACGCCGCGGTACCTCAGCTGTACCCTTTGCGCGCCCGGTTCCGCCCTTGTGGTGGCGCCGGGCGCGTGGCCGTTCTAGCGTGAACGCATGATCGAGCTTGACGGCCTCACCAAGCGCTTCGGCAACAAGGTTGCTGTGGACCACCTTTCATTCCAGGTCAGACCTGGAATGGTGACGGGTTTTCTGGGCCCGAACGGGGCGGGCAAGTCCACCACGATGCGGATGATGCTCGATCTCGACAACCCGACCAGCGGATCGGTACGGATCGACGGCAGGCACTACCGTCAACTGCTGGAACCCCTGAAGCACATCGGTGCGCTGCTCGACGCCAAGTCGATGCACGGAGGACGCAGCGCGTACAACAATCTGCTCTGTCTCGCGCAGAGCAATCGCATCCCGGAGAGCCGCGTCCCGGAAGTCCTCGACACCGTCGGCCTGAGCGCGGTGGCGAAGAAGAAGTCGAAGTCGTTCTCCCTCGGCATGGGCCAGCGGCTCGGAATCGCGGCCGCGCTGCTCGGCGATCCCGAGATCCTGATGTTCGACGAACCCGTCAACGGTCTGGACCCCGAGGGAATTCACTGGATCCGCAATCTGATGAAGACGCTCGCGGCGGAAGGCCGGACGATTTTCGTCTCCTCGCATCTGATGAGCGAAATGGCGCTCACCGCGGACCATTTGATCGTCATCGGCCAGGGCCGGCTGCTCGCCGACACGTCGATGGCCGATTTCATCCACCAGAACTCGCGCAGTTACGTGCGGATGCGCTCCCCGCAGCAGGAACGGCTGCGCGATGTGCTGCATGAGGCGGGCATCGTCGTGGTCGAAGCGGGGAGCGGCGTGCTGGAGATCGACGGCGCCACCAGCGAGCAGCTCGGCGAGCTGGCCGCGCAGCACCAGGTCGTGCTGCATGAGCTGAGCTCCCAGCGGGCCTCGCTGGAGGAGGCGTTCATGCAGATGACGGCGGACTCCGTGGAGTACCACGCCCATGCGGACCACGCCGGGTGGCCGCCACCGCCCGCGGGCCCCCGCTGGGGCGAGCAGTGGAACCAGCAGCACGGCAGCTTCACGTCCGGCACCTCCGGCACCGGAAAGGGGGCGTGACGACGATGGCATCGGTACCCGCGGTCCTGACCTCCGAGTGGACCAAGATCCGTACGGTCTCCTCCACCACCTGGACCCTGATCTCCGCGTTCGCCGTCACCGCGGCGATGAGCGCGGCACTCTGCGCACTGATGAACTCCCAGTTCGACGAACTCCCCCCGGCTGAGCAGGCCACCTTCGACCCGACCCTCCTCAGTTTCTCCGGGATGGTCCTCGGTCAGCTCGCGATGGTCGTCTTCGGCGTCCTGGTGGTCAGCACGGAGTACAGCTCGGGCATGATCCGTACCTCGCTGGCGGCCGTGCCGCAGCGCGGTTCGTTCCTCTTCAGCAAGATCCTGGTCGCCGGTGTGCTGTCGCTGCTGGTCGGGCTGGCCACCAGTTTCGCCACGTTCTT
Source organism: Streptomyces sp. NPDC051286 (assembly GCF_044455345.1). Classification (NCBI taxonomy): domain Bacteria; kingdom Bacillati; phylum Actinomycetota; class Actinomycetes; order Kitasatosporales; family Streptomycetaceae; genus Streptomyces; species Streptomyces sp. NPDC051286. The sequence continues at coordinate 16,981 of NZ_JBITER010000002.1, read as the reverse complement.
CCTCGGCCAGGCCCTCCTCGGCGACCATCGCACGGACATCGGTGCGGAGCATGTCCTGCGTGCGGTCTTCGGCGGCGGCATCTACATGGGGCTGATCGCGATCTTCTCCATGGGCGTGGCGACGATGCTGCGCAGCTCGATGCTGTCGCTCGGCATCCTGATGCCGTTCTTCTTCCTCGTCTCGCAGATCCTTTCGGCGGTCCCGGGTGCCAAGAACGTGGCCCGCTACTTCCCCGACCAGGCGGGCTCCAAGATCATGCAGGTGGTTCCGGCCGCCATGAACAGCGAGCCGGCGCCGTACGGGCCGTGGGGCGGGCTCGGCATTCTGACCGCATGGGTGGCGGCCGCGCTGATCGGCGGGTACCTCGTGCTCAAAAAGCGGGACGCATAGGCGGCAGGTCCGACTACGACTCGGTCAGTACCGAGTCGAAGTCCTCCCAGCCCTCCCACTGCCAGACGTCCCGCTCAGGGTCCGCCTTGAGCGGGACGAACCGGCCGAGCTCGAAGTCGCCCTGGGCCGCGTCCAGGTCGAACCACCGCTCGTCAGCCACCTCACTGCCGAGTCCCACCGCCCGCGCCGTCAGCCTCACCATGAGTTTGGCGTCCTCCGACGCGGACAGGTCCTTGCCCTGGATCCTGGCAAGGGGCAGCTGCCCCACGGTGGCGTCCACCGGGATCCATACGGTGAAGGGCGCCCCTCGCTCCACGGCGAGCCACGAACGCTCGTCGGCCCGCTGCCCCTTCTCGTCCAGGACCTTGAGCCACTTCTTGTAGATGACACGGCTGCCGTCGAACGGCGATGTCTCCAGGTAGCGCAGATGCACCCGGGCTTTGAGGTCGACGACCGAGAGGTTGTCGAAGGAGTTGTAGAAGCGCACCGCGATGACGGCATGGTCCGCCGCCGCGCCCTCGGGTACGGGAAAGTCCGCGGTACGGGCCGGCGAGACGCTCGCGCGCTGCCGCCAGACAAACGGGCGCAGCGCGAACAACTTGATCAGGACGATGCCGAGGACCACAGCGGGCGCGAGCGCGCCCGTCAATGAGGCGAGGGTGGCCAGCAGCTGGTGGGCGAGGCTGTCCTGCTCGGGGCTGAGGCTGTCCGTACCCACGCAGGCCCGCAGCACCCCCAGGGTCAGGTTCACCAGTCCCTCTCCGTCGCGGAAGCGGTCGCCCACACCGCGGGAGGAGTGCTCGGTCAGGGTCCAGACGGCCGCGATGAACACGGCGAGACAGACCAGCGCGCTCAGTGCCATCAGCATCAGTGCGTGCACGGAACGGCCCGCGACCCACCAGCGCGCGGACGTCCGGTGGCGCGGATGGGGTCTTTCGCTCCGCCATCGCGCGGGTATCCACATCAGTTCGCTCCCCCGTTCGGAACCGTCGTGCGAGAGGCTCCTTGCCCGCATTCGGCTCCGGCGAATCCCGCGTGCGGGGTGCCGCCGGTGCTCGCCGCGGGTAGACCGGGTGTGGAAGGCTGCCCGTGTCCGTGACCGTGCCCGTGACCAATCGAAGGACGTCACCATGAAGGACCGAAGCCTCGCTGCGCTGGGCCTGGACGACGTGCCGGCGAAGGAACCGCTGACCTATCCCGGCCGCCCGACCACCGAGCCCTCGTTGCTCGACGGCGACGAACTGCTTCAGCTGGGCGTCCGCCCGATGCGGCTCGGCGACTGGTACGTCGAGGAAAAGCGGCGGCTCGACGAGGAACTGCGGCAACGCGGCCAGGTCGTGACCGGCAGTCGGCATCCGGTCATCGCCGTCGGGTCCAACGCGTCCCCCGGCCAGGTCAGCCACAAGCTCACCCGGCTCGGAATCCCCGTCACCGTGCCGATGGTGCCGGTGCGGGTGGAGGGTATCGGCGTCGGCTGCTCCGGGCACATCAGTCCGGCCGGCTATGTCGCGGGCACGCCGTACGTGGACCGCGGCGCGAGCGCGGTCCTCGTCGTCGCCTGGCTGGACGCCGAGCAGCTGGAAGCCGTCGATGCCACCGAGTTCCCCGACTACCGGCGGGCGATACTGCCCGGCGACGAATTCCCGATGACCATGCCGTCTGGGGAACGGCTCGGCGGCGCGTACCTCTACTTCAGCTCGCACGGTGTACTGGCCGGCCCGGACGGCACGCCGCGTCCCGGCGGCGGCGACCAGTCCGAGCTCCTCGCCGCCCTGCTCGCCGCTTCGCCCCGTCTCGGTGAACTGCTGGGCCCCGATCCGTCGTCCTGGGTCAAGAAGGCGGGCGTCGATCCCGGCCTGCGCGAGGAGGGCACCCGGATCTTCCGCGAGGAGGGATGGGTGCTCCCGCAGACCGACTTCCTGCCCTACCTCGAGGCCTCCGGCGACCTGCGGTTCTACGACGACCTGCCGCCTCTCGGCGACTCGCTCTCCTGAACGGCTTGGCCGGAACCGTCAAAGCCCGGATATCCTCCTAACTCTTACGGGGGCGTGCGGCCTGACGGCCTGGGCCCCGACGACAGATAAAAGTCGATGGGGCTGGAGCATGATCGAGGCAGTCGGCCTGACCAAGCGCTACGGCGCGAAGACGGCCGTGTACAACCTTTCCTTCCAGGTGCGGCCCGGCGCCGTCACCGGATTCCTCGGTCCCAACGGGTCGGGCAAGTCCACCACGATGCGCATGATGCTCGGTCTGGACCAGCCGACGTCCGGCCATGTGACGATCGGCGGGCATCCCTTCCGGAGCCTGCCGAACGCGCCGCGCCAGGTGGGTGCGCTGCTGGACGCCAAGGCGGTGCACGGAGGCCGCAGCGCCCGTAACCACCTGCTCTCGCTCGCGCAGCTCGCGGGTATCCCGGCCGCCCGGGTCGACGAGGTGCTCGGCGTCGTGGGCCTGCAGGACGTCGCCAGGAAGCGGTCCAAGGGCTTCTCGCTCGGCATGGGGCAGCGGCTCGGGATCGCGGCGGCGCTGCTGGGCGATCCGCAGGTGCTGCTCTTCGACGAGCCTGTCAACGGTCTCGACCCGGAGGGCATTCTCTGGGTCCGCAATCTGATGCGCTCGCTGGCGTCCGAGGGCCGTACGGTCTTCGTTTCCAGCCATCTGATGAGCGAGATGGCGCTCACCGCCGATCATCTGATCGTGATCGGGCGTGGGCAACTGCTCGCCGATATGAGCGTCAAGGACTTCATCTCCGCCAACTCGGCCGATTTCGCACGGGTACGGGTCCCGGATGCGCAGCCCGAGCAGCGGGAGAAGCTGACCGCCTCGCTCACCGAGGCGGGCGGCCAGGTCATGTCGGAGCCGGATGGGGCCCTGCGGGTCACCGGGCTGCAGCTGCCGCGGATCAGTGACCTGGCGCACGGGGCGGATGTCCGGCTGTGGGAGCTCTCCCCGCATCAGGCCTCGCTGGAGGAGGCGTACATGCGGATGACGCAGGGCGCCGTGGACTACCGCTCGACGGTGGACCAGAAGGCCGGGCTGCAGCAGCCCGTGCCGGGCGGCGGATACGCACCGCCGCTGCCGACCGCCCCTGACGTACCGCAGCAGGGCTGGTACGCCCCGCCGCCGCCAGGACAGAACCCGTACACGGCACCCCCCGGGGCCGCCCCGGCCGTGCCCACGACCGCGCCCACCGCGCCCGCCGCACCCGCAGCCGGGCCCGCAGACCTGACCAAGCGCGACACCAGCGAGGACGCCCGATGACAACGCCGCCGACTCCGCAGGCGCCGTACCAGCAGCAGGCGCAGCAGTACCCGCAGCAGAACTGGGCACCCGCGCCCACCGATGTGTACACCTCGCCGATCCCGCAGCGCCCCGCCACCCTCGGCGACGCGCTCGCCTCCGAGTGGACCAAGATCCGCTCCGTGCGCTCCACGATGTGGACACTCGGGATCATGATCGTGCTGCTGCTCGGCATCGGACTGCTGTCGGCCGTCGCCGTCAACACGTCCGGCTCCGAGCTCGGCGACGCCAAGGTGCTCAGCTTCGGCTTCTTCGGGGTACTTCTCGGTTCGATCTGTGTGATCACGCTCGGTGTGATGACCATCGCCACCGAGTACGGCACCGGCATGATCCGTACGACACTGACGGCCTGCCCCAGCCGTGCCCGGGTGCTGAGCGCCAAGGCGATCGTCTTCTTCCTGCTCACCTTCACCATCACGACCGTGATGACCACGCTCGTCGCCGTGCTGCAGACCGCCATCCTGGACGGCGGTACCGCCAGCGGTGACGACTGGCTGCGCGCCACGGTCGGCGTCGGTCTCTACATCGCGACCCTGGGACTGCTGTCGCTCGCGGTCGGCGCCCTCATCCGGCACTCCGCCGGCGCGATCACGATCATGATCGCGGTGGTACTGCTGCCGCTGGTGCTGGCCATGTTCATGTTCTCGCGGTCGCTCGCCAAGGTGCAGCAGGCCCTCTTCGAGTACTCGATCCCCAGCCAGCTCGGCGGGCTGTACGACGCATCGGTCTCCACGTCGGGGCCGTCCGGCTGGGAGCCGTTGTGGATCATGCTGGGCGTCACGGCCGTGGCCATGGCCGGCGCCTATATGTCGCTGGGCCGGCGCGACGCCTGACCGGTCTCCGGCCGGCAGAGCTCAGTAGCGCGGCGCATTCCTGGACCGCTGCACCCTTGTGGTGCGGCGGTCCTTCGCGTTCCAGCACGCCTTGTGCCAGTGCCTGCGGTCGTCGATCCCACCGTACTCGGGCCAGGCGACGAGGTGCGGTACGCCGGACGGGATCTCCTGGTCGCAGCCGGGGCAGCGGTACCGCTTGCCCGCCGCGCTCGCGCCGCTCACCGGACGCACCGACCACTGCTCGCCCTGCCACTCCTCGGCGCGCCCGCCCCCGCCGTAGCGCTCCCCCGACACACTCGCGCTGCCGGTGGGACTCTCGCCGCCTCGGGGACGGTTACGGCGCGGGGACACGTGACACCTCACGGGCAGGCAGACTGGGCAGTTCCCGTCAAGCGTAGGGCCATTCGGCCGGGGCAGGCCCCCGGTACGGCCCAGAACGGGACGGGTTACCGGAAAATCGCAACAACTTCGCCGCGGACCGTGCCCTTGGCACGTGTCAGACGTTGTTGCCAGTAGGGGAGAGCCGCGTCGGCCACAAGGAGGTAATTGGCGATGCGCGTGGGAACGTTCGTACTGGCAGCCCAGTTTCCCGGGCAGGGGCCGGGGGAAGCGCTGCATCGCGCGATCCGGTCCACCGAGGTCGCGGAGGAATCCGGGCTCGATTCGGTCTGGCTCGCAGAACATCATTTCGTGCCGTACGGGGTCTGCCCGTCCGCCGTCACGCTGGCCGCGCTGCTGCTCGGCCGCACCCGCAGGATCCGGGTCGGTACGGCGGTCAGCGTGCTGCCGAACCAGCATCCGGTGGCGCTCGGCGAACAGGCCGCGCTGCTCCAACTCACCAGCGGGGGCAGGTTCTCCCTCGGCGTGGGACGGGGCGGTCCCTGGGTGGACCTGGAGGTGTTCGGAGGGGGCCTGGAGGCGTACGAGAAGGGCTTCCCTGAGTCGTTGGACCTGCTGCTCGACTGGCTGCGCAAACCACGCGTGGCGGGCAACGGGGAGCGATTCGGCTTCCGTGAGGTGGCGGTGGTCCCCCGGGCCGACGAGCTGCTCGACGAGAACGACGGGAATGGCTCGCAAGGGCCGGGCGGCCCCGAGGTGATCGTCGCGTGCACATCGCCGAAGAGCGTGAAACTCGCCGCCGAGAACGGCCTGCCGATGCTCCTCGGAATGCACTGCGGCGACGAGGAGAAGGCCGAGATGGTCGCCCTGTGGGGTTCCACCGCGCTCGCCGCGGGCCGGTCGCCCGAGAGTGTCCGGGAAGCGGGCCATGTCTCCGCGGGCGTCGCGCAGATCGCGGACCGGTCCGCGGAGGCCGTGGAGACACTCGTGAAGGCTATGCCGGGGTGGCTGCGACAGGGACTGGACGCCCATGTGACGGTCGACGGCAGGCACCGCGTGATGCGCGACCCGGTCGCCTATACGGAGTTGCTCTGCGGCCTTCATCCGGTGGGCCCGCCCCGGCTCGCCGCCGACCGGCTCGCCGCGACCGCCGAGCGGACAGGCATCACCAGGTTCGCGCTCCTGGTGGAGGGTTCGGGAGATCTGGCGGCCACAGAGGAGAACGTAGCGCGGCTGGGCACCGAGGTACTGCCACTACTGACATGAACACCCGTAGGAGTACGGGGAGCTGCCGCCCCGGAGCCAGTTGCACCTCCTGCGGCCCGGAGCGGCAGCAGAAGCGTTCAGCAGTCCCGTAGTTCGGGCGACTGGTTGAGCAACTGGCCCCTCACCGAAGTGAATCGGGCCAGCCGCTCGTCGACCGAGGCGTCCAGCGGGAACACCGCGACGCGGTGGCAGTTCTGGAATGCCAGGCGCACCCCGAAGTGCCGCTGCAGCGCACCGCGTATCGCATCACTCGCGAGCGCACGCAGCAGCTGACCACGTGCCTGCTCGTCCGGCGGAGGCGTCTGGTTGTCGGCGAAATCTCCGCCGTCGACCTTCAGCTGGGCCACCAGAGAGCTGATCATCTCCCATGCGTAGGGCAGGGAGGTCCGGACGCAGTCGACGAAGTCGGCTTCGTCGACCTCGCCTCGCTCGGCCTGTTCCAACAGCGCCGGTGAGACGTCGAGCGACATGGGTTCTCCTCTCGCGACCCCGGCGGACGGCCGGGGCCTTACGGGCAGGGAAGAGGGACGGCGACGCAGCGTGCACGCACGGCGACCTCATGCTTCCACGGTAAGCGCGCAGTCCGGGCCGCACCAGGAGATTGGGAACACAACCGGCCAATAACGAAGGTGCGCAAAGAGGGGCAAGCCCGAGGTCCTGAAGCGCTGTGATGGGCGGTGGCGATGGGGCGGCGGAGGGAGAATCGCGCCGGGCACCCGTCGTCGAGTAGCGCTGCCGACCATGCGTCTCGTCATCGCCCGCTGCTCCGTGGACTACGCGGGCCGGCTCACGGCCCACCTGCCCTCCGCACGGCGCCTCATCCTGGTGAAGATGGAAGGTTTGACTTGTAGTTCTCCAAACGCTCGCTACCTTTGGCCTGCACACGTTCGCGGACCAAGGGGAGGCAGTCATGCGCGTGTTGGCCGTCAAGCGCATCAGCCGAGACACGGAGTCGTCGTCGGCGCTAGAGCGTCAAGGGCTCGAACTCTCGGAAGCCATCGTCAAGGGCAGTCACACGGTCGCGGGGTGGGTGGAGGACGCGACCGTGTCCGGGGCCGTGAACCTGGATCAGCGGCCGTCGCTCGGGAAGTGGTTGCGGGCGCCCCTGGTTCATGAGTGGGACGCTCTCATGGTGACCACGCAGGACCGGATTAGCCGGGACGACATGCACTGGTGGTCATTCATTCAGTGGGTGCTAACGAACGAAAAGAGCATCCTTATTTTGGATGATCCCGCATTCGACATTACGACGCCGAATGGTCGCATGGTCGCGGGCGTCAAGGCCACTCAGGCAGCCAACTACCGAAACGCCGTCAAGGAAAAGAAGCTTAAGCAGACTAAGCACTACCGCGACGAAAACCTTTGGCCCGGCGGTACGTGGCCATTCGGCTACCGCGCGGTCGCCTTCATGCACAACGGCGCATCTCGGTGGCGTCTCGAAATCGACCCGGTAACGGGGCCCCTAGCGCAGGAGGCTTACGACCGCGTCGTCAATAAGGATGATTCGCTGGGGGCTATCGCTAAGGATTGGAACGAGCGGGGAATCCTGACTGCCCTTGATCACATGCGCCGCGTGAACACGCAAGAGGGCCGAATCGGTGTGAAGACCGAGGTTAAGGGCACCAAGTGGACCACTAGCACGATGACGGCCGTATTCACTAAGAAATCTCTCATGGGCTACGCCATGCACAAGGGTGAGCCGATTATCCGTCACGGCTTGCCCGTCACTTGGGCTGACCCTCTTCTCACCGAGGACGAGTGGGAAAAGATGCAAGAGGTGATGACTAAGAGGGCGCGAGGTAAGGGCGGCCCGAAGCGTACCGCTACGCATCTTGCCGGGGTGGTCTTCTGCCAGTGCACCGAGCCCCTTTACTCGAACACTTCCAGGCGGAAGCTGATAGACGGAACGGTTAGGGAATACAGCTACTACCTGTGCCGCTCCTGGGGCCGTAAAGACGGCACCCGGTGCGATTGGGTTACGTCCTGGCCTAAAGCCACGCTTGAAGACACTATTACCATTCTCCTTTTGAGCTATGTGGGAGACCTGGAGATCATGACTCGCACCTATGTTCCGGGAGTCGATAAGTCCGGGGAGATTGGGCGAATCACAAAGGCGCTGGACAACCTTACCGGCCACCTGACCAGCGTTAAGCCCGGCAGCGCTGGGGCACAATCGGTTATCCGGAGCATGGAGGAACACGAATCCGCACTGAAGACGCTAAAGGCTATGCCGGTAATCCCCTCCCGGTGGATAGAGGAAGGTACCGGGGTCACGTACCGGCAGCAGTGGGAGCGGGACGACTGGACGGCTCGCGGTGAACTACTCCGCAAGACTGGAATCTTCCTCTACATGGGGGGCACACCCAAAACCCCGTACAGCCACCTCTTCCTTCCGGACAACTTGGCCGAGCGTCTAAGCGATGCTCACTCGGGACGGGTGGCCGCAGATCTAGAGGAATGGCAAGAGACGGTGCGAAAGATAGCCAAGGAGGGCACCGACTTCCCTATCCCGCAAGCGGGACCGGACCAAACGATAGAAGAAGGGCGGATACAGGCCACCCTACAAAAGGGCCCGAGTACTATTTAAAACCAGGTGCGCAAGTATCTTTCGCGCAATTGAATCGAGTAAGACAGCGGTGCGGCAATGGAAAAGAACTCGGCCTACCTTCTCTGGCATGTGCATCACCGCGCGGAGGAGGACGGCGAGATTCGCCACTTCAAGACCGAGGATGACTTCTGGGCAGACGAAGAAGGAGGCGACGACGTGAAACTTCTCGGGGTCTACTCAAGCCGCGAAAAAGCGGAATCGCGGATCATCGAGGCTCGAAAGTCGCCAGGATTCTCCAACGAGCCGCTGTGCTTCCACATCGACCATTACACCATCGACGACGACGAGTGGACCGAGGGCTTCGTGACGGTATGACATTGCACGCCGACTCATGACCACGTTCCCCCAGTTGGACTGAGCCCGCCCCCGCCCGCACATGGGCGGGGGCGGCATCGGCTCCGGAGGCGGGGACACCGAGGGCCGATGCCGGTCACAGGAACGAGCTCGGCGGAGCCGGGCCTGGTGCCTGCCCTCTGGGGTGCTGAGTGGTGTTACGAATTGCTGCCGGGTAGCACGATTGCTGATGTGACGCACACGCACGGCTTTGACCGTGTGCCCGCTGGCGTTAAGCGGGCCGTACACGGCCGTCTGAGACACGACGAGAGGGCCCCCGGATTCCGGGGGCCCTCTGTCGCATCCGGCCCTCTGCGGGCCCTCTGCTGGACTTTGGTGGCCCCACCGGCGGGGGGGAACCGGTGGGGCCGTGCCGACACGCTAGGCGAGATTCTCGCCGTCCCTAACGTGCCGGGGCTTTTCCGCCCGCTCCTCTTCAGTCTCCGGGCGGATGCTTTCCTCGCGGTGCGTACGGCGCCATTCAGCGGTCATGGTGATGGGCATAGCGGGCGTTGGGGTACTCAGCATTAGCGATCACCCTTCCGGGCACGTGGTGTGCCGGTAGACAACAAGCGGCGAGCCCGACGGCCTTTCGAAGCCTCCCCGTTTCACTGGCTCCAGGCGCTTAATCGACTTGAGGCAGGCTGAACATGTCGCGCCCTTAGGCGCGTAGGTGACGTACTCCCATTGGTTGGCGGACGTCGTGTCGAGCGTTGTTCGATCCCGGTAGTCTTCCAACTGTCTGCGCTCCATTCAGCGTTGACCGGCCCCGGGGCGTTACAGCGCCGCCGGGGCACCCTTTGGGGGTAGCCGCATCGTATCGCCTTGTATCGCTACGTAGCTGCAAATGCCGACACGTGGCCCGACGCCTAGCGTCAAGGCATGGACATTGATCCGGATGCAGAGATTGACCAGGGGGCACCGCTCACGCCGTACCGGCAGCTGGCGGAGATCATTAAGGCCCGCATCGAACGGGGCGACTGGGCCCCGGGGCGGGCCATTGCCAGCGAAACTCAGCTAGTGCAGCAATACGGCCTGGCGCGCACCACGGTCCGCCGGGCAATCGCCGTCCTGGTGGAAGAGGGCCGGGTGTTCACCGTGCCCCAGAGGGGGACGTTCGTGTCCCAGGGTGGGGAGTCGGCCCCGGCCGACCGAGACGGGGCCTAGCGGGGCCCGTGGGCCCCGTAGGCTGGCTCCCATGCGTCTCGTCATCGCTCGTTGCACCGTGGACTACGTCGGCCGACTGTCCGCCCACCTGCCCTCCGCTAAGCGTTTGGTCATCTTGAAGACCGACGGGAGCGTCTCCATCCATGCCGACGACAGGGCGTACAAACCCCTCAACTGGATGTCACCGCCCTGCACCCTGAAGGAGGGCGCCGACGACACCGAAGGCGTCTGGACCGTGGTGAACAAAGCGGGCGAAAAACTGATCATCACGATGGAGGAGATCCTCCACGACTCCTCGCACGAACTGGGTGTCGATCCGGGCCTCATCAAGGACGGCGTGGAAGCGCACCTGCAGGAACTCCTCGCCGACCGGATCGAGATCCTCGGCGAGGGCTACACGCTGATCCGCCGCGAATATCCCACCGCCATCGGCCCGGTCGACATCCTGTGCCGGGACGCGGACGGGAAGACCGTGGCCGTGGAGCTGAAGCGCCGCGGTGACATCGACGGCGTGGAGCAGCTGACCCGCTATCTGGAGCTGCTCAACCGCGATCCCCACCTCGCCCCGGTGAAGGGCATCTTTGCGGCGCAGGAAATCAAGCCGCAGGCCCGGGTGCTGGCGACGGACCGCGGAATCGGCTGCGTGGTGCTCGACTACGACGCCATGCGCGGCATCGAGGACGACAAGCTCCGCCTGTTCTGACCACGACCTCCGCACCACGGAAGGCCCCGGACCCGCGCCATGCGGTCCGGGGCCTTCTTCGTCTGCGCGGAGGTGCGCTGACGGCCTCCCCCGCGACAGGGAGTGGGCTTCCTGTCGCGGGGGAGACCGTCAGGCCACGTCCGGTTCCGGAGAGCTGCCGGACGCGCTCGCCGTCGTGGACGGGCCGCTCGCCGAATCGGAGGTGCTCGGGGATGTCGTGTCCGTCGGATTCTCGGTCGGGGCGGGGGAGCTGGTCGTCTCCGTCGGGTTCGGGGGCGGAGTGGCCGTCTTGGTCGGCGTCTTCGTGGGTGTCCTGGTCGGCGACTCGGTGGGCGTGCCCGGGGAGCTGGGCCTCCCGCTCGTCGGCCGGCCCGAATTCGGGGTGTCGCTCGGCCCGCTCGACTCCGAGGACGGTGCACCGCTGCCGCTCGGGGTGACCTGACTGCCGGACGGTCCCGGCGCCTGGGGCGAGCCGCTCGACGAGGCCCCGCCCGGTGTCGAGTCGTCCGCCGACTCGTCGGCCGGGAGCCCGTTCTCGCTGTCGTCCTCGCCCGCCGACTGCTCGGTCGAGACGCTTTTGCCGTCCTGGGCGTCGCTGCTGGGCATCATGCCGAGCGTCACCACGGTGCCGAGCACGGCGGCGAGCACGACGCCCGCGCCCGCCGCGACCAGATTGCGCCGGGCGCCGCCCAGCACCGCCTTGCGGCCGCCGAATCCCCCACTGCTGGATGCCGGGGCGGCCCGGGGTATCAGCGCGGTGTCGTCCTCGGACATCCGTGGCAGCGCCATCGGCCCGGCCGCGGGTATGCCGCCGGACGGCGAGGCCGGCTCGTCGTACCGCGCGGCCGGCACCTCCTCGCCCGCCTGTGTGCGGCCGCCGGGCACCGTGCCGGAGCGGTCCGCGACCAGGGCGAGTGCCCGGCGTCCGGCCACCGCCCCGGACTTGTCGGCGAGCGCACCGCGCATGCCGATCGAGGTCTCCAGTTCGGCCCTGGCCCGGTCCGGATTCCCGTTGCAGAGCGCGAGAACGCCCAACTCGTGATGGAAGTAGGCCTCCTCCGCGACCTCACCGGCGATCCTGGCGGCCTCCTGACCCAGCCGCAGGGTCTTCTCCCAGCCGCTCCAGTGCAGCCCGGCCGCGAAGGCGGGGGCGGCACTGCGGGCCAGCAGCACGGCAGCGCTGGCCTGTCCGGCCCCGTCGCCGGGGACCAGCCGGGTCATGGCCGCGACGATCGCGTCGGCCTCGGCGACCGCCCGGGTGGCGGTGACCGAGGGGTGCCCGGCCCACCAGGTGTAGTGCTGGGCGGCGGTGCGGGCCCGGTCGTCCGCGTCCTCGCCGTATCCGGCGGCCTCCAGCTGGGCGACGACCCCGGGGGCCAGCCGGTAGCGGGAACCGGCCGGGGAGAGCAGTCCGCAGCCGGCCAGCTCACCGAGTGCGGCATCGGCGTGGGTGTCCCCCACGAGCGCCGGCAGATGCGCCTGGTGCGGCACCTCGCCGCCGAGCGCGACGGCGAAGTGCAGGGCGTCGCGTGCCGGACCGCTCAGCCGGGAGGCGAGCAGCGCGGCGGGGGCCGCGCCCTCGCCGAGGCTGGGCAGCGGTACGTCCTGCCCTCCGGCGCCGGCGCCCTTCGCGAAGACGTCGTCGACGGGCCGGCCCTCGCCGTAGCCCTGCTCGTCGTAGGCGGTCGGGTCGGTGCGCAGCTGGTCGCGCTGGCGCAGCAGGGCGCCCGCCTGGACGAAGCGCAGCGGCAGCCCCTCGGACTCGAACCAGAGGTCACCCGCCCAGTTCGCCTCGTCGTCGGTGAGCGGCCGCTCGACGACGTGTTCCAGCAGCTCGATGGAGGCGCTGCGGCCCAGTCCTGCGAGGAAGACCTCGTCGAGGTGCGCGTCGGCGGCGGGCGCCGGGACGTCGGGGGTCGTGGCGAGCAGGAAGGCGCACTCGGGTGTCGCGTCGAGCAGCTCGTCCAGCGCGGCCCCGCCGAACTCCAGGTCGTCGAGGACGACGACGGCGCCGATGGACCGGAGCTTCTCGAGAAGTACGGCGCGGTCGGGGCGGAGCAGCGGTGCGTCGTAGACCGCCTCGAAGAGCCCGTACAGCAGGTCCGTGACGGTGCGCTTGAGGCCGGAGAGCCGGACGACTCCGTCCGGTGCGAAGTCCGCGCAGTCGGCGGCGACGGCGCTCAGCAGCGCCGTGCGGCCGGATCCGGCCGGCCCCGTGAGCCGTACCGAGCGGCCGCGCGCCAGCAGGCGCACCAGCCGCTCACGCTCCTCCTGGCGCTCCAGGAGCGGCAGTTGGGGGGCGGGCGGACCCGATGGCACGGGCGGTGCGGCGGCACGCTCGCGGTCGGCGCGCTCGGCGGCGTTGCGGCGGACCGGCACGGGGGGCTGCTCCCCGGGCGGGCAGAGCTCGACCTCGCTGCCGTCGACCGGGTTGACGGTGAGCAGGAAATCGCCGGAGACGACCCGCACGACGCGCGCCTGCTGCATCGTCTGCTGACCGAAATCGCTGGTCAACGGCGCGCGGGGCTGCGTTCGCCGTCCGCTTTCCTCGCCGTGGCCGTCATTGTCCTGGCCGAAATCTTCCGGCCCCCGGTGTATCGGGTCCATCGCCAAAGTCCCCCAGACGCGTCGCGCGGTTGCCCCTCCCGGCCTCGCACGCACCGCTGTCGCTTCTGGTCCGGTGTCCGCCCCATGGGTTCCGTCATTCGGGGGACGGCCGAACCCTAGACCGTCGCCCCGCATCCACAAACCATCGGGGTGCCACGCCGCCCAGGACGTCACGGTCTCATGAGGATTGTGCGTGTTCGGATGAACGCCCTCTACACCCGCGGCAGGGAGTCTGCGGCGATTCCACCCTCGATGGCCAGAATGCGGTGCAGTCGGGTCGCCACCAGCAGGCGCTGCATCTGCGGCGGCACTCCGCGGAGTACCAGCCGCCGCCCGGCCCGCCCGGCCCTCCGGTGTGCGCCCATGATGACGCCCAGTCCGGTGGCGTCCCAGGAGTCCAGCTCGGTGAGGTCGAGCACCAGGTCGCCGGCTCCGTCATCGAGGGCGGAGTGCAGGACCGTACGGGCGTCCGCCGCGCTCCGGACGTCGAGGCGGCCCCCGACGACCAGCTCGGTGTGGTCGCCCCTGATGTGCATATGCGCTCCCCGGAAATACTCCATGGACGGTCCGTCTGCCTGTTCCTGCCCCTGCTCCGTCTCTGCCACAAGTGACTGTGCCGGCCACAGGGAAGTTGCCGTCTGTAAGCGAACCGATACCGAATTCACTCCGTTGAGTGACATCGGCCCGCTCAAGGCCCACCGCAGCCGGGAGCCTCCCCCGGCTCCCCCGGGTGCCTGATCGACGGCAGATCAGGCACCCGGGGGTCGAATGCGATCAGTAGGTGTAGAAGCCCTGCCCGCTCTTGCGGCCGATGTCACCTGCATCGACCATCCGGCGCATCAGCTCCGGTGCCGCGAACTTCTCGTCCTGCGACTCGGTGTAGATGTTGGAGGTGGCGTGCAGCAGGATGTCGACGCCGGTCAGGTCCGCCGTCGCGAGGGGGCCCATGGCGTGACCGAAGCCCAGCTTGCAGGCGATGTCGATGTCCTCGGCCGAGGCAACACCCGACTCGTACAGCTTGGCGGCCTCGACGACGAGCGCCGAGATCAGCCGGGTGGTGACGAAGCCGGCGACGTCACGGTTGACCACAATGCAGGTCTTGCCGACGGACTCGGCGAACTCACGCGCGGTGGCGAGGGCTTCGTCGCTGGTCTTGTAGCCGCGTACGAGCTCGCAGAGCTGCATCATCGGGACCGGTGAGAAGAAGTGCACACCGACGACGCGCTCCGGGCGCTCCGTGACAGCCGCGATCTTGGTGATCGGGATGGCGGAGGTGTTGGAGGCGAGGACGGCGTCGTCCCGCACGATCTTGTCGAGGGCGCGGAAGATCTCGTGCTTGACCTCGAGCTTCTCGAAGACGGCCTCGACGACGACGTCCGCGTCGGCGACGGCGTCGAGATCGGTGGTCGTGGTGATGCGGGCCAGCGCGGCGTCGGCGTCGGCCGCCTCCAGCTTCCCCTTGGAGACGAACTTGTCGTACGAGGCCTTGATGCCGTCGCGACCACGGGTCAGGGCCGCGTCGGTGACATCGCGCAGCACGACGTCCCAGCCCGCCTGGGCGGAGACCTGCGCGATACCGGACCCCATGAGTCCGGCCCCAATGACGGCGAGCTTCCTGGCCACGTTCGCACCCCTTTGTGTTCGGCCCCGACGGCCGTCGTCCGCGACGACGGTCCGGACGGATTCTTAACGGTTGTTCACATGCTCTCCGGCGGAGATTAGTACCCGTGAGGCGCGCTGGGGCGGCGAAGAGATGCGCGTCACGTCTCACATGACGGACATCACACCGGGACGCGTCATTCGCCAGCGCGTCGCGCGTAGTTGAGCACCTTGTCCCCGAGTACGTCCTCCATCTCGTCAAGGAGGACGAGGGCTTCACGGGACACCTCGGCGGGCTTGCGGCCGGCGACCATCTCGCGGCTGATGTGGCCGAGCAGGGTGGAGTGGACCCAGGAGAGCTGACCGGCCACCAGCAGCGGCAGCGGGTCGCCTGAGCCGGTGCCTGCCTCCTCGCGCAGCGTTGTCTCCAGGTGGACGAGCGCGTCCTGCTGGACGTACCAGAGGCGGGCCTTGAGGCTGTCGGCCTCGTGGACGACCCGCATGAAGCGCTCGTACCCCTCGATCAGGCCGACCGTCGGCGAGACGCATTCGACCTGGATGCGCAGTTCACGCAGGACGGCGTCGGCGGCGGACTCGCCCCGGTCGCGGCCGCGCACATACCGCGAGAGGCATCCGACGACATCGCTGCCGCGGTCGAGGAACAGGTCCTCCTTGGTGGGGAAGTAGTTGTAGACCGTGTTCACGGAGACGTCCGCGGCCCGCGCGATCTCGGCGATGGTGACCACGTCGAAGCCGCGCTCCAGGAAGAGGGCGGTGGCCACGTCCGAGAGGTGCTGTCTGGTCTGCCGCTTCTTCCGCTCCCTGAGTCCCTCCGCCATGACGCCATCCTAGCTTCGCTGGCGTGACTTAATTTTTGGTGTCATTGTAAATTTTCATGGGCTCTATTTTTCTGCTGCCGCGCCCCTCATCACCGCAACCGGTCTCGCCCGGACCTTCACGACCGGACGCGTCCCCGTCGCCGCCTTGCGATCGCACCCACCAGGCGACGCTCCTCAGGGGGCAAACATGCCGGTCACGGCACTAGGCTCGGCCGCATGGTCAATCTGACGCGCATCTACACCCGTACCGGCGACCAGGGCACGACCGCCCTCGGCGACATGAGCCGCACCGCCAAGACCGATCTGCGGATCTCGGCGTACGCCGACACCAATGAGGCCAATGCCGTCATCGGTACGGCGATCGCGCTCGGGCAGCTGCCGGAGGAGGTCGTGAAGGTCCTCGTCCGGGTGCAGAACGACCTGTTCGACGTGGGTGCGGATCTGTCGACGCCGGTCGTCGAGGAACCGAAGTACCCGCCGCTGCGGGTCGAGCAGCACTACGTCGACCGGCTGGAGGCGGACTGCGACCACTTCCTGGAGCAGCTGGAGAAGCTGCGGTCCTTCATCCTGCCGGGCGGTACGCCGGGGGCGGCGCTGCTGCACCAGGCGTGCACGGTGGTCCGGCGGGCCGAGCGGTCCACCTGGGCGGCGCTGGAGGTGCACGGCGAGGTGATGAACGCGCTGACCGCGACGTACCTCAACCGCCTCTCCGACCTCCTGTTCATCCTCGCGAGGACGGCGAACAAGGAAGTCGGCGACGTGCTGTGGGTACCGGGCGGGGAGCGGTAGGCCGGGGCCCTTCGTCCCGTCCGGCGTCCGAGGACAGCGTCGGCCGGACGGGACCGGCCCTGGGGCGTGTTTCGAAAGTCCCGCCTGCCTGGCGGCGTCTGGCACGCACGCTCGCTGCATTGTCGGGCTCGCCCCGATACGACCGGTATCGGGGCGACCCTCCGCCTTGCGATCGCCCGCACCAGACGCCGCCAGGCCCGCCCTACG
>NZ_JBITER010000001.1:572943-709063 GCF_044455345.1 Streptomyces sp. NPDC051286 | reverse complement strand
AGAGGCGCACCGGGCCGCGGACGCGCGACGGCCGGTCCGGGGCCGTGCAGGGGAGTCCCCGCAGGGCGACGAACAAAGACCCGGGCTCCCCTCGCGTACCCGCCGAACGTTCGTCGCCCGAGGAGACACCCCGGAGGGGCCCCGGACCACCCCCCACCGGGCAGCGCGGCGGTGCCACCAGGGGCCAGACGCACACATCAAGCCCGTCCGGCGCTTGAGGACAAAACCCCCGCCCCGGACCGGGGCACCAATCAAGCCCGTCCGGCGATTGAGGACGGAACCGCCCACCCCGTGGACCCGAACCCCGCCGGACACGGCAACCCCACACACCCAGCCCGTCCCGCGCTTGAGGACAAAACCCCCGCCCCGGACCGGGGCACCAATCAAGCCCGTCCGGTGATTGAGGACAAAACCGCCCACCCCGCGGACCCGAACCCACCGCACGCGGCAACCCCGCACACCCAGCCCGCCCGGCGCTCGGGTCCGAACGTCCGCAGTTCAAAGGGCGGGTTCGGGAGGGTTCACGGTCAGGCGCGATGCCCGTCGACGCGGCGCGGCAGGCCCAGCGGGTTGTCCTCGCGCAGCTCCGGCGGCAGCAGGGCCTCCGGGGTCGTCTGGTAGCTGACCGGGCGCAGCCAGCGCTCGATCGCGGTGGCGCCGACCGACGTGGAGGTGGATGTGGTGGCCGGGTAGGGGCCACCGTGGTGCTGGGCGGGGGCGACGGCGACTCCGGTCGGCCAACCGTTGACGAGGACCCGGCCGGCCAGCGGGGTGAGGGCCGCGAGGAGTCCGGGGGCGTCGGCGTCGGCGCCCTCCGTGGCGATCTGGAGCGTGGCGGTGAGGTTGCCCGGGAGCCGGGAGAGGATGGCGGTGATCTCGTCCTCGGAGGCGTAGCGGGCGACGACGGTGACCGGGCCGAAGCATTCCTCCAGAAGCGCGTCGTGCGGCCCTTCGGTGGCGAGCAGCTCTGCCGGAACGGTCAGGAAGCCGGCGGAGACGGTGTGGTCGCCGCCCGCGCCGGGAGTGACCGGGGCGTCCACGTCGGGGAGTTCGGCCCGTTCGCGTACGCCTGCAACGAAGGCGTCCCGCATCCGGTGGTCGAGCATGACCGCGGCCTCGCTGTCGCTGACCGCGTCGGTCAGCGCCTTCAGCAGTCGGTCGCCGGTCTCGCCGGCCGGGGCCAGGACGAAGCCGGGCTTGGTGCAGAACTGGCCGGCGCCCAGGGTCATCGAGCCCGCGAGCCCGGCACCGATCTGCTCGCCGCGCTCGGCGGCGGCCGCCTCGGTGACGACGACGGGGTTGAGAGAGCCGAGCTCGCCGTGGAACGGAATCGGGGCCGGCCGGGCGGCCGCGGCGTCGAACAGCGCCCGCCCGCCGCGGATGGATCCGGTGAACCCGGCAGCGGCCACGAGCGGGTGCTTGATCAGCTCGACACCCGCCTCGAATCCGTGCACCAGGGTCAGTACGTCCTCGGGCAGCCCGACCTTCGTGGCGGCCCGGCGCAGCACGGAGGCGCAGAGCTCCGAGGTGGCGGGGTGGTCCGGGTGTGCCTTGACGACGACCGGGCAGCCGGCCGCCAGGGCACTGGCGGTGTCGCCGCCGGGGACGGAGAAGGCGAGCGGGAAGTTGCCGGCCGCGTAGACGGCGACGACGCCGAGCGGGATCTTGTAGCGGCGCAGGTCTGGCCACGGCGGGGTCCGGGTGGCGTCCGCGTGGTCGATGTGGATGTCGAGGAAGGCGCCCTCGTCGACGACCTCGGCGAACGCGTGCAACTGGGCGGCGGTGCGGGCGAGTTCACCGGTGAGCCGGGCCGGTCCGAGCGCGGTCTCGGCGTCGGCGGCCTCGATGACGTATTCCCCGGCCTCGGTGAGCAGATCCGCCGCGGTACGCAGGAACGCGGCGCGTACGGTGCGGTCGGCGAGCGCATCGCGTACGGCATGTGCGGCCCGGACCGCACGGTCGACCTCCTCCGCCGTAGCCTCCACGGCAACCTGCTCACGCGGGTTACCGGTGCGGGGGTCGACGCTCCAGACTGGTGCTGCTGCCACCGTGTTTCCTTTCGGCTCGGCCTCTGCCACACATCAGAAGTTGTTCGGTATTCTGAACGCAGTTCCTGATCATGAATATGTGAGGGACCCTATTTCCGGGCATTCAGCGTTGGCAAGAAGTGGGCTGGAAGGGGCGAGGGCGATGTCGGTTGCCGAATCAGGCGGGGCCCAGGTCAAGTCCGCGGTACGGACGGTGGAGCTGCTCGAGTACTTCGCCGGGCGCCCCGGCATGCATTCGCTGGCGGCCGTGCAGGAGGCCGTCGGCTACCCCAAGTCGAGCCTCTACATGCTGCTGCGCACCCTGGTCGAGCTGGGCTGGGTGGAGACCGACGCGACAGGGACCCGGTACGGCATCGGCGTCCGGGCGCTGCTGGTCGGCACCTCGTACATCGACGGCGACGAGGTCGTCGCGGCCGCCCGCCCGACGCTCGACCGGCTCTCCGACGACACCACGGAGACCATCCACCTCGCCCGTCTCGACGGTACGAACGTGGTCTACCTCGCCACCCGCCAGTCCCAGCACTATCTGCGCCCCTTCACCCGTGTCGGCCGCCGGCTGCCCGCCCACTCCACCTCGCTCGGCAAGGCGCTGCTGGCCACGCACAGCGACGGGCAGGTCCGCAAAATGCTGCCGGAGACACTGCCCGCGCTGACCGAGCACACCCTCACCGACCGCGAGAAGCTGATCGAGGAACTGCACCTCATCCGCGAGCAGGGGTACGCCGTGGACCGCGAGGAGAACACCCTGGGGCTGCTCTGCTTCGGCGTCTCGATCCCGTACCGCACCCCGGCGCGCGACGCGATCAGCTGCTCGGTGCCGGTCGCCCGGCTCACCCCGGCGCACGAGCAGATGGTCAAGGACGCGCTGTTCGACGCGCGGGACCGGCTGACGCTCGCCACCCGTAGGCTCTGACCCGTGGGCGCGCCCGAGATCACGCTGCGCGAGGTGCGCGACAGCGATCTGCCGCTGTTCTTCGCGTACATGTCCGACCCGGAGTCGGTGCGGACAGCTGCGTTCACCAGTAAGGACCTTGGTGACCGGCCCGCGTTCGAGGCCCACTGGGCCCGGATCCTGGACAGTCGCACCATGGTGATGCGGACCGTGCTCGCCGACGGCAAGGTGGTGGGCAACGCCGGGGTGTACGGGTCCGAGAGCGACCGGCAGGTCGCGTACTGGATCGATCGGACCCACTGGGGCCGGGGGTTCGCGACCGCCGCGCTCCGGGCGCTGCTGGACGCCGTACCGGAACGGCCGTTGCATGCCCGGGCGGCGGCCGACAACGCCGGTTCGGTGCGGGTGTTGCGGAAGTGCGGCTTCATCGTCACGGGCAAGGACCGGGGCTTCGCGCACGCCCGCGGCGAGCTGACCGACGAACTGCTCTTCACGCTGGACTGACGGCCTCCCCCGCGACAGGGAGCCCACTCCGTGTCGTGGGGGGCCGTGAGCAGCGGGTGAGGGCCGTCTCCGCCGCGCGGCGGAGGCGGATCATCGCCCGGCAGGACGCGCGGGCGGACGGGGCGCGCGAACGTGGATGTCATGACACAGACACCGATGGCGCACGCCGCCCGGACCGTACCGGCGCAGCCCGCGCCCACCGGCCTGGCCCGCACCGTCCTCCGCCCCCTGGCGATCGCCTCCTGCCTGCCGTACATCGTGCTCAAGGCGGCCTGGATCGCGGGCAGTCACGTCGGCATCCCGGCCGGCAGCACACTGCTCCACCACCGCACCGCGATGCTCGTCGCCAACGGTGCGTCAGTGCTGCTGGACTGCACGGTCGTCGTCCTCGCCCTGCTGCTCACCCAGGCATGGGGGCGACGGGTCCCGGCCTGGCTGCTCACCGTGCCGATCTGGGTGGCGACCGGGCTGCTGCTGCCGATCATGACCGGCTTCCCGCTGCAGTTGCTGGTGAAGGCGTTCGGCGGGACGACCGCCGGGTCCGGCGGGGACGGGCGCGCCTTCCTCGACGAGTGGGTCTTCGGCGTCGTCTACACCGGCTTCATCGTCCAGGGCCTGACCCTCGGCGCCCTGTTCGTCCTGTACGCCAGGGAACGCTGGGGTCATCTGTGGCAGGGCACGCTGAGCGACCTGCCACCGAGCCCGACCGGACCGGCACTGCGGGTCGTCGCGGTCGTGGCCTCGCTGCTCGCGCTCGTGCCCGGCACCGTCCATCTCCTCTGGGCGACCGGATCGACCGCCGGTCTGAACGAGACCCGGATCGCGGACCGTACGAGCGACTTCTACGCCCTCGAAGCGGTCTACACGGTGTTCACGGCCGTCACCGTCGCCGGTGTCCTGCTGCTCGCCCTCCGCCGCCGCGGTGCACTCGCCCTCAAGGTTCCGCTCGCGCTGGCCTGGAGCGGCTCCGGGGTACTGGGCTGCTGGGGCGGCTATCTGTGCATCGCCGCGCTGGGCCCGTTCGACAACATCGCCGACCGGCCCGCGGCCGGGATGCAACTCACCTACGCTGTGCAGATGCTGGTCGGGATCCTGGTCGCCACCCTGGGCGCCTACTTCTTCGCGGAACGCGCTGCGGCGACGAAAGCGGCGGGGCCGTCCGCGTGACCCTGCTCCTCGGCCGGCAGGCCCGGCTGCGCTGGCTGCATCTGATCATCGGCGGCGCGCTGCTGATGCCGCACTTCCTGGTCGGCACTGTGATCGTCGGCACGTACAACCGCGACGGCGGCGCCTTCACATCGCTGCCACTGCAACTGACCGCGTTCGGGTACGCCCTGCCGATGGCCGCGGTCACCGGTCTCTTCCCGCTCGCCCGGCCGCTCTCGGTGGCCGCGGTCCGCGCCCTGTGCGGTGTCCCCGCGGAGCGGCTCGCCGACGGTCCGGCCAGGACCCGGCAGGCGAGGGTACGGACCGCGGGCTGGTTCACACTGCATCTGGCGCTCGGCGCCGTCATCAGCGGGATGACGCTGGCGCTGACACCCTTCGCGGTGACCGTGATGACGCTGCCGTTCCTCTCCTCCGTACGGAACTCGGCGGTGCTCGATCTGCCCCGGGCACTGACCCGGCCGTGGGTGCTGGCCCTGGCGCCGTTCGCCGGTCTTGCGATGCTGGTCGCCCTGGCCGGCTGCGCGGCGGCGGCCGGGGCGCTGCTGGCCGGCCGCGCTCCGGTGCTGCTGGGCCCGACCCCCGACGACCGGCTGGCCGCCGCCGAACGCCGGGCGGCCGACCTGGCGGTCCGCAACCGGCTGGCCCGGGAGCTGCACGACTCGGTCGGCCACGCGCTCAGCGCCGTGACGCTCCAGGCGGGGGCGGCCCGCCGGGTGCTGGACAGCGACCCGGAGTTCGTACGCGAGGCGTTGACCGCGATCGAGGAGACCACCCGGCGCACGGTCGGTGAACTCGACTCCGTGCTGGGCCTGTTGCGACAAGGGGACGAGAGGGAGGACGGGCCGACGGGACCGGCGCTCGACGCGCTGGACGGTCTGCTGGCCCGCTGCGGAGTTCCCGTGTCGTACATCGCCCGGGTCGATCCGGGCACGGTCCCCGCCGCCGTGTCCCGTGAGGCGTACCGGATCGTGCAGGAGGGGCTGAGCAACGCGCTGCGGCACGGCGGGCGGGCGGCCCCGGTGGAGCTGCGGATCGCGGTGTGCGACAAGGAGCTGGAGATCACTCTGGACAACCCGCTGCCCGGGCGGGCACCGGTGGTGCGGCCCGGCGGCGGCCGCGGGCTGCGCGGCATCGCCGAACGGGCCGTCCTGCTCGGCGGCCGCGCCGAGGCCGGACCGCACGACGACAGGTGGCGGCTGACCGCCCGGCTGCCCCTGCACATCCCCGCACAGGAGAAGCGATGAACACCGACATCCGGGTCGTGGTCGCCGACGACGAACGCATGGTCCGCACAGCTCTGCGCGCCATCCTCGACGCCGAACCCGGCCTGCGGGTCGT
Organism: Streptomyces sp. NPDC051286; assembly: GCF_044455345.1. Classification (NCBI taxonomy): domain Bacteria; kingdom Bacillati; phylum Actinomycetota; class Actinomycetes; order Kitasatosporales; family Streptomycetaceae; genus Streptomyces; species Streptomyces sp. NPDC051286. Next base: position 703,114 of record NZ_JBITER010000001.1, on the reverse strand, counting down.
CGGCGAGGCGGCGACCGGCGCCGAGGCCGTCTCCGTCGTGCGGGAGCTGCGCCCCGATGTGGTGCTGATGGACGTACGGATGCCGGAGATCGACGGGATCCGCGCCACCGAGCAGATCCTCGCCTCGCTCGACACGCCACCGCGGATCGTCGTCGTCACCACCTTCGAGAACGACTCCTATGTGTACGACGCTCTGCGCGCCGGAGCCGCGGGCTTCCTGCTGAAGCGCGCGGCGGCCGAGGACCTGGTCCAGGCGGTGCGGCTGATCGCGCGCAGCGACTCCCTGCTGTTCCCGTCGGCGGTACGGGGACTGGCGGCCGAGTACGGCAGGCGGCAGGCGTCCGCCGCACCTCCCTGGGTGGCCCGGCTCACCGAACGGGAGGCGGACGTGCTGCGGCTGATGGCGGCGGGGCTGACCAACGCGGAGATCGCGGAGCGGCTGCGGGTGGGGCCTGCCACGGCGAAGACGCATGTGGCGGCAGTGCTGGCGAAGACCGGAGCCCGGGACCGCACTCAGGCGGTGATCACGGCGTACGAGTCGGGGTTCATCACGCCCGGCTGACCCGGGCCCCGTGGCTCGCAGTATGAAGAATGGGTGAGAAGCGGCACAGACGGGAACGCGCCGGACGCCGTCGCTCGTCCCCCCAGTGGGATGAACAGAACAATCAGGCACACCGCGGTCTTCTGCCTGCTGCTGGTCCTCGCCCTGCTGGGGCGGGCGACCTGGGTGCAGGCGTTCCAGGCCAAGGCGCTCGCAGACAACGACCACAACCGGCGGAAAACCATCGCGCAGTACGCGCAGCCGCTCGGTGACATCATCGTGGCCGGATCACCGGTCACCGGATCGAAGAGGACCCAGGGCAGCGATCTCGCGTACAAGCGCACGTACACGCAGGGCGAGCTCTATGCCGCTGTCACCGGGTACAGCTCGCAGGCGTACGGCGCCACCCAGCTCGAGGGGATCTACAGCCATGTGCTCGACGGCACGGACGACCGGCTCAAGAACCCCGTCGACGTGGTGACGGGCAAGCAGACCGCGCCCGGCAGTGTGCTGACGACGATCGACCCGGATGTGCAGAAGGCGGCGTACGAGGCGCTCGGCAACGACAAGGGCGCGGCCGTCGCGATCGACCCCGCGACCGGGAAGATTCTGGGAATGGTCTCCACCCCCTCGTACGACCCGTCGAAGATCAGCGGGACGAACGACGGCGACATGTGGCAGAAGCTGCTCTCCGACCAGGACAAGCCGCTGGTCAACCGTGCTCTGCGGCAGCCGCTGGCGCCCGGTTCGACGTTCAAGCTGGTGGTGGCGTCGGCCGCGCTGGAGGACGGTCTCTACGGCTCCGTCGACGAGCCTACGGACAGCCCCGACCCGTACACGCTGCCCGGCACCACCACGGTCCTGAGGAACGAGAACGCGTCCGCACCCTGCGAGAACGCCACGCTGCGCACGGCGCTCCAGTACTCCTGCAACAACGTCTTCGCGAAGGCCGCCGCCGATCTCGGCCAGGACAAGGTGCGGGCGATGGCCGAGAAGTTCGGCTTCAACACGCAGAAGCTGGATGTCCCGGTGCGCGCCTCGGAGAGCGTCTACCCGTCGGGGATGGACAAGGCGCAGACGGCGCTGACAGGCATCGGCCAGTTCGAGGTCACCGCGACCCCGCTGCAGATGGCCATGGTCTCCTCGGCCCTCGCCAACGGCGGTGAGCTGGCGGCCCCGCACATGGTGTCGAAGGTGACGGACTCCAAGGGCAACACCCTGCAGGACTTCGCGGACGGCGACACGAAGCGGGTCGTCTCCGCCTCGACCGCCGAGCAGATGCGCAGCGCGATGGTCACCGTCGTCGAGCAGGGCACCGGCACCAACGCCCGGATCGACGGGGCGGAGGTCGGTGGCAAGACGGGCACCGCGCAGAACGGCGTGGGCAACAGCAACACGCCGTACGCCTGGTTCACCTCGTACGCGAAGTCGAAGTCCACCGGCAAGGAGGTCGCGGTCGCCGTGGTCGTGGAGGACTCGGGCTCGGCCCGCTCGGAGGTCAGCGGCAACGGGCTGGCTGCGCCGATCGCGCAGAAGATGATGAAGGCGGCGCTCAAGGGGTGAGATAGCCGGGCGCGGAGGGCCGGCTGCGTCTGCCAGGATCCGGATCATGGCCTCGAGCAGCGCGACGCTCCTCCACTTCACATCAAGCCGTGCGTCCGCTGCGCGGGCGACAGCACGGGTGTCGAGCCGGCCGAGACGGGCAGCGGCCCCGACGGCACGTACTGCCGCTGCACCGCCTCGGACCTCACTACGACTGACCGGGGTCACCGATCGGCCGCGGTGGGTGGGACGTCACTGGCCCGCCCACCGCTTCACGGTCGCCTCGGCAGCGGCCCGGTCCTCGGGATTCAGCTTGGAGATCAGGGCGCCGTGGTTGCTGTTCGGTGCCTCGAAGAGCATCGAGTCGTGCTTGCTCGGCTTGAACCGCTCGGCGCTCCACGGGTCGTTCTGTCCGTAGACGAACATCATCCGCTCGCCGCGAGTGGCGACCCAGCGGTCGACGTCCTTGATGGTGCGCCCGTCGTACCCGACCCGCATGCCGGCGGGAAGCACCGAGTTGGGCTGATAGATGCCGGGGTAGTGCCGGACGTCGGCCAGATGCTTGAACTTGAGGTCGGCCCAGCCCAGTTGGGCGGCGGCCTGCCGGTAGTACGGTCCGCTGCCCTCGGCGCCGTTGCCCTGGTCGGCGTACGGGCTGAGTCCGTGCCCCAGCGACCAGGTGTACAGCTCGTCGTCGGTGGCGGTCCTCGCGTCGGGGATGGCCGGGCAGTCGGTGTACGTACCGCTCTGCCAGAAGTTCCACACCTGGTCCAGTACGGAGAACTCGTAGGCCCGGTCGGCCGATCCGAGGTAGTGGAAGGTGAGGCCCTGCTCCTCGGCGGTGGCCTCGAAGCGGGGCAGCATCCGGTCCCGCCGGACCAGCATCTCGCGCTGCACGGCGTTCAGGGCGGCCCGGCATTCGGGGGTGCCGACGGTCTCGAAGAACTTCTCGTAGCCGCTGTCGTCGTTGTTGGCGGCGTCGTTCGGTGCGACGTACGCGACGACCGCGTCCAGGTCGTCCGGGTAGAAGCGCTCGTGGTAGACCTGCGTCATCCCGCCCTTCGACGCGCCCGTGCCCAGCCACTTGGCCCCGTAGATCGTCTTGAGGGCCTGGACGACCGCGTGTTCGTCACTCGCCTCCTGCTGGACGTTCAGGTCGTTCCAGTCGACCGTCGCGGGTCGGGACTGACTGAAGTAGCGGTGCTCGATACTGACCTGGTTGGCGTCGAGAAGCCTGGTGATCTCGCGGGTGGAGCTGGAGAGCGAGTAGCCGCCCGTGTAGAGAACCATCGGCGCGGTCTCCGACTTGTGCCAGAGCGTGAGGCGCTGCTCGAACGTGCCGCGGTCCGGGTGCTCGTGGTCGATCGGCTGGGTCAGCGTGAGGGTGTAGTAGGGAAATCCCTCCTTGGTGGTCTGCGAGACGACCGTGAGTCCCGGTATCCGGTCCAGCCGTTCGCGTATGCCGGTGGCCTGGGCAGTCGCCTCGGCGGCGGAAGAGGTGGGGCCGGCGGACGGGATGGGAGCGGCGGCGGTCGCGGCCGTGCCGGTGAGCAGGCTGGTGGCGGCGACGAGCCCGGTGCAGAACAGGGCGGGAAGCAGTGAGTGACGCAACGCGGAATCCCCTCGGACGGGTGTGGTGCGATGGACACGACGGCGGCATATTAACCGCTTGCCACAACCATGTGATCACTTCGCACCGAGGGGATCCGTGGGCCGGTGGACGCCCAACGACTGTTGTCCGGAAAGGTTGTTGACGATTCGCCGGTCAGCGGGTGGGCGACACGGTGGTGCTGCCTCTCTGCCAGGGGAGGGACCGGCGACGGGGCGCGGCCCGGACCGCCGCCGGCCCCGGCCGCCGCGGTGTCGGCCGTGACGTGACGGACGTCCGTGTCAGCTCTTGTTCTGGTCGTCGGAACGTCCCGCAACCCCGGTGTAGGGCATCTGCCCGATGTCACGGCCCGCCCTTAGTCGCCAGCATGAGTCCGTAACGGAACCGCAGGTCAACGAGGTACGGGGAGCGCAATGACAGGGTCGGCGGCAGGAAAGGTGCTGCGGGACCGCAACGCCGGGCTGTATCTGACGGCGGTGGTGGTCTCCGGCTTCGGGACATCCGCGATGTGGCTCACCGGCGGGATCTGGGTCAAGTCCCTCACCGGGTCGAACAGTCTCGCGGCGCTCGCCGTGTTCGCCATGTGGCTTCCTGTGCTGACCGGTCCCGCACTCGGCGCGGTCGCCGACCGGGTACCCCGCAAACCCTTGCTGATCTGGGCGAATCTCACCATGGCAGGGCTGCTCACCTCGCTGCTCGCGATCGATTCGGCGGGGCGGATCTGGATCCTCTTCGCGGTGCTCGTGCTGTACGGGGTGAGCGGTGTGCTGATGGACGCGGCCGAGTCGGCGCTCGTCGCGCACACCGTCGCTCCCCGGCTCCTCGGCGACTTCAACGGGTTCCGGATGATCGCGAACGAGGGCATGAAGCTCCTCGCACCACTGACCGGCGCCGGGCTCTATGCGCGGTTCGGCGGCGGCGCGGTGGCGCTTCTCGACGCGACGTCGTTCGCCCTGGCCGCCGGGGTCTACGCACTGCTGCGGGTACAGGAGCCGGCCCGGCCCGTCCGCACGGACCGGCGCGGCGAACTGACGGCGGGGATCCGGCAGGTGTGGGGGTCACCGGTGCTGCGGCCGCTGGTGCTGGCGGGTGCGGTGACGATGCTGTGCGCCGGGCTCAACGGAGCCGCGCTCTACGCCGTCATCGACGACGGGCTCGGGCACTCCCCCACGTACGCGGGTGTGCTGTACGCGGTGCAGGGCTGCGGGTCGATCGCGGTCGGGCTGCTGGCCGGTCCACTGCTGCGGCGCCTGCCGGAGCGGGTGTTCACCGCGGCCGGGATCGCCCTGTTCGCGCTGGCGGTGGGGCTGCGGGCGCTGCCGTACGACGCGGTGGCGCTGGTCGCGAGCGTCGCGATCGGGGCGGGGCTGCCGTGTGTGCTGATCGCCGCGATGACGGCGGTGCAGCGGGAGACGCCGGACGCCGTGCTGGGCCGTACGAGCGCGACCGCCAACTCACTGATGATGGTGCCGAACGCGGTGGCGCTGGCGCTCGGCGCCGGGCTGGTCGCGGTGCTGGACATCCGGGTGCTGCTGCCACTCATCGGTGCGGCGGGCCTGCTGACAGCGGTCCTGCTGGTCACGGACCGGCGGGGGCGGCTGACGGGCACCGCCACCGGTCCGCTTCCGTCATCGACCGAGGCGTGAAAGAGCGGGAGGCCGTGCGGGGCGTCGGTACGCGAACTCGAACAGGATAACCCGGACCATACCCACCTCAGCGGACACTTCATCACCAACCCGCCGATCTGGCCGTACCGACCCGGCCGGCCGGAGGAACGAAGGGGCAGGCCGTGCCTGGGGGAGACGGACCGGGCTCCCTGAAGAACAGGAGAAGGAGGAGGCCCGGCTCCTTGTCCGTTCTGCGCGGCCGTGGTCCCCCGAACGCGGTGCGCTCGCCCACGCGCGGCAGGATATTCGCGCGACACCGCACCCGTGACCGGGCAGGATGCGGTTCCATGCCGAAACCATCCGGATTCCTGTACGAGCAGCACGCCGACGCGAGCGTCACCCTCACCCACCACAGCCGCCCCGCCGGAACCCTGCGCGGAAGCCGGGCGGAGAAGTTCCTCGCCGAGGTGGCGTCCGGGGACGCCCAGCTGGTCATGGCCCGCTGGACCGGCGCGTACAAGCACGGCAACGAGCGGGCGGCCCGCAGCCACCCCCGTAACCAAGCCGGCCGAAGGTAAGGGAACGGCAAAGCGAGGTCGTTCGTTACCCCGTGCATGACCGCTATGACACCTGGCTCGAACATCCCTCTCTCCGCCGCCCGTGTGGCGGTGGACGTCGCCGCGCCGGTGCGGCTCGACGTCTCGGGCCTGCTGCTCACCGTCGACGGCAAGGTGCGTTCCGACGACGACTTCATCTTCTACAACCAGCCCACGGGCCCGGGTGTGACCTACCGCTCAGGCGGCGGCACGGCGCCGGACGCGATCGTGGTGGACACCGCTGCGGTGCCGCCCGGCATCGAGAAGATCGTCGTCACGGCCAGCCCGGACGCGGCGGGCCAGACCTTCCAGGGCATCGAGCCCACGGCCACCCTGCGCAACGCGGACGACGGCAGCGTCCTCGCCACCTTCACCCCGCCCCGGCTGGGCGCCGAGACGGCGCTCGTGGTCATAGAGGTCTATCTCCGCAACGGCGCCTGGAAGGCCCGCGCGGTCGGCCAGGGCTATGCGAACGGGCTGGCCGGCATCGCCACGGACTTCGGTGTGTCGGTCGAGGAGGAGCCGGCCGCGCCGCCCGCGCCGGTCGCACCCCCGGTACCCGCCGCCGCCCCCGTGGACCCGCGGATCGCCGCTCCCCCGGTCCCGGCCGCGCCGCCCGCTGCCGCTCCGGCACCCGCCGGCTCGGGCAGGATCAACCTCGACAAGGGCCGGGTCAGCCTCCAGAAGAACCAGACGGTGTCCCTGGTCAAGGGCGGCCGCCCGCTGCTCTCGCAGGTCAAGATGGGGCTCGGCTGGGAGCCCGCGTTCCGCGGCAAGGACATCGACCTCGACGCCTCGGTGATCGCCTACGGCCCCAACCGGAACCACCTGGACAGCTGCTACTTCGGCAAGCTCTCCATCCTGAACGGCGCGGTCAAGCACTCCGGTGACAACCTCACGGGCGAGGGCGCGGGCGACGACGAGGTGATCGTCGTGGACCTCGGCCGGATCCCCCCGGAGGCGACCGGGCTGGTCTTCACGGTCAATTCGTTCAGCGGCCAGAAGTTCACCGAGGTCGCCAAGGCCTACTGCCGGCTGATCGACGCGGCGACCGGTGAGGAGCTGGTCCGCTTCGACCTGACCGGCGCCGAGCCGCAGACCGGCGTGATGATGGCGAAGCTGATCAAGCAGTTCTCCGGTGAGTGGGAAATGACGGCGATGGGCGACTTCGTGAAGTCGCGCACCGTCCGCGGCATGGTCAAACCCGCCGCCCAGGCGCTGTAGGGCGGCGAAAAGCCTCCGGCACGGTTTCAGGGGCACCTGCGGGTGCAGGTGCCCCTGAAACCGGAGAGCGTGGCGGAGAAGCGGACACTGCGCGTGCTCGCCGCCTCTCTCGTGAGGAAGGCCGTCAGAGCTTCGTCAGCTTGGAGTACGGGCTCAGGATCCTCCCCTGTCGCCCCGAGAAGTCAATGAGCACTGCGTCGTTGTCGCCCTCGACGGCAAGGACTCGACCGAGTCCGAACTGGTCATGCGACACCCTGTCGCCCACATCGAACAATTCGACCGGTGGGGCCGCCTGGGCCGGGCGGTTGAAGGGACTGGAAGGCAGGTGACGCCGGGATCCGGCTGACTGTTTCATTACCTTGAGTATGCGCCCTGGGAACGCCCGGCGCCATGCCCGACCACTCCTGGGGGCGCACTGATGCCGGATTCTTCATCAGCGATTCCAGGGCCAGTCGGCGTCCCTGCCCGCCTCCAGCAGGGGCACCATGCGGAATGCCGCGTCCGAAAGCCCCCCGAAGGTGTGGCGGTTCGCGCTTCCCGACGGGGCGTGACCGACCTGATATCCGGCCAGATTCCAGGTGTAGACGGGCACATCGGACGGCACGGCCGCGGTGGCGTCCACGGCGCAGGAGAACGACGCCTGCTCGTCGGTGACGATCAGTACCCGGTCGTGCTTCCGGAAGTGCCGGCGCACCGCCTCCGCGGTGTTGGTGTCACCGAGATCACCGAAGCGCTCCAGGACCTTCAGTACGGATTCACCCTTCCCGTACTCGACCGGTGCGCTGTTCGTGCCGAACTGCACCAGATCGGCCTCGTCGGCCCGCAGCGCCAGCGCCGCACCGAAAATCGCGGCGGCGTCTGCCCGGTTGAGCCGGGAACGGTCCGAGAGCGGCGACCACATCGAGCCCGAGCGGTCGACCAGGATCAACGTCCGCCCCCGCAGGGCGGGGACATGAGCCAGCGAGTGGCCGAGCGCCTGCTCCAGCGGGTAGGCCCAGCGCAGCGACGGAGCGTGCCGGTACGCCGCAAGATAGCGGAACGGGAACTGCCGCGATGCGGCGACCACGGCCGGGTCGGAGATCTTCGCCGCCACCTGGGCGGCGATCTCGTCCGAGACACCGGCCTCGTCGAAGTTCCGCAGGTTGCGGACGAGTGCCATCGCCCCCATCGACGGGATGACCGCCTCCCAGGCCGCGGCGTCCATCGGACCCTGCAGCCAGCCCGCGAGGGCCTCCCACGTCAGGCCCGCCGCGGCCAGTCGGTCGGCCCCGCCGGGTGCGGTCACGACGGCCCGCCGCTCCTCGACCGGCAGCTCCATCAGCGCCCGATGGGCGGTGAGGATGCGGTTCGAGGCGGGCAGAACCGCCACCTCCGGGTGGTGCCTGCGATCGAGCGCGTAACGGAACAGCTCGCCCTGCCCTTCCTTTTCCGGGTCGGGCGCGGCGTGTACCAGGTTCAGGATGTCGCCGAAGCGGTAGCCCTTGGACGCGGTGTCGTATTTCAGCAGCGACGTCGCGTGGTAGAGGCGGCGTACGGCATCGGCGATCCCGCGCTTGACGGGCTTCGGCACAGCGCGGCCGTACCGCGAGGTCCAGTACCCGAGCAGTTCACCGGGCTCGTCGGCGCGCAGCAGGACGGAGTCGACGACCTGCCGGTTGGACGGTCCGTCCTCGGCACCCGCGTCGAGCCGCGCCTTCACGTACTCGGCGGCGCCGACGATCGACGCAGTCCGCATTCCGCCCTCGCGGCGCAGCCACCCCAGCAGACCGGCGGTCCACTCGGGGTCGCCGACGGCGAGGATACGTACCAGCTCCGCGAAACGGCTGTCGCGCTGCTCGGCGCTCTCGTAAAAGGTCTGCTGCGAAACAACATTGGCGACCGCGAGCAGAAAGAGCTCGGAGCGGTTGTCGCGAAGATATCCGCGGCCGCCCTGACGGGTGGGCGCGGTACGCCCGGTGGACTGCACGGGCGAGGCGACACGGGGCTTTGCGGTACGGGTGTTGAAGCGGGTCACGATGAATTCCCCCGAATTCATTCGGGGAAGGAACAGCGCGTGCGGTACCCGAGATCAAAAGTCGGCGAGGGCCTTTCTGATGCTCTGCCCAGTTGAGCTACCGGCCGCGGCCGGACGGGACGTGCACCCACAACCGTCAGTTCACATGAAGGAGCCGTCGCCTGCGCACCGGGCACCACCGGCGCTGCGCCTCCCGAGATCAGAGTCGGCGACGGCGGAACTTGTTTCGAAGAAGTAGCCGCAGCCTGCGCACCGGGAGGTGCATGCAGTTCGTGAGGTTGTCTGTGACCAGAGATCGGAGTCGGCGGAACCGACGAGGGCGTTCCTCCCCTGAACCTCACCGGTCGGAAAACCGGCGGCGGGAATCGAACCCGCGATCTCCCCCTTGGAAGTAGGTCCTGCCTTCGCACCTGGACACGGACAGCACCCTAGAGGATCAGCCTCCGGACGCACCAAGGCTTTTCATCGGGGACCCAAGAGCAGTCCGCACGGCGTCATTACCGGTTCGGCTGGCGCTTCCACGGGCCGGTGATGGCGAGCATGATGCCGGGCGTCTGGATGTTGGCGAACAGCGTCTTCCCGTCAGGCGAGAAGGTGACCCCGGTGAACTCGCTGTACTCCGGCTTCTCAGCCGTGCCCGCGTTCAGCTCGTTGCGCGCGATCGGGTACGTACGGCCGCTCTCGGTCGCCCCGAAGAGGTGCTGGATGCCCTCGCCGTCCTCGGCGATGACCAGACCGCCGTACGGCGAGACGGTGATGTTGTCCGGGCCGTCGAACGCGCCGTCCTTCGACGGGTCGGCGTTCACCCCGAGGAGCACCTTCAGCGTCAGCGTGCGGCGCTTCGGGTCGTAGAACCAGACCTGGCCATCGTGCTGGACGGGGCTCTCCGCGCGGGCGAACGAGGAGACGATGTACGCGCCGCCGTCGCCCCACCACATGCCTTCGAGCTTGCGGGCACGGGTGACGTCCTGGTTGCCGAACTGCTTGCGCACGGAGACGGTCTTGGCGTCACGGTCGACGACGTCGACCCAGTCCACGCCGTACACGGTGCCGATCTTCGTGGCGCGGGACAGGTCGTCGACGAACTGTCCGCTGCTGTCGAAGCACTTGATGGCCTGGAGGACACCGGCGTCGTCGGCGAGTGTGCGCAGCTGGCCGCGGCCGTGCTTGAAGCCGTGCGGCGGGACCCAGCGGTAGAGCAGCCCGTTGGGACCGGCTGCGTCCTCGGTCAGGTAGGCGTGGCCGCGCTTCGGGTCGATGACGACGGCCTCGTGGGCGTACCGGCCGAACGCCTTGATGGGACGCGGGTCGCGGTTGGCGCGCTTGTCGTACGGGTCGACCTCGAAGACGTAGCCGTGGTCCTTGAGCAGACCGTTCTTGCCGGCCCTGTCCTCGGTCTCCTCGCAGGTGAGCCAGGTGCCCCACGGGGTGGCGCCACCGGCGCAGTTGGTGGACGTGCCGGCGATGCCGACCCACTCGGCCGTGTGGCCGTCGCGGCGGGTCTCGACGACGGTGCAGCCACCGGCGGCGATCGGGTCGTAGACGAGACCCTCGGCGAGCGGGACCGGGTGCTCCCAGCGGTCCCGGGTGCCGCTCAGCTCGTGGTTGTTGACCAGCAGGGTGACGCCGCGCGGGCCCTCGAAGGTGGCCGTGCCGTCGTGGTTGGAGGGGGTGTACTCGCCGGATTCCAGCTTGGTGACACCGCTGTGCGTGATGATGCGGTACGAGAATCCGGCGGGAAGCGCGAGCATGCCCTTCGGGTCAGGAAGCAGCGGCCCGTAGCCGGGCTCGTCGTGGTGACCGTGACCGGGGTCGTCGTGGCCCTGCCGGGAATCCTCGGCGGCAAGGGCGCCGGGGGCGGTGGCCAGGGCGGCGACGGTACCCGTCAGGGCGATGCCGGCGCCGGTGAGGGCGGACTGCTTGGTGAATTCCCTGCGCGTGAAGGGCATCACGAACTCCTGGAGCAGCTGGGGCGGGTGGGTTGCGGGCTCACGCTCCCGCCCCTGCGCTAACGGAGGTTGAATTGAAGGCGACTTCGAACGGCACGCTTCCTGTGAACCTTTACGGGGTTACGGCCTGATCCACTCTCTGTCGTGCACCAGGCCGTTACTACCGCCGTGATTTCCTCAGCCGCCCGCCCGGGCCGCCGTGTCCCGCTTCAGCCGCCCGACCGCGACCGCGCCTTGAACGCCGCCTTGCGGGCGTCCTTCGCCTTCTTCTTGTCGCCGTGCAGCCGCCCCATCGCCTCCAGGACGTCCGCCGTCGCGGGGTGCTCCACCCGCCACGCCTGGTCGAAGAAGCCGCTGTGCTGGCCGGACAGCCCTTCGACCAGCCCTTGGAGCTCGTCCAGGTCGCCGGCCGCCTCCAGCTGCGCGGCAATCGTGTCGATGGCGAGCCAGAAGATCATCGACTCCGGCGGCGGGGGCACGTCCGCCGCACCGTGCTCCGCGAGCCAGACGCGGGCGAGGCCGCCCAGCTCCGGCTCGTCGAGCACCGCGCGGACCGCGGGCTCCGCCTCCGCGCCGACCAGGGCGAGGGCCTGCTGGCAGTGCAGCCGACGGAGCGGGGCCTGCTGGTCCGCGCCGCGAGCGGCGCCCAGCAGTTCGGCCGCGGCGCCGTCCGCCCCGCGGCGGGCGAGCCACTGCTCGACTTCGCTGCGGGCCGCCTCCTCCGGGTAGTACGCGACGCCGCCGAGGAGCGCGTCGGCGTCCTTGTCGGCGAGATCGCCGATCGCGGGGGCGTCGACACCGGCCGCCAGCATCCGGGCCCGGATGCCGTACAGACCGAGGGGGGTCAGCTTCACCATGCCGTACCGGCTGACGTCCTCGTCGTCGGCGGGCGGCTGCGCCCGGTCGTCCTCCTCGACGAGCAGCGCCTCGTCCACCGGCTGGTAGGCGACGAGCCCGATCGGTTCGAGGAGCCGGAACTGGTCGTCGAGGCGCATCATCGCCTCCGACACCTGCTCCAGGATGTCGTCGGTGGGCTCGCTCATGTCGTCGGGCACGATCATCGACGCGGCGAGCGCGGGCAGCGGGACGGGTGCCTCGCTGCCGGTGCCGTCACCGACCGTGAGCAGGTACAGGTTGCCGAGCACGCCGTCGAGGAATTCGGCTTCCGCCTCCGGGTCCCAGTCCAGGGCGTCGAGGTCGATCGAGCCGTCCTCGCCGACAAGGTCGGCGAGGTCGTCGAAGAACGGTGCGGTGGCATCGGCGAGCACGGCCTCCAGGCCGTCGAGCCAGATCGCGAGGATGTCCTGCGGGGAGCCGCCGGTCAGCAGCCCCAGCATCTCACCCGCGGACACGGTCCCCTCCGCGTCGTCCTCCTCCGCGTCTCCCTCCGGTTCGTGGACGTCGAGGAGCCCGGTGTCAACCGCGAGCCGCCACGCCTCACTGGCCTCCGCCGCGCCGTCCTCGTCCGCCGCCAGCCCGAGGTGCTCGGCCGCTGCGGGCAGCTGTGCTTCGACGAGCTCGCCACCGGCGCCGACTCGGGTCTCCGGTCCCGCCCAGCGGGCGAGCCGGACTGCGCGGGCGAGCAGCGGCGCGACGAGCGCGTCCCGTGCCAGCTCCGCCTCTGTGTGCAGCCGTACCGGCGGCAGGGTGGGGCGCTCTGCGGACATCAGGTGGTTCTCCTCGGGCGACGGGTTTCAGTCCGGCCGGCAATGGGGGGCGGCGTCACGGAGCTCGGGGACGCACCTTCTCCCGCCCTCATGTGCCGGTCGGTCTCAGGCCGCCCAAGCGTAGACGCTTTTCGCCCGATGCCGCCTGGTTCATGCGACAGACGACGGAGAGCCGACCGGGGAACCCCGACAACTCCCCTGCACAATCAAGGAATTTACCCGTATGGATCTTTCCCGGTGCCCGCGCCGGTCACCGTCCCGGACCGCTCGGCGCCGTCCCGTCCAAACGCCGGCGGGCGGCCCGGCGTAACAGTGGCGTTCCCCATCGCCCCGAGGGCAAGAAGGACGGTGGCGAGCCGTGAGCGGTATCCGCCCGGCCCGCTACCCGTCGGCCCGGAGGCTGAGCGCGGGTGTGTAGCGGTGCACGCCGCCGCCGGATACCCCCGGATAGGACTGCACCCGCTCCCACTGCGGCGTCCTCGACCCGACGCCGTCCCCGGGAGCGTCGAGCGCGCCGATGTGCGCCTGCGCACTGACCCATTCCGCGTAGTTGAGTACGCGGCCCCCGTCCACGCTCACGTGGAAGTGCCCGGACATACCGCCGGGGGCCGGCGCCGGGTCCGTGCCGAGCGCCTCGAACACAGTGTCCACCCAGTCCCGTTGACGCGCCGCGTCCGGCCCGTCGAACTCGACGTCGACGATCACGATGCACCCCGGCTCGCGACCGTCGCCCTCCTTCCGCACCCCGGAGCGGTAGAGCTCGTACGTGTGCGGCCCGAGCCGCCGGATCCCGGGCACGGCTGCGTCGATGTCGGCGTCGCGGGTGTCCCGGCCGCTGCGGACGAACTCCTGCCGGGCGTCCTCGCCGCTCCACTGCGCGTAGTGGAACAGCGTCCTCCCGTCGTCCCCGACGTGCACGGTGTACGCGAGCAGCCCCGGATGCGGCCAGCCCCGGCTGCCCCACGCCCTGCGGATGGCGTCGACGGTCTCCCGCTGCCGCCCGGGGGTGCCGACGTCCCAGGTGCCGGCCTCGACGAGGCCCACGTCGTTGCGGGCGATGTCGGGACGGGACACGAACTGCACGCTCTCGCTCACGGCGATCCTCCTCACCGGTGCACCCCTGCGGTGCACCGCTGACGGCCACCCTGATACGTCAAGTCCGCTTGAGGTCAACCGTTCACGAGTCCCCGGTTCCCCTGACGCCGACGGCGCAGCACATGCAGCACGCCGTCGAGCACCCCGGCCCGACCGTCGTCGTCCCCGCGAGCCCACGCCTCTCCTGCCGCGCCTGTTGAGCGGCATGTCCGGGGCCGCACACCGTGCCGCCCGGTCACGTGGCCGCGCCAATATCCGGCTCCTGACCTCTCCGGCGCCCGTGCCAGACTCCAGGGCATGATCCTGCGCGTCGCCACCCGCCCCGACCTGCCCGCCGTCCTCGCGCTCCTCGCCGACGAGGTGCGGGTCGTCGACCCGGCCTCGGTCGTGGTCGACGAGGCGTACGAGAAGGCCTTCGCCGCCATCGAGAGCGACCCCCGCAACGAGATGCTGGTACTGGTGGACGGCGACACCGTGCTGGGCTGCCTGCAGGTGACCTACATACCGGGGCTCGGCAGGCACGGCGAGGAGCGGGCGCTGATCGAGGCGGTACGGATCAGGGCGGACCGGCGGGGCGGCGGACTGGGTCGGGAGCTGATGAAGCAAGCCGTCGGCCGGGCCCGGCTGCGGGGGTGCGGGCTGGTGCAGCTGACCAGCGGCAAGCTGCGCACGGACGCGCACCGGTTCTACGAGTCGCTGGGCTTCGCCCGCAGCCACGAGGGCTTCAAGCTCGCCCTCTGATCCCCGCCCGGGGCACTACGGGGGCGACACGGCTCGCCAGGCGGTCATGTTCAGCTCATCGAGCAGCCGTACGTCGCTCCCCTCCAGCGGGAACGTGCGCGCCTCCAGCCCCGGAGCCGGCGCGATCGCCAGCGCGTCACCCTCGATGAGGTCGCCGCCGGTCGGGGTGGACACCCAGGCGAGCAGCGCGTTCAGTGCCTCCCCCGGCTGCAGCATGACCTCCTTCGGCCCCCGGTCGGTCCCCATGTACGAGGAGCCCGGGTTCACCGGAACCGGCAGCGGATCGCCCTTGTCGTCCAGGGCCCGCACGGACGGGTAGCCGTCCACCCGGAACGGCTTGCTGCCGCAGTTGGTGAGGGTGAGCGACACGGCCCGGTGGCCCAGCGCCGCTTGCACCTCACCCATGTCCACAACGACGCCGGAGGACGGGCAGTCACCGGTGACGATGGCGCTCGGGGTGGGGGTGGAGCCGGGAACGCCCCCCGGGGACGGCCGGTCGGGAGACGGGGCGATGGCCAGGTCGGACGGATCCAGCTTGTCCGCGTGCACGCCCGGCGTGTACGACGAGCTCGGAGTCGGCTCCGGCTCACCCTCGCCCGCCGGTACGAGAAATCCGGCGCATCCCGACAGCGTCACAGCAAGCGCCCCGGCGAAGCAGGCGGCCACGACCCCTCTCCGCGCGCCGGTGCCCGTCCTGATACCCGCCGGTCCCCGCATACCCGTGCACCCGCCCCCGCATCAGCCTGCCGCGTAGGCGTTCGATCATGCCAGACCGCGGTCCCGGCCCCCACACCAATGGTTGAGCATTTCTACCCCTTCACCTCAAGCAGAACTAAGTAGACCTTCACGGTCAGGGCGGCGGACACTTCGGACATGAGACCCCCTGAAGCCCCAGCCACCCCCGCAGCCCCCTTCGGCCGCGCCCTCTGCGCCATGATCACGCCGTTCACCGCCGACGGCGAGCTGGATCTGGACGCTGCCGGGGCCCACGCCGCCGGTCTCGTCGCCGACGGCTGCGACGGCCTGGTACTCAGCGGCACCACCGGTGAGTCCCCGACCACCACCGACGCCGAGAAGACCGCGCTGCTGCGCGCGGTCCGTGAGGCGGTCGGCGCAGATGTGCCACTGGTCGCCGGGGTAGGCAGTGCGGACACCCGGCACACCATCGAGCTGGCCCGGCAGGCCGAACGGGCAAGCGCGGACGGCCTGTTGGTCGTGACGCCCTACTACAGCAGACCGCCGCAGCCCGCCGTCGAGGCACACTTCAGGCGCGTCGCCGACGCGACCGGCGTTCCTCTGATGCTGTACGACATCCCCGGCCGCACCGGCACCCGCATCGAGCCGGAGACCCTGCTGCGGCTCGCGGACCATCCGCGCATCGTTGCGGTGAAGGACTGCGCGTACGACCTGCTCGGCTCGACGAAGGTGATCGGCGCGGGCTCGCTCTCGTACTACTCGGGCTGCGAGGAGCTCAACCTGCCGCTGTACGCGGTGGGCGCGGCGGGCTATGTGAGTACGGTCGCGAATGTGGCGCCCCGGCAGCTGCGGGCGGTCCTGG
The DNA here is from genome assembly GCF_044455345.1 of Streptomyces sp. NPDC051286. Taxonomy (NCBI): domain Bacteria; kingdom Bacillati; phylum Actinomycetota; class Actinomycetes; order Kitasatosporales; family Streptomycetaceae; genus Streptomyces; species Streptomyces sp. NPDC051286. The sequence goes on along the minus strand of NZ_JBITER010000001.1, from coordinate 686,971 downwards.
ACGCTTTCGACGCCGGGGACACCGCCGAGGCGGCCCGGCTCAACCGGCTGACCGTTCCGCTGGCCGAGCTGATGATGTCGTCCGGGCTGCCCGGCACCGTGACGGCCAAGGCGCTGCTCGGCGCCGGACCGGTCCGGGAACCGCTGCAGCCCGCCGGGCGCGAGGCGGCCGACGGGCTGCGGAAGGCGTACGAGGAACTCCTCGCCGCTACACGCTGATGCCGTGACCGGCAGCGTTTGCCCCTGCCGGAAAAAAGCACCAGGAGGGTGCTGAAGATCTTGGCCGGATCAGCGAGCGGCGTCTGGTGCGTGCGGCTGCAAGGCGCCGAAGCGGCCTCATAGCGGAGCTGTCAGGCCGTTTTGGCAACGCCGCAGATGTGCGTGCAAGGCGTCGGGAGCCCGGCCAAGATCTTCAGTGCCCTCCTAGTTGTGGCTGTGCAGGACAGCGTTGAGACCGTCCCACACCGCATTGTTCGGGCGGGCCTCGACGGCGCCGGTGACCGAGTTGCGGCGGAAGAGAATGTTCGAGGCGCCGGAGAGCTCCCGCGCCTTGACGATCTGGCCGTCCGGCAGGGTGATGCGCGTACCCGCGGTGACATACAGCCCCGCTTCGACGACGCACTCGTCGCCGAGCGCGATCCCGACGCCCGCCTCGGCGCCGATCAGGCAGCGCTCACCGATGACGATGCGCTCCTTGCCGCCGCCGGAGAGGGTGCCCATCGTCGAGGCACCGCCACCGATGTCGGAGCCGTTGCCGACGACGACGCCCGCGGAGATGCGGCCCTCGATCATCGACGTGCCGAGCGTGCCGGCGTTGAAGTTGACGAAGCCCTCGTGCATGACCGTCGTACCGGCGGCGAGGTGCGCGCCGAGCCTGACCCGGTCGGCGTCGGCGATCCGGACGCCCTGCGGGGCGACATAGTCCGTCATCCGGGGGAACTTGTCGACCGAGGTGACCTGGAGGTGCAGGCCGTCGGCGCGGGCGTTCAGCCGCACCTTCTCCAGGTCGTCGACGGCGACCGGACCGAGCGACGTCCAGGCGACGTTGGCCAGGAGGCCGAAGACGCCGTCCAGGCTCTGGCCGTGCGGCTGGACGAGACGGTGCGAGAGGAGGTGCAGGCGCAGGTACGCGTCGTGGGCGTCGAGCGGCTTGTCGTCGAGCGAGGCGATGACCGTGCGCACGGCGACGACCTCGACACCACGGCGGGCGTCCACGCCGACAGCCTTGGCCGCGCCCTCGCCGAGAAGGTTCACGGCCTGGTCGGGGGTGAGCCGTTCGGTTCCGGCCGGGCCGGGCCCGGCGGAGAGCTCGGGGGCGGGGAACCAGGTGTCGAGAACGGAACCGTCGCCGGCGATGGTGGCGAGGCCGGCGGCGACGGCGCCGGTGGTGCGGGAAGTCGTGTCGGTCATGACACGAACCTAACCGGCAGGGACCCGCCGGAGCCAACCGGTCTCGCCGGATGGTCGCGGCGGGGCCCCATCCGCCCGGACCACCCGGTCAGCCGGGCTGCACCTGCCGCTCGGGCACCGGAGTCCGCGCCGGCGCCACCACGCGCACCGGCCCCCGCAGCCGCCGCGCCGCCAGCACCGCCACGCCCGCACCGCCGGCCAGCACCGCGCACACCGGCCAGAGCAGCTCGGGCGCGGCCGCGTAGAGCGCGCCGCCGAGCGGCGGGGCCAGCACCTGGCCGCTGATGGACGCCCCCGCGTACAGGCTCTGGAAGCGGCCCTGCACATGGCCGGGTGCCTGGTCGGCGACGTACGCCGTGGCGGTGGACTTGTACAGGACCTCGCCCGCGGTCAGCGACACCATCATGGTGACGGCGAGCAGCACGCCGGCCCCCGGGATCAGTGCCGCGAATCCCAGCCCCACCAGCAGCAGCCCGGTGCCCACGATGCTCAGCGGAGCCCGTCGGCGCAGCGCGTGCGCCACCGGGAGTTCGAGACAGAGGATGACGCCGCCGTTGATGGCGAGCAGCCACCCGTAGAACTGGGCGCTGTGGCCGTGATCGCCGAGGAACACGGGCAGGGTGGAGTACTGCTGCCGGTAGACGAAGTCGACGCAGAGGATGGCGGCGAGCAGCACCGGCACCGCGGGTCTGACCCGCAGCTCCCGCCAGAGCCCGGGCGCGCCGGGGTCGTGCGCCGGCCGGGTGTGTACGGTGCCGCGCGCCGGGAGCACCTTCGATGCGTACGCGGCGAAGAGCAGCGTCCCGAGGCCGTCGGCGACGAACAGCGGGCCGTACGAGAAGCGATCGGCGATCAGCGCGCCGAGCGGTGGGCCGACGGCGAAGGCGGCGTTGCTCGCGGCGCGCATCAGGGCGAAGCTCTGGCGCCTGCCGCCCTCGGGAACGGAGACGGCGACGAGGGCCGCGTTGGCGGCGCGTACGACGCCTGCTGCGTACTGTGCGAGCGGCAGCACCCCGTACACCGCCACGACCGGCAGGACCGGCAGGGTGACGAGCGCCGCGCCGCTCACCAGCGCGCCCATCAGAAGCATCCGGCGGTGACCGTAGTGGTCGCCGAACCATCCGCCGGTGAAGTTACCGGCAACCAGGCCGATGCCGCCGATGCCCGCGATCACTCCGGCCTGCGGCACGGTGAGTCCGCGGGGTCCGGTCAGATAGATGAAGAAATAGAAGAAGGTGAAGCTGACGACTCCGTTGAGGAAGGCTCCCAAGGCCAGCAGCCGTACCGTCCGTGGTACATCCCGCACCATCCCGAAGATCCTCATCCGCAGCGCCTCCCCCAGCGAGTTCCTTTTGGGAACTGACTATGACAGCATGCTTTCTGCGGGTCAATCCGGTAGGGGGTGGCCTCGGCGCGAACAAGAACGGAAGAAGACGAAGTCATGCCGCAGCGCACCAGCCTGTCCGACGCCGACTGTGCGATCGCCCAGGCCCTCGATGTCGTCGGCGACTGGTGGACCCTGCTGATCGTGCGCGACACCGCGCGCGGGGTGCACCGCTTCGACGCGCTCCAGCACGAGCTGGGCATGTCCCGCAAGGTGCTCACCGAACGGCTTCGGATGCTGGTGGACGCGGGCGTGCTGTCCCGGGATCCGTACCAGGACCGCCCCGTCCGGTACGAGTACCGGCTCACCCCGCGCGGCCGCGCGCTGTTGCCGGTACTGATCGCGCTCCAGGACTGGGGCGACACCTGGGTGATGGGAGACGGGGAGACGATGGCGACGGCCGCGGAGGCGTCCAGGGAGGCGGCGCGGGTGCGCGCCCTGGTGGGCACCCGTCTGCCGGAGCTGCAACTCCTCGACTACGAAGGCGTGTTGCGCGATCCGGTCGCCGGCGCCCCGTACACCGTCCTGTACTGCTTCCCCGGCGCGTACGCCCGCCGGGACGCCTACCCGCCGGGCTGGGCCGAGATCCCGGGCGCGCGCGGCTGCACCCTCGAATCCTGCACGTACCGCGACCAGTTGGCCGAGTTCACCGCGGCGGGGGCGACGGTGCACGGAGTGTCCACCCAACGCCCCGACGAGCAGCGGGCGTTCGCGGACGCGGAGGGGCTGCGCTTCCCGCTGCTGTCCGACGCGGAACTGGAGCTGGCGGCGGCGCTGCGACTGCCCACGTTCCGGGCGGCGGGAGTCAGCCGGCTGAAGCGGCTGACCCTGGTGGTGGACCGGGACCGGACGGTCCGCGAGGCGCTGTATCCGATCACGGACATCGCGGCGAGCGTGCAGGCGGCCCTGGCGGCGGTCCGCCGCTGACATCCCGACGGCCGCCCGGGCCGGACCCGTCGGCCGCCCCGGGGCGGCCGACGCGGTCAGCCGATGATGCGCGCCAGCATCTCCCGCGCGTACGCCGCGTCGTAGCTCCCGCCCGTCAGCAGCACCTGCAGACAGATCCCGTCCATCAGCGCGATCAGTGCCCGCGCGGTGGCCGGGTCGGTGCGCCCGGCCAGCAACTCGGCGGTGACATCCGTCCACTCGGCGGCGACCGGCTGCAGCACGGGTCGGCGCAGCGCCGCGAGGTAGAGCTCGTACTCCAGCTCCAGGCGCCCGCGGCCGCCGGAGAACCACTCCCCCAGCAGCCGGGCCAGCGCCTCGGCGAGATCGGCGTCCGGGGCGAGGAGGGCCTCGCTCTCCCGCATGGCCCGGGAGAAATTCTCGTTCGAGCGGCGCAGCGCGGCGACCAGCAGCTCGTCGAGCGAGGCGAAGTGATACGTCGTCGAGCCGAGCGGTACATCCGCCTCCGCGGCGACGGAACGGTGACTGAGCCCCGCGATGCCCTTGGTACCGACCACCCGGATCGCCGCATCGATGATGCGGCCGCGCCGCTCGGGGTCGTACCGACGGATCATCAGTGCGCTCCGCCCAGGTTGAGCACGACCACACCGGCGATGATCAGCGCGATGCCTGCCATCTTGACCAGGTTTCCGGACTCGCCCATGAAGAGGACCCCTATGGTGGCGACCGCCGCCGTGCCGATCCCGGCCCAGATGGCATAGGCGGTGCCCATGGACACCGTCTTCAGGGTCTGTGCGAGCAGCGAGAAGGCAAGCAGATAGCCGAGGACGGTGATGAGCGAGGGCCAGAGCCGGGTGAAGCCCTCGCTGTACTTCATGGCCGTCGTCCCGGCCACCTCCGCCGCAATGGCCGCGGCCAGCAGTCCGTATCCCATGTGTACGAGTGTACGCATCGTTGCGTACGCCCGTACACATAACGTGGTGCGCAGAAGAGATCCACTGCCCCACCAGGAGCGCTACCGTGTCCCGACCAGCACATGGACCCCGACACAACGGAGCAGCAGTGGCGCAGGACGCAGGGTGGGGCGGCGGGCCCGGGGGCCCGCCGTACGGAGGAGCGCCGTACGGAGGACCCCCCGGACCGCCGGGATGGGGCGGCTGGATGCCGCCGCCGAAGCCAGGGGTGATACCGCTCGCGCCGCTGAGCCTCGGGGACATCCTCAGCGGCGCGTTCTCCACGATGGGCCGCTACTGGAAGCAGCTCTTCGGCATCGGTGCGGCCGTGTACGGCGGGGCCGTCGTCGTGGTCGGCGCGGCGGTCGCGATCGCGTACTCCGCCGTCAGCGACCATCTGCACCGGGTCGTCGCGCTCTCCGCCGAGGAGAGCGCGCCCACGGAGGACATCACCCCGCTGGTGATCGCCTTCGGTGCCGTCTGGCTGGTCGCCCTTCTGTCGCTCATGATCGGCACCGCCATGATGTACGCGACCGTACCGGCGGTCCTGCAGGACGCCGTCCTGGGGCGGCGGACCACGTTCGGCATCATCTGGCGCCGGGCCTGGGCCCGCGTACCGGCGGTCATCGGCACGGTGATCCTGACCGGACTGATCACCTTGATCCCACTGGTCTTCATGATGGTCACCATGGTGTCCGCCGTCGTCGCGGCCGTCACCCTGGATGCCGGGTCCGGCGCCGCGGCACTGATCCCGTTCAGCTTCCTCGGCGCCCTGGCGACGTTCCCGCTGGCGGCCTGGCTCTGGGTGAAGTTCTCCCTGGCCCCTTCCGCCGCCGTCTTCGAGGGACAGAGCCCGATCTCGGCGCTGCGCCGCTCCTCGCAGCTGGTGCGCGGCGACTGGTGGCGGATCTTCGGCATCTCACTGCTGGCGCTGATCATGGCGGCGGTGGCGAGCTACATCATCCAGACGCCGTTCTCGTTCCTCGGCCTGTTCCCGGGCATGCTCAGCACAGCGAGCATGGACTCGGACCCGAGCGTCGCGGCCGTCATCGTCGCCGTGAGCGGCTACCTGGTGGCCATGCTCCTGGGCCAGCTGGTCGGCCAGCTCGTCTCGGCGACGTTCCCGCAGCTGGTGATCGGGCTGCTGTACGTGGACCGGCGGATGCGCAACGAGAACCTGGGCCCGGTCCTCGCCGAAGCAGCCGCCGCGTCGAGCACCCGGCACCAGAACCGGGCCTGAGACGGCAGATCGTGGGCGTCGACGATGGTCTGCCCGGCGGTCATGGCCGTCCGCCACACCTCATCGCGAAGCCGCGCTGGTCCGCCGACCGTTGACGGTGTACCAGACGGAGCGGGAGTCGCAACCGGCGGACGAACAACGCCGAACGGCCTCCGGCTCGAGCCGGAGGCCGTTCGGAAGCGCAGAGGATCAGACGTTGAAGCCGAGCGCGCGCAGCTGCTCGCGTCCGTCGTCCGTGATCTTGTCCGGGCCCCACGGCGGCATCCAGACCCAGTTGATCCGCAGCTCGTTGACAAGGCCGTCGGTCGCGGACTTCGCCTGGTCCTCGATGACATCGGTCAGCGGGCAGGCCGCGGACGTCAGGGTCATGTCGAGGGTGGCGATGTTCGCGTCGTCGATGTGGATGCCGTAGATCAGGCCCAGGTTGACGACATCGATGCCCAACTCGGGGTCGACGACGTCGTACAGCGCCTCGCGGACCTCCTCCTCGGAGGCCGGCTTGGTGGTCAGTACTTCTGGCGTACCGTGATCGCTCATGCCATGTTCCCTTCGGACAGCGCCTTCGCCGTCGCGTCCTTCCACGCCATCCAGCTCAGCAGCGCGCACTTGACCCGGGCCGGGTACTTCGAGACACCGGCGAACGCGACCGCGTCCTCCAGCACCTCCTCCATCGCGTCGTCCGGCTCGAGCTGGCCCTTCGACTGCATCAGCTCCAGGAAGGTCTCCTGGATCTTCTGCGCCTCGCCCAGCTCCTTGCCGACCAGCAGCTCGTTCATCACGGAGGCGCTGGCCTGACTGATGGAACAGCCCTGGCCCTCGTACGACACATCGGCGATGGTCTCGCCGTCGTACTTCACCCGGAGCGTGATCTCGTCTCCGCACGTCGGGTTGACGTGGTGCACCTCGGCGTCGCCGTCCCGCAGACCGCGCCCGTGGGGGTGCTTGTAGTGGTCCAGGATCACTTCCTGGTACATCGAATCAAGCTTCACCAGTCAACCCTCAGCCGAAGAAGTTCCGTACGTGCTCCAGACCGTCCACCAGGGCGTCGACCTCGGCGGGCGTGGAGTACAGATAGAACGACGCTCGCGTCGTCGCAGGAATTCCGTAGCGCAGGCAGACCGGCCGTGCGCAGTGGTGTCCGACGCGGACCGCGATGCCCTGCTCGTCGAGGACCTGGCCCACGTCGTGCGGGTGGATGTCGCCGAGCGTGAAGGAGATCGTGGCGCCGCGGTCCTCCGCGGTGGACGGTCCGATGATCCTCAGGTCCGGGACCTCCAGGAGGCGCTTCACCGCGTACTCGGTGATCGCGTGCTCATGCCGGAAGATCTTGTCCATGCCGATCGCCGAGAGGTAGTCCACGGCTGCGCCGAGGCCGACGGCCTGCGCGATCGGGGGCGTACCCGCCTCGAACTTGTGCGGCGCCGGCGCGTATGTCGACGAGTGCATCGACACGGTCTCGATCATCTCGCCGCCACCGAGGAACGGCGGCAGGTCCTCCAGGAGCTCCTGCCGTCCCCAGAGCACGCCGATGCCGGTCGGGCCGACCATCTTATGGCCCGTGAAGGCCACGAAGTCGGCCTGCAGCGCCTGCACGTCGAGCACCATGTGCGGGGCGGCCTGCGACGCGTCGATGCAGACCAGCGCACCGACCTGCTGGGCGCGGCGGACGATCTTCTCGACCGGGTTGATCGTGCCCATGATGTTGGAGACCAGCGTGAAGGTGACGATCTTCGTCTTCTCCGTGATGATCTCATCTATGTTCGACAGGTCGAGGCGGCCGTCGTCGGTGATGCCGAACCACTTCAGCTTCGCACCGGTGCGCTGCGCGAGCAGCTGCCACGGCACGATGTTGGAGTGGTGCTCCATCTCCGTGGTGACGATCTCGGTCTCGTGGTCCACCCGGTAGGGCTCGTCGGCCCAGCCGAGCATGTTGGCCACGAGGTTGAGCGACTCCGAGGCGTTCTTGGTGAAGATCACCTCGTTGCGGCTCGGCGCGTTGATGAAGGCGGCGACCTTGTCGCGGGCGCCTTCATACAGCGCCGTGGCCTCCTCCGCGATCGTGTACACGCCGCGGTGGACATTGGCGTTGTGCCGCTCGTAGTACTCGCTGAGTGCGTCGAGGACCTGGCGCGGCTTCTGCGACGTCGCCGCACTGTCCAGGTAAACGATCTTCTTCCCGTCGTGGACCGTACGATCCAGCAGGGGGAAGTCCTTGCGGATCGCCTCGGTGTCGAGGAGGCCCGGCAGCTGTGTCACGCGGAAGCGCCACCCTTCACATATGCCTCGTAGCCCTCGTTCTCCAGCTTGTCGGCGAGCTCGGCGCCGCCGGACTCGGCAATACGGCCGTTGGCGAAGACGTGCACGAAGTCGGGCTTGATGTAACGGAGGATCCGCGTGTAGTGCGTGATCAGCAGCGTGCCGACCTCGCCGGTCTCGCGCACCCGGTTGACGCCCTCGGAGACGACGCGCAGGGCGTCGACGTCGAGGCCGGAGTCGGTCTCGTCGAGGATCGCGACCTTCGGCTTGAGAAGCTCCAGCTGAAGGATTTCGTGACGCTTCTTCTCACCGCCGGAGAAGCCCTCGTTGACGTTGCGCTCGGCGAAGGCGGGGTCCATCTGGAGGTCGGCCATCGTCTCCTTGACCTCCTTCACCCACGTACGCAGCTTGGGCGCCTCGCCGCGGACGGCGGTGGCGGAGGTACGCAGGAAGTTGGAGACCGAGACACCGGGAACCTCGACCGGGTACTGCATGGCCAGGAACAGGCCGGCGCGGGCGCGCTCGTCGACGGTCATGGCGAGGACGTCCTCGCCGTCCAGGGTCACCGTGCCGCTGGTGATCGTGTACTTGGGGTGACCTGCGAGGGAGTACGCGAGGGTCGACTTGCCGGACCCGTTGGGGCCCATGATGGCGTGCGTCTCGCCCTGCTTCACGATCAGGTCGACGCCCTTGAGGATCTCCTTCGTGGCGTTGTCGGCCTCGACGGAGACGTGCAGGTCGCGGATTTCAAGCGTTGCCATGGGTGACTCAGGACTCCTGGGTGACGGAGACGAGCACATCGTCCCCTTCGATCTTGACGGGGTATACGGGGACGGGGCGCGTCGCGGGAAGGCCGGACGGCTTGCCGGTGCGCAGGTCGAAACTGGAGCCGTGCAGCCAGCACTCGATCATGCAGTCCTCGACCTCTCCCTCGGACAGTGAGACGTTCGCGTGCGAGCAGATGTCGTTGATCGCGAACACCTCCCCCTCGGTACGGACGAGAGAGACCGGCGTTCCGTCGAGTTCCACCCGCTTCGGGGTGTCCTCTTCCAGCTCGCTCAGCGCACAGACTCTGACGAAGGCCATCAGACGGAAGCCTTCAGCTCGGCCTCGATCTTGTCGAGCAGACGGGCCTCGACGTCCGGCAGACCGATCTGCTGGACCAGCTCGGCGAAGAAGCCGCGCACGACGAGCCGGCGGGCCTCCTCGGCCGGGATGCCTCGGGACATCAGGTAGAAGAGCTGCTCGTCGTCGAAGCGGCCGGTCGCGGAGGCGTGACCGGCGCCGACGATCTCGCCGGTCTCGATCTCCAGGTTCGGCACCGAGTCGACCCGCGCGCCGTCCGTGAGGACGAGGTTGCGGTTCATCTCGTAGGTGTCGGTGCCCTCGGCCTTGGCCTGGATGAGCACGTCACCGATCCACACCGCGTGCGCGCCGTCGCCCTGGAGCGCGCCCTTGTAGACGGCGTTGGACTTGCAGTGCGGGGTGTTGTGGTCGACGAAGAGACGGTGCTCCTGGTGCTGGCTCCTGTCGGTGAAGTACAGCCCGAAGAGCTCCGCCTCGCCGCCGGTGCCCGCGTAGGAGACCCGCGGGTGGAGGCGGACCAGGTCGCCGCCGAAGGTGACGACGATCGACTTGAAGGTGGCGTCCCGGCCGATCAGCGCGTTGTGCTGAGCGGCGTGGACGGCGGTGTCGTCCCAGTCCTGGACGGAGACGACGGTCAGCTTCGCACCGTCACCGAGGACGTAGTCGACGTTGCCCCCGAGGACCGCGTCACCGGTGTGGTCGATGACGACCACGGCCTCGGCGAAGGCTCCCAGCTCGATGACCTGGTGGGCGTAGGCCACGCCGCCCTCGCCGTGCACCGCGATCCGGATCGGCTCGGCGAGCACGGCCTCCTTGTCGACCGTGATGACCGAGGCCTTCTCGAAGGACGAGTACGCCTGGGCGGCGACGCGGTCCACCGGGGTGCCCGCCCGGCCGAGCCGCGCGTCGTCGCGGCCGACGGTCTCGACGGTGACGCCCTCGGGGACGTCGACCTCGACCTTGACGGCGCCACCGGTCGCGACGGCCGTGCCGTCGTGCAGGCCGCGCAGTCGCTCCAGCGGCGTGAACCGCCACTCCTCCTCGCGGCCGTGCGGGACCGGGAAGTCCGCGACGTCGTAGGACGGGGGCGCACTCATGCGCGTGGCGACGGTCGACTCGGCGGCCACCGCGATGGACCCGGTGGTGGTGGACCCCGCCGGAATGTTCTGAGCCTCAGCCATGGCTGTCGTAGTGCTCGCTTTCTCTGTCAAAAGTCGGGGGATTCGGTCGTCAGGCTGTGCTAGCCGACCGAACCCTCCATCTGCAGCTCGATCAGCCGGTTGAGCTCAAGCGCGTACTCCATGGGCAGCTCGCGCGCGATCGGCTCGACGAAGCCGCGCACGATCATGGCCATGGCCTCGAACTCGGTCAGACCGCGGCTCATCAGGTAGAAGAGCTGGTCCTCGGAGACCTTGGAGACAGTGGCCTCGTGACCCATGGACACATCGTCCTCACGGACGTCCACGTACGGGTACGTGTCGGAGCGGGAGATCGTGTCGACCAGGAGCGCGTCGCACAGCACGTTGGACTTGGAGCCCGCGGCGCCCTCGCCGATCTCGACCAGGCCGCGGTACGAGGTACGGCCGCCGCCTCGCGCCACCGACTTGGAGACGATGTTGGAGGAGGTGTTCGGCGCCATGTGGACCATCTTGGATCCGGCGTCCTGGTGCTGACCCTCGCCGGCGAAGGCGATGGAGAGCGTCTCGCCCTTGGCGTGCTCGCCCATCAGGTAGACGGCCGGGTACTTCATGGTGACCTTGGAGCCGATGTTGCCGTCGACCCACTCCATGGTCGCGCCCTCGTACGCCACGGCGCGCTTGGTGACCAGGTTGTAGACGTTGTTCGACCAGTTCTGGATCGTCGTGTAGCGGCAGCGGCCGCCCTTCTTCACGATGATCTCGACAACGGCGGAGTGCAGCGAGTCCGAGGAGTAGATCGGCGCGGTGCAGCCCTCGACGTAGTGGACGTAGGCGTCCTCGTCGACGATGATCAGCGTCCGCTCGAACTGGCCCATGTTCTCCGTGTTGATACGGAAGTAGGCCTGCAGCGGGATGTCGACGTGGACACCCTTCGGCACGTAGATGAACGAGCCACCGGACCACACGGCCGAGTTCAGCGAGGCGAACTTGTTGTCGCCGACCGGGATGACGGTGCCGAAGTACTCCTTGAAGAGCTCCGGGTGCTCCTTCAGCGCGGTGTCCGTGTCGAGGAAGATGACGCCCTGCTCCTCCAGGTCCTCACGGATCTGGTGGTAGACGACCTCGGACTCGTACTGCGCGGCGACACCGGCGACCAGGCGCTGCTTCTCCGCCTCCGGGATGCCGAGCTTGTCGTACGTGTTCTTGATGTCCTCGGGCAGGTCCTCCCAGGACTCCGCCTGCTTCTCGGTGGACCGCACGAAGTACTTGATGTTGTCGAAGTCGATGCCCGACAGGTCCGAGCCCCAGTTCGGCAGGGGCTTCTTGTCGAACAGCCGCAGGCCCTTGAGGCGGAGCTTCAGCATCCACTCGGGCTCGTTCTTCTTCGCCGAGATGTCACGTACGACAGCCTCGGAGAGGCCGCGCTTGGCCGCCGCGCCTGCCGCGTCGGAGTCGGCCCAGCCGAATTCGTACGTACCCAGACCCTCGAGCTCAGGGTGGGCAGTCTCCGTGGGGAGCGTCATGCGGGGTTCCTCCCGGCCGTGCTTGCAGATGCTGATGTGGTGGTCTGTGCGGTTGGGGGTCCGCCGCGCGGTACGAACGTCGTGCACACCCCGTCGCCGTGGGCGATGGTGGCCAGACGCTGCACATGGGTCCCGAGCAGGCTGGAGAAGATTTCCGTCTCCGCCTCGCACAGCTGCGGGAACTGTTCGGCGACATGGGCGACCGGGCAGTGGTGCTGGCACAACTGCTCGCCCTGTCGGGGGCCCGGCGCGCTGCGCGCCGTAGCAGCGTACCCGTCGGCGGACAAGGCCTTGGCCAGCGCCTCGGTGCGCTCCTCGGGGTCCGCGGCCTCGACCGCCTTGCGGTAGGCCACTGACTGGGCAGCGGTCCTGGCACGGGCGAAGACGGCGACCGCTTCGTCGCCCGCGGTCTCGGCGATCCAGCGAAGAGCGTCGGCGGCAAGCTTGTCGTAGGACTGGTCGAAGGCGTCCCGGCCGCAGTCGGTCAGAGCGAACACCTTGGCCGGGCGGCCGCGGGTCCGCGCCCCGTACACCCGCTGCTCGCGGGCCTCGACGACATTGTCGGAGAGGAGGGCGTCCAGATGGCGGCGGACGGCGGCCTGAGTCAGTCCGAGCCGCTTCGCCAGGTCGGCGACGGTGGACGGGCCATGGTCCAGGATGGAGCGCGCGACCCGGTTGCGCGTCGAGCGCTCCCCAGTCGCGAGTTCCTCCTGCCGAGCCTCGCCCTGGTATTTCACAACGCCATTGTTGCGTAATTCCTCCGGCCCTGACAACCACGGTCCGAAACGATCAACGGTGGAGTTCGTCACTAAGGGTTACCTAATCCGGCCCCCGGAGACTTGCCCGCCGGGCCGCTGCCTAGACTTACCGGCCATGAAGAACGAGCCGGTCGTGCAGATCCGTGGCCTGGTGAAGCGGTACGGCACCAAGACCGCGGTGAACGGCCTCGACCTGGGCGTACGCACCGGCGCGGTCACCGCCGTCCTCGGCCCCAACGGCGCCGGCAAGACCACCACCATCGAGACCTGCGAGGGCTACCGCCGCCCCGACGCCGGAACCGTACGCGTCCTCGGCCTCGACCCGGTCGCCGACGCCGCGGAGCTCCGCCCCCGGATCGGGGTGATGCTGCAGTCGGGTGGCGTCTACTCCGGAGCGCGCGCCGACGAGATGCTCCGCCACATGGCGAAGCTGCACGCCCATCCGCTCGACGTCGACGCGCTGATCGAGCGTCTCGGTCTCGGCAGCTGCGGCCGGACGACGTACCGCCGGCTCTCCGGCGGCCAGCAGCAGCGCCTCGCCCTGGCGATGGCCGTCGTCGGCCGTCCCGAGCTGGTGTTCCTGGACGAGCCGACCGCGGGCCTCGACCCGCAGGCCCGCCGCTCCACCTGGGATCTCGTACGGGAACTGCGCGCCGACGGCGTATCGGTCGTCCTCACCACCCACTTCATGGACGAGGCCGAGGCGCTCGCCGACGATGTCGCCATCATCGACGCGGGCCGGGTCATCGCCCAGGGCAGCCCGGACCTGCTGTGCCGCGGCGGCGCCGAGAACACCCTGCGCTTCACCGGCCGCCCCGGTCTCGACCTCGGCTCGCTGCTGAAGGCGCTGCCCGACGGCACGCAGGCGGCCGAGCCCACCACCGGCACGTACCGCATCACCGGCCAGGTCGGCCCACAACTGCTGGCCACCGTCACCTCCTGGTGCGCGCAGCACGGCGTGATGCCCGAGGGCATCTCCGTCGAGCGTCACACCCTGGAGGACGTCTTCCTGGAACTGACCGGCAAGGAGCTGCGCGCATGAGCGCCGGTACGTACGCCCCGCGGCCCGGTGCCGCCCCGCTGCCCCGCATGATCGGTGCGCAGACCGCGCTGGAGACGCGGATGCTGCTGCGCAACGGCGAGCAGCTGCTCCTGACGGTGATCATTCCGACGCTGCTGCTGGTGCTGTTCAGCGCCGTCGACATCGTGGACACCGGCGCGGGCAGGTCCGTCGACTTCCTGGCGCCGGGCATTCTCGCGCTCGCCGTGATGTCCACCGCCTTCACCGGCCAGGCCATCGCGACCGGCTTCGAGCGGCGGTACGGCGTGCTCAAGCGCCTCGGTGCCTCACCGCTGCCCCGCTGGGGGCTGATGACCGCGAAGACCCTCGCAGTACTGGTCACCGAGGTGCTGCAGGTCGTGCTGCTGACGGTGATCGCGTTCGCGCTGGGCTGGTCGCCGCACGGCAACCCGCTCGCCGTCCTGCTGCTGCTCGCGCTCGGCACCGCCGCGTTCTCCGGGCTCGGCCTGCTGATGTCCGGGACGCTGAAGGCGGAGGCGACGCTCGCCGCCGCCAACCTCGTCTTTCTGCTGCTGCTGGTCGGCGGCGGGGTCATCGTGCCGCTGGACAGGTTTCCGGACGCGGCGCAGTCCGTGCTGGGGCTGCTGCCGATCGCGGCCCTGTCCGACGGGCTGCGGGACGTGCTCCAGCACGGTGCCTCGATGCCGTGGGGCGATCTCGGGATCCTCGCGGTCTGGGCGGTGCTCGGGCTGGGCGCGGCGGCAAAGTTCTTCCGCTGGGAATGACCCGCGGCAACGTACGGCATGACGTTTCGAGGTAACTCGTCCCCCTCGTGAAAGCTTGCACAAGCCGCCGCTTACGATGGTGCGCGTGCCCAAGCTGACCCGAGCCGAAATCGCTCAAGCCGCGCGGAACCCGCTCCTCTACATCGCCGAACGCTGGACCCCGTCCCCCCGGACGGTCCGTCGCGCGGCGATGTCAGCCGTCGTGATGGCCGTCGTCATCGTGGTCACCGGCGGTGCGGTGCGGCTGACCGGCTCCGGTCTCGGCTGCCCCACCTGGCCCAAGTGCACCGACGAGTCCCTGACGGCGACGAGCGCGATGGGCATCCACGGCGCCATCGAGTTCGGCAACCGGATGCTCACCTACGTGCTGTGCGCGGCGGTCGGCTGGGCGATCATCACGGCCCGCTCCGCGCAGCCCTGGCGGCGCAGCCTCACCCGGCTCGGCTGGGCGCAGTTCTGGGTGGTCATGGGTAACGCCGTGCTCGGCGGCATCGTCGTGCTGGTCGGCCTCAACCCGTACACCGTCGCGGCGCACTTCCTGCTCTCCACCGCCCTGCTCACGGTCGCCGTCGTGACCTGGCAGCGGGCTCGGGAGGGCGACGCGGAGCCGCGTCCGCTGGTCGGCAAGGCGGTCTCGCAGCTGACCTGGCTGCTGGTGACCGCGGCCGGCCTGCTGATCGCCGTCGGTACGGTCGTGACGGGTGCCGGACGGCATGCGGGCGACTCCAGCGAGGTGCACCGCATCCCGCTCGACTGGAAGATGATCGCGCAGCTCCACGCCGACCTGGCCTGGGCCGTGGTGGCGCTGACGGTCGCGCTCTGGTTCGTACTGAAGGCCGTCGACGCGCCGGTCGGTCCGCTGCGCCGCACCCGTGATCTCTTCCTGGTGCTGATGGCGCAGGGTGTGATCGGGTACGTGCAGTACTTCACCGACACCCCGGAGATCCTGGTCGGGCTGCACATGCTCGGTTCGTGCCTGGTGTGGATCGCCGTCGTGCGGGTGCTGCTCTCGCTGCGCGAGCGCCCGGTGGCGACCGCCCCGGTGCCCGCCCCCAGCGCGCAGACCCCGGAGCCCGCAGCCGCCGGCTGAGAGCCTGTCGGGTGACGTCCGCCCGATCAGAGGTCGCCCGACAGGCTCTCAGCCCGCTACGAGGGCCGCCGGTCCAGCCGGTTCGCCCGGACAGTTGTGCGGCAGTACGAGACCGCTGCCGGGCCCGGCCGTCGCGGCGGCGAATCCGGCCGTCCACCGGGGCCGGTGGTGCGCAGCTGCAGCGGGCGCCCGCGAGCGATCGCGGTCCACCCCAGATGCCGCAGCAGCACCGGGTCGTCAGGGGCGCGTACGGCGTGCGCGGCCGTCGGCACCGGTCCGTGCCGCTCGGCGTTCCGCCTCCCGCCCGGCCGGTCACCGTCCGGCCGCGCCGCGCACCTCGCCCGGTCCGGGCGGGCCCGGATCGGGGTTCAGGCCCTGGCGTACGGCCGCGGTGGAGATGAAGGCGACGGTGGAGGCGGCCGCGGTGTGCACGGCCGCCGCGAGATTGGCGAGGAAGCTCTCGAGGGTGCCCGAGCTGTCGGCGACCGGCTCGGTGCGGAGGACCCCGTGGGATGCGCCCGGAGACGTCCCGCGCGGCGGCTCAGCCCTTGTTGGAGGGGCCTCCGACCTGGATCCCGGCCATCCGCGTCCACTCGTACGGGCCGGTGCGGACCTTGGCGGCGAACTCGCCGTCGAAGGACTCGTGCATGGTGATCCCGGCCTTCGTGGTGGCACTCTCGGCGACCGCGTACGAGGGTGCGACCAGGTCACCCCAGGCGCCGTCCTCGCCGACCAGCACGATGCGGGTACCCATCTGCCCGATGTAGGCGAGCTGCCCCTCGGCGCCGCCGTGCGCCTTGGCGAAGGCGCCGATCTGCTTGGCGAGCCTGGCTGCCCTGCGCTCCGCGCGGGCGGCCTGCTTCCTGTCGTCAACCTGCTGGGTCTCTGCCGTGTCTGCCATGCAACGGATGCTACCGATGGGTAGATCAACTGGCGACGGGGGGGGGGGGGGGGGGGGGGGGCGCCGCCCCCCCCCCCCCCCCCCCCCGCGGCCCCCCCCCCCCCCCCCCCCCGCGGGGGGGGGCCCCCCCCCCCCCCCCCCCCCCCCCCCCCCCGTCGGCAGGAACGAAACGGTGTCAGCGCAGGAACGGGTCGACCGCGACGGCGACGAACAGCAGTGACACATAGGTGATCGACCAGTGGAACAGTCGCATTTCCTTGAGCTTGGCACCGGACACCCCGGCCTTCGTCCGGTTCTGCAGGCTGTGCGCCTCCCAGAGCCAGAACCCGCCGGTCAGCAGCGCCACAGCCGTGTAGAACCAGCCGGTGTAGCCGAGCGGGGTCAGCAGCAGCGACACGGCCACCATCACCCAGCTGTAGATGACGATCTGGCGGGCCACCACCCGGTTGGACGCGATGACCGGGAGCATCGGTACGCCGACACGGGCGTAGTCGTCCTTGACCTTCATGGACAGCGGCCAGTAGTGCGGCGGCGTCCAGAAGAAGATGACGGCGAAGAGGATGACCGCGGCCCAGGACATCGAGTCGGTCACGGCGGACCAGCCGATGAGGACCGGCATGCAGCCCGCGATGCCGCCCCAGACGATGTTCTGCGCGGTGCGCCGCTTCAGCAGCATCGTGTAGACGACGACGTAGAAGAGCAGCGCGCCCAGCGACAGTGCCGCCGACAGCCAGTTGACGAGCAGCCCGAACCAGACCGTCGAGATCACCGCGAGGGCAATACCGAAGGCCAGGCACTCGCGCGGGCTCACCATGCCGGTGACCAGCGGGCGCTGCGACGTACGGTCCATCAACGCGTCGATGTCGCGGTCGATGTACATGTTGAGCGCATTGGCACCACCCGCGGAGAGATATCCCCCGATGGTGGTGGTGAGTACGAGCCACAGGTCGGGCACACCCTGAGCGGCCAGGAACATCACCGGAACAGTGGTGATCAGCAACAGCTCGATGATCCGCGGCTTGGTCAGTGCCACGAATGCCTTGATACGGGCCCCGAACGGGCGATGGCCCCCTGGGCTCGGAGTCAAGGCGACCCCTGCGGGTCGGGACTCGACGGCCGTCACGCACACCCCTGACAGAGAAATCCCAGCAAGCTCCGGACGTGAAGGCCCAGTAAAGACTTGCGCGAACCAGACCACTGTAGACGTTGACGACAGGCCGTTCTTCGCGGGGGTGGCGTCGTGTTGGAGTGGCGCAGAAGCACGGTGTCCGATGAGCGCATAAGTAAGGAGTGGCGCTCATCGGAGTAGCGCAGAAGTGAGCCGCTGCGCTCATACGGGAGGCGAACTCCACAGGTCGCCCGCACCCTGGAATGGACCCGGAAAATGCGTGTTGTGTCAGGGGTAGGCTCGACGACGCCCGGTGCGGTCACCAGCCACCGGTTTACAACAGTGGAGAGGAGCCCTGACTCAGGGTGAGCACCAAGCCGACCACCACAGACCTCCAGTGGACCGAATTGGACCAGCGGGCCGTGGACACTGTCCGCGTCCTTGCCGCTGACGCCGTACAGAAGGTCGGAAACGGCCACCCGGGTACGGCGATGAGCCTCGCTCCCGCCGCGTACACGCTCTTCCAGAAGGTGATGCGGCACGACCCCGCCGACGCGAACTGGACCGGTCGCGACCGGTTCGTGCTCTCGGCGGGTCACACGAGCCTGACCCTCTACATCCAGCTCTACCTCGCCGGGTACGGCCTGGAACTCGATGACCTCAAGGCGTTCCGCACCTGGGGCTCGAAGACCCCCGGTCACCCGGAGTACGGCCACACCACCGGTGTCGAGACGACGACGGGCCCGCTGGGCCAGGGCGTGGCCAATGCCGTGGGCATGGCCATGGCCGCCCGCTACGAGCGCGGCCTGTTCGACCCGGAGGCCGCCCCCGGCACCTCCCCGTTCGACCACATGGTCTGGGTCATCGCCGGTGACGGCTGCCTCCAGGAGGGCATCTCCGCGGAGGCCTCCTCGCTGGCCGGGCACCAGAAGCTCGGCAACCTGGTCCTGCTGTGGGACGACAACCACATCTCCATCGAGGGCGACACGGAGACCGCGGTCTCCGAGGACACCCTGAAGCGGTACGAGGCGTACGGCTGGCACGTCCAGCGCGTCGAGCAGCTGCCGAACGGCGACCTGGACCCCGCGGGTCTCTACCAGGCGCTCCAGGCGGCCAAGGCCGAGACCGAGCGCCCCTCGTTCATCGCGGCCCGCTCGATCATCGCCTGGCCGGCCCCGCACGCCCAGAACACCGAGGCCTCGCACGGCTCGGCGCTCGGCGAGGACGAGGTCGCGGCGACCAAGAAGGTCCTGGGTTTCGACCCGGAGAAGACCTTCGAGGTCTCCGACGAGGTCATCGCGCACACCCGTGAGGCGCTGGACCGCGGCCGCGAGGCCAAGGGCGAGTGGGAGAAGACGTTCGCCGCGTGGCGCACCGCCAACCCGGAGCGCGCCGCCGAGTTCGACCGGATCTCCGCGGGCGAGCTGCCGGAGGGCTGGGAGGACAGCATTCCGGTCTTCGAGCCGGGGAAGAGCGTCGCCACCCGCGCCGCCTCCGGCAAGGTGCTCCAGGCTCTCGGCGAGATCATCCCCGAGCTGTGGGGCGGCTCCGCCGACCTCGCGGGCTCGAACAACACGACGATCGACAAGACGTCGTCGTTCCTCCCGGTGGGCAACCCGCTGCCGGGCGCGGATCCGTACGGCCGCACGATCCACTTCGGTATCCGCGAGCACGCCATGGCCGCGGCCATGAACGGCATCGCACTGCACGGCCACACCCGCATCTACGGCGGCACCTTCCTGGTGTTCTCCGACTACATGCGCAACGCCGTGCGGCTGTCCGCGCTGATGCACCTGCCGGTGACGTATGTGTGGACGCACGACTCGATCGGCCTCGGCGAGGACGGCCCGACCCACCAGCCGGTCGAGCACCTGGCCTCGCTGCGTGCCATCCCGGGCCTGAACATCGTCCGCCCGGCCGACGCCAACGAGACCTCCGTCGCCTGGCGCGAGATCCTGCGCCGCTACACCAAGGTGTTCGGCAAGGGCGCCCCGCACGGCCTGGCGCTGACCCGTCAGGGCGTGCCGACGTACGAGGCGAACGAGGACGCGGCCAAGGGCGGCTACGTGCTGTTCGAGGCCGAAGGGCCCGAAGGGCGGAACACAGCGCCGCAGGTCCTCCTGATCGGCACGGGTTCCGAGGTCCACCTCGCCGTCGAGGCGCGCGAGGAACTGCAGGCGGCCGGCATCCCGACCCGGGTGGTCTCGATGCCGTCGGTCGAGTGGTTCGAGGAGCAGGACCAGGCGTACAAGGACAGTGTTCTGCCGCCGTCCGTGAAGGCCCGCGTCGCCGTCGAGGCGGGCATCGGGCTGACCTGGTACCGGTACGTCGGAGACGCCGGCCGGATCGTCTCGCTGGAGCACTTCGGCGCCTCGGCCGACGCCAAGGTCCTCTTCCGCGAGTTCGGTTTCACCGGTGCGCACGTTGCCGCCGCAGCGCGGGAATCTCTCGCCGCCGCCGCGCGCTGACGCCGTTATACGACTAGTAGGAGATGCAATTCTCATGACAGACGCACTCAAGCGCCTCTCCGACGAGGGCGTGGCGATCTGGCTCGATGACCTGTCGCGCAGGCGGATCACCTCCGGCAACCTCGCCGAGCTGATCGACCAGCAGCACGTCGTGGGCGTCACCACCAACCCGTCCATCTTCCAGAAGGCGATCTCGCACGGAGAGGGTTACGAGCAGCAGCTCACCGACCTGGCGACCCGCAAGGTCACGGTCGACGAGGCCATCCGCATGATCACGACGGCGGACGTCCGCGACGCCGCCGACATCCTGCGCCCGGTCTTCGACGCCACGGGCGGCCAGGACGGCCGGGTCTCCATCGAGGTCGACCCGCGTCTGGCCCACCACACCCACGCCACGATCGCCGAGGCCAAGCAGCTGGCCTGGCTGGTCGACCGGCCGAACACGCTCATCAAGATCCCGGCGACGAAGGCCGGTCTGCCGGCGATCACCGAGGTCATCGGCAAGGGCATCAGCGTCAATGTCACGCTGATCTTCTCGCTGGAGCGCTACCGCGAGGTCATGAACGCCTACCTGGCCGGCCTGGAGAAGGCGCAGGCCGCCGGCCTGGACCTCTCCAGGATCCACTCGGTGGCGTCGTTCTTCGTGTCCCGTGTGGACTCCGAGATCGACAAGCGCCTCGACGCGATCGGCACCGACGAGGCCAAGGCGCTGAAGGGCAAGGCGGCGCTCGCCAACGCCCGGCTGGCGTACCAGGCGTACGAGGAGGTCTTCTCCTCCGACCGCTGGGCGGCTCTGGACAAGGCGCAGGCCAACAAGCAGCGTCCGCTGTGGGCCTCCACCGGTGTCAAGGACCCCGCGTACAAGGACACGCTGTACGTCGTCGACCTGGTCGCCCCCGGCACGGTGAACACCATGCCCGAGGCAACCCTGGAGGCCACGGCCGACCACGGGCAGGTCACCGGCAACACCGTCGCCGGCACCTACGAGCAGGCGAGGGCCGAGCTCGACGCCGTCGCGAAGCTCGGGATCTCCTACGACGACGTCGTGCAGCTCCTCGAGGACGAGGGCGTCGAGAAGTTCGAGGCGTCCTGGATCGATCTGCTCAACTCCACCGAGGCGGAGCTCAAGCGCCTCGCTCCTTCGGAGGGCTGACCACATTGTCTGGTGTTCCCGGAGCCAACCCGCTCCGTGACGCCCAGGACCGCCGGCTCCCGCGTATCGCGGGGCCGTCGGGTCTGGTCATCTTTGGCGTCACGGGCGATTTGTCCCGCAAAAAGCTGATGCCTGCCGTCTATGACCTGGCCAATCGCGGCCTGCTGCCACCGGGCTTCTCGCTCGTCGGCTTCGCGCGCCGCGAGTGGCATGACGAGGACTTCACCCAGGAGGTCCACGACGCCGTCAAGCAGCACGCCCGCACGCCGTTCCGTGAGGAGGTCTGGCAGCAGCTCATCCAGGGGATGCGCTTCGTCCAGGGCAACTTCGACGACGACGAGGCCTTCGAAACCCTCAAGGCCACCATCGAGGAGCTCGACAAGGAACAGGGCACGGGCGGCAACTTCGCCTTCTACCTGTCCGTGCCACCGAAGTTCTTCCCGAAGGTCGTCCAGCAGCTGAAGAAGCACGGACTGGCGGACCAGACGGAGGGTTCCTGGCGGCGCGCCGTCATCGAGAAGCCGTTCGGTCACGACCTCACCAGTGCCCAGGATCTCAACCAGATCGTGCACGACGTGTTCCCGCCCAACGAGGTCTTCCGGATCGACCACTACCTGGGCAAGGAGACGGTCCAGAACATCCTGGCGCTGCGGTTCGCCAACACGATGTTCGAGCCGATCTGGAACCGGAGCTACGTCGACCACGTCCAGATCACGATGGCCGAGGACATCGGCATCGGCGGCCGGGCCGGCTACTACGACGGCATCGGCGCCGCCCGTGACGTCATCCAGAACCACCTGCTGCAGCTGCTGGCGCTGACCGCGATGGAGGAGCCCGGCTCCTTCCACCCGAAGGCCCTGGTCGCCGAGAAGCTCAAGGTGCTCACGGCGGTCGAACTGCCGGAGGACCTGGGCAAGCACACCGTGCGCGGCCAGTACGCCCACGCCTGGCAGGGCGGCGAAGAGGTCCTCGGCTATCTGGAGGAGGACGGCATCGACCCCAAGTCGAAGACCGACACCTTCGCCGCGATCAAGCTGACGATCAACAACCGCCGCTGGGCGGGCGTGCCGTTCTACCTGCGTACCGGAAAGCGGCTCGGCCGCCGGGTCACGGAGATCGCGGTGGTCTTCAAGCGCGCCCCGTACCTGCCGTTCGAGTCGGGGGCCACGGAAGAACTGGGCGGCAACGCGCTGGTCATCCGGGTACAGCCGGACGAGGGCGTGACCGTGCGGTTCGGCTCCAAGGTGCCCGGCACCTCCATGGAAGTCCGGGACGTCACGATGGACTTCGCCTACGGCGAGTCCTTCACCGAGTCCAGCCCGGAGGCGTACGAGCGGCTCATCCTCGATGTGCTGCTGGGCGACGCCAACCTCTTCCCCCGCCACCAGGAGGTCGAGCTCTCCTGGAACATCCTCGACCCGATCGAGGAGTACTGGGACAAGCACGGCAAGCCCGCGCAGTACCCGGCGGGCACCTGGGGTCCGGCCGAGGCGGACGAGATGCTCGCACGAGACGGACGGAGCTGGCGTCGGCCATGAAGATCGACCTTACGGAAACCACCTCCAGCAAGATCAACCAGGCGCTGGTGTCGGCTCGGCGTGCCGTCGGCACGCCGGCCATCGGCATGGTGCTGACCCTGGTCATCGTCACCGACGAGGAGAACGCGTACGACGCCCTCAAGGCGGCGAGCGATTCCTCCCGCGAGCACCCCTCGCGGATCATCGCGGTGATCAAGCGGGTCAGCCGCTCGCCGCGCAGCCGGCGCGACGCGCGGCTCGACGCCGAGGTACGGGTCGGTTCCGACTCGGGCTCCGGCGAGACCATCGTCCTGCGCCTCCACGGTGAACTGGCCAACCACGCCCAGTCGGTGGTCCTGCCGCTGCTGCTGCCGGACGCCCCGGTCGTGCTGTGGTGGCCCGAGGACGCGCCGTCCGACCCGGCGAAGGACCCGCTGGGCGCGCTCGCCCAGCGCCGGATCACGGACGCCTACTCGGCGGAGGAGCCGAGCGCCGAACTCGCGGCGCGCGCCCAGTCGTACACCCCGGGAGACACGGATCTGTCCTGGACCCGCATCACCCCATGGCGCTCGATGCTGGCGGCCGCGCTCGACCAGAAGCCGGTCGAGGTGCTGTCGGCGACGGTCGAGGGCGAGTCGGAGAACCCCAGCTGCGAGCTGCTCGCCATGTGGCTCGCGGACCGGCTCAAGGTACCGGTGCAGCGCACGGTGTCCGGCGGTCCCGGTCTGACGGCCGTACGGATGGAGACCAAGGACGGCACCATCATCCTGGACCGCCCGGACGGTTCGCTGGCCACGCTCTCCATGGAGGGGCAGCCGAACCGTGCGGTGGCGCTCAAGCGGCGGGAGACCGCCGAGCTGCTCGCCGAGGAGCTGCGCCGTCTGGACCCGGACAACACCTACGAGGCCACGGTGAAGTTCGGTGCGGAGAATCTGGCCGGCGCGGCAGCGCCCGAGCCCGCCGCAGCGAAGGCGTCCGAGCCCGCCGCTGCCCCGACCCCGGCGAAGAAGACCGCGGCGAAGAGGGCGGCAGCGAAGTGAGTGCCCCTCAACTTGTCGTGCACCGCGACAAGGAGCTGATGGCGCAGGCCGCCGCGGCCCGGCTGATCACGAAGATCGTGGACGCCCAGGCCGCGCGCGGCTACGCCTCGGTGGTCCTCACCGGTGGGCGCAACGGCAACGGCCTGCTGGCCGCGCTCGCCGCCGCGCCCGCCCGGGACGCGATCGACTGGTCGCGGCTCGACCTGTGGTGGGGCGACGAGCGGTTCCTGCCGGACGGCGATCCGGAGCGCAATGTCACGCAGGCCCGTGAGGCCCTGCTGGACTCGGTGCCGCTCGACCCGTCCCGGGTCCATGCGATGCCCGCTTCGGACGGTCCCTGCGGCAACGACGCCGACACCGCTGCGGCCACGTACGCCGCCGAACTGGCCAGCGCGGCCCGCCCGGAGGACCACGGCCCGGTCCCGACGTTCGATGTGCTGATGCTGGGCGTGGGCCCGGACACTCATGTCGCGTCGCTTTTCCCGGAGCTGCCCGCGGTACGGGAGACCGAGCGCACCGTCGTCGGTGTGCACGGCGCTCCCAAGCCGCCACCCACCCGCATCTCGCTGACGCTGCCCGCGATCCGGGCCGCGCGCGAGGTGTGGCTGCTCGCGGCGGGCGAGGACAAGGCGGAGGCCGCGGCCATCGCACTGTCGGGCGCCGGGGAGATCCAGGCCCCGGCGGCGGGCGCGTACGGACGCAGCCGCACGCTGTGGCTGCTGGATTCGGCGGCGGCCTCGCAGCTGCCGCGCGCGCTGTATCCGCCGGCCTCTCCCTGAGCGGTCGTCAGTACCGCTGACAACAGGCCCGGTTCGCTCCCAGGAGCGGGCCGGGCCTGTCTGTGTCCGGCACCTGCGGGAGCGAACCGCCGAGCCGGGGCCGCGCCACGGGCACGTCCGCGGTACCGCATCGGCGCACTCGGTCCCACCCGGAGACAGACCTGGCTCAGAGCCTGTCGTGCGACGACGAGGGCACTGGGACGGCCGGACCGTCGCCGGGGGCGAGCGCGTCGAATCCCGGTCGTCAACGGCCCGAAGGGTCCGCAGGCGGAGCGGGGTCAGGTGTTCTGCGGCGTACGCTCCAGGAAGGGCGCCAGCAGGCCGGGGACGGCCTCGGAGGCGAAGCCGAGGCCGTCGCTCGTACCGGGCGGCCGGAGCCGCACCGTCCCCTCCCCCGCGGTCATCGGGTCAGCGGCCCCGCCGCGTGCGGTACGCGGCGACGAGGGCGGCGGTCGAGCTGTCCAGCTGCTCGCCCCCTGTGCCCTCGGTCAGCACCGGCTCGATCTTCTTGGCGAGAACCTTGCCGAGCTCGACGCCCCACTGGTCGAAGGAGTCGATGTTCCAGACGGCGCCCTGGACGAAGACCTTGTGCTCGTACAGCGCGATGAGCTGGCCGAGGACGGACGGCGTCAGCCGGTCCGCGAGGATCGTCGTCGTGGGGTGGTTGCCCCGGAACGTCTTGTGCGGCACCAGTTCCTCGGCGACGCCCTCGGCGCGGACCTCGTCCGGCGTCTTGCCGAAGGCCAGCGCCTGGGTCTGGGCGAAGAAGTTGGCCATCAGCAGATCGTGCTGGGCGACGAGCCCGGGCAGCAGGTCGGCGACCGGCTCGGCGAAGCCGATGAAGTCAGCCGGGATGACCTTGGTGCCCTGGTGGATCAACTGGTAGTAGGCGTGCTGCCCGTTGGTGCCGGGCGTGCCCCAGACGACCGGTCCGGTCTGCCACTCGACCGGACTGCCGTCCCGGTCCACGGACTTGCCGTTGGACTCCATGTCCAGCTGCTGCAAGTAGGCGGTGAACTTGGACAGATAGTGGCTGTACGGCAGTACGGCATGCGACTGGGCGTCGAAGAACGCGCCGTACCAGATGCCCAACAGGCCGAGCAGCAGAGGGGCGTTGGCCTCCGCCGGTGCGGTGCGGAAGTGTTCGTCGACGAGGTGGAAGCCGTCGAGCATCTCGCGGAACCGGTCCGGTCCGATGGCGATCATCAGCGAGAGACCGATGGCGGAGTCGTACGAGTAGCGGCCGCCCACCCAGTCCCAGAACTCGAACATGTTGGCGGTGTCGATGCCGAAGTCCGCGACCTTCCCGGCGTTGGTCGAGAGCGCCACGAAGTGCTTGGCGACCGCGTCCTGCTCGGCCCGAAGGCCGGTCAGCAGCCAGTTGCGGGCGGAGGTGGCGTTGGTGATCGTCTCGATCGTTGTGAAGGTCTTCGACGCGACGATGAACAGCGTCTCGGCGGGGTCGAGGTCGCGAACGGCCTCGTGCAGGTCGGCGCCGTCGACGTTCGACACGAAGCGGACGGTGAGCGAGCGGTCCGTGAAGGAGCGCAGCACCTCGTACGCCATGGCGGGGCCGAGGTCGGAGCCGCCGATGCCGACGTTGACGATGTTCTTGATCGGCTTGCCGGTGTGGCCGGTCCACTCCCCCGACCTGACGCGGTCGGCGAAGGCCGCCATCCTGTCGAGCACGGCGTGCACGGCGGGTACCACGTTCTCGCCGTCGACCTCGATCACGGCGTCGCGCGGGGCGCGCAGCGCGGTGTGCAGGACGGCGCGGTCCTCGGTGGTATTGATCTTCTCGCCGCGGAACATGGCGTCACGCAGCTCGGCGACTCCGGTGGCGCCGGCGAGCTCGCGCAGCAGTCGGAGCGTCTCGTCGGTGACCAGGTGCTTGGAGTAGTCCAGATACAGATCGCCGACCCGGAGGGTATATCCGGCCCCGCGCTCCGGATCGTCGGCGAACAGCTGCCGCAGATGCGTCTGCCCGAACTGCTCGCGGTGCTTGCCGAGAGCGGTCCACTCGGGCGTCTGATTCAGCTTGGTTCGGCTTCGTGCGTTCATCCCGGATATCAGCCCACTTCTTCTCGTACGTGCACATGCCCCGCTGCCCCTCCAACTTAATTGATCAGGGGGGATTGACGAGGCGACGGAGAGCTGCGGCGCCGGCAAATGCACTCCGGCCGGGCACCCACGGGGTGACCGGCCGGTGAACCAAAACTAGATTTCGCCCCGGAGTTTGGCCAGGGCCTCGGCGAGGATGGCCTCGCCGTCCGCATCGCTGCGACGCTCACGTACGTACGCGAGGTGCGTCTTGTACGGCTCGGTGCGCGGCGGGTCCGGCGGGTTGTCCCGGTCCTGACCGGCCGGGAAGCCACAGCGCGGGCAGTCCCACGTGTCCGGTGTCTGCGCGTCACTGGCGAAGCTCGGCTGCGTCTCGTGCCCGTTCGAGCACCAGAAGGAGATGCGGAGACGCGGCGCGGACTCGCCCCGCTCGGCCTCACCCATCGGCCCCGCTCCGACCCGGCTTCCCCGGATCGCGTTGCCACTTGCCACGGTCGTAACTCCCTGCGTGATGGTGCTCGAAGATGCCCCAGTCTACGTAAGGCCCAACGCGCGTCCAGTGAAAGGAGTTACACCCTCACCGGGAATCGCGGACGCCGGGTCAGTTGTCCAGCTTCATCAGCAGACCAAGCACGACAATGCACGCGAACCATCCCAGACCGACCACCACGGTGATCCGGTCGAGGTTTCGCTCGGCGACCGAGGAGCCACCGACGGACGACTGCATACCGCCACCGAACATGTCGGAGAGGCCGCCGCCCTTTCCCTTGTGCATCAGCACCAGCAGCATCAGCAGCAGGCTGAAGACGATCAGGGCGATCGAGAACCCCATAACCACGGCTGGTCCCTACTTTCCGGAATTCCCTTGGACTGCTCTAACGGACAACGGGGGCCGGGGGGACAATGCCCCCCACGGCCCCCGCAAGGGTACGACGGATCGGCGCTACCGCATACTCACTGGTCGCGGAAGCGGACGATCTTGACGAATTCGTCGGTGTCCAGTGCGGCGCCGCCGATCAGGGCGCCGTCCACGTCGGGCTGCGCCATGATCGCCGCGACGTTCCCGGACTTCACCGAGCCGCCGTACTGGATACGGACGGCGTCGGCCAGCTCCTGCGAGTACAGCTCGGCGAGCCGGCGGCGGATCGCACCGCAGACCTCCTGTGCGTCCTCGGGGGTGGCGACCTCACCGGTGCCGATGGCCCAGACCGGCTCGTAGGCGATCACGATGGACTCGGCCTGCTCGGCCGGGATGTCCTTCAGGCCGCCGTCGAGCTGCGCGAGGGTGTACGCGACCTGGTCACCGGCCTTGCGGATGTCCAGGCCCTCACCGACGCAGAGGATCGGGGTCAGGCCGTGCCGGTACGCGGCCTTCACCTTGGCGTTGCAGATCTCGTCGTTCTCGCCGTGGTACTGGCGGCGCTCGCTGTGGCCGACCGCGACATAGGTGCACTTCAGCTTGGCGAGCATGGGGCCGGAGACCTCACCGGTGTACGCGCCGGAGTCGTGCGCCGACAGGTCCTGGGCGCCGTACTTGATCTTCAGTTTGTCGCCGTCGACCAGCGTCTGCACCGAGCGCAGGTCGGTGAAGGGCGGCAGGACGGCGACCTCGACGGCGTCGTAGTCCTTGTCGGCCAGGGCGAAGGCGAGCTTCTGGACGTGTGCGATGGCCTCGAGGTGGTTGAGGTTCATCTTCCAGTTGCCCGCCATCAGCGGGGTACGGGTGCTCATGAAAGGTCAGTCCTCCAGTGCTGCAAGGCCGGGAAGCGTCTTGCCCTCGAGGTATTCGAGGCTGGCGCCGCCACCGGTCGAAATGTGGCCGAATGCGTTCTCGTCGAAGCCCAGGATGCGGACGGCAGCGGCGGAGTCGCCACCACCGACGACACTGAAGCCCGAGGAGTCGACGAGGGCCTGGGCGACCGCCCGGGTGCCCTCGGCGTAGTCGGGGTGCTCGAAGACGCCCATCGGGCCGTTCCAGAAGACGGTGACGGCGTCGGCGAGCTTCGAGGCGTACAGCTTGTTGGTCTCGGGTCCGTTGTCCAGACCCATCACGCCGGCCGGGATGGCGTGCGCGGGCACGGTGCTGTGCTGGGTCGGCGCCTTGGTCTTGAGGTCCGGGAACTGCTCGGAGACCACGACGTCGACGGGGAGCACGAACTCCACGCCCTTCTCCTCGGCGCGCTTCAGATACTCCAGCACCGCCGGGATCTGGTCCTCCTGCAGGAGGGAACTGCCTACCTCGTGGCCCTGGGCCCTGAGGAAGGTGTACGCCATGCCACCGCCGATGAGGATGCGGTCGGCCCGCTCCAGCAGGTGGTCGATGACGCCGAGCTTGTCGGAGACCTTGGAGCCGCCGAGCACGACGGCGTACGGACGCGCGACGTCCTCGGTGAGCTTCTTCAGGACGCCGACCTCGGTGGCGATCAGGTCGCCCGCGGCGTGCGGCAGCCGGGCCGGGAGGTCGAAGACCGAGGCGTGCTTGCGGTGGACGGCTCCGAAGCCGTCGCCCACGTACACATCGGCGAGCTCGGCGAGCTGGTCGGCGAACGCGCCGCGCTCGGCGTCGTCCTTCGACGTCTCGCCGGGGTTGAAGCGGAGGTTCTCGATGACGGCGACCCGGCCGTCGGTGAGGGCTGCGACCGTGGCGCGGGCGGACTCGCCGACCGTGTCGGTCGCGAAGGCGACGTCGGCGCCGATCAGCTCGCCGAGCCGGGCGGCGGCGGGGGCCAGGGAGAAGGCCGGGTCCGGGGCGCCCTTGGGGCGGCCCAGGTGCGAGGCGACGATGACCTTCGCACCGGCCGCGGCGAGCTTCTGCACGGTCGGCTGGACGGCGCGGATGCGGCCGTCGTCGGTGATGGTGGTGCCGCTCAGCGGCACGTTGAGGTCGGCGCGGACGAATACGCGCTTGCCGGTGACCCCTTCGGCGAGAAGTTCGTCGATGGTCTTCATCTTGCTGGACTCCTTGGAGGGCGGGAGAGAGCATGCAACGAGGCTCGAACGGCGCTGCGTTGCGCTGTCCGAGCCCCGTGCTCACATCGAGGTGCCTGCCGATTCGACGGTCAGAGCTGGTTGCCGACGAACACGGTCAGGTCGACGAGGCGGTTGGAGTAGCCCCACTCATTGTCGTACCAGCCGATGACCTTGACCTGCGTGCCCTCTGCCATGGTCAGCAGGGAGTCGAAGGTGCAGGACGCCGGGGTCGAGACGATGTCCGAGGACACGATCGGATCCTGGGTGTAGACGAGCTTGCCCTTGAGCGGGCCCTCGGCGGCCTTCTGGAAGGCGGCGTTGACCTCGTCGCGGGTGACCTCGCGCTCCAGCGTGATGACCAGGTCGGTGACCGAGCCGGTCGGGACCGGAACGCGCATCGCGATGCCGTCGAGCTTGCCCTTGAGCTGAGGGAGCACCAGAGCGGTGGCCTTGGCGGCACCGGTCGTGGTCGGGATGATGTTCTGCGCGGCGGCGCGGGCGCGACGCAGGTCGGAGTGCGGGAAGTCCAGGATGCGCTGGTCGTTCGTGTACGCGTGAACCGTCGTCATGAGGCCCTTGACAATGCCGAAGCTCTCGTCGAGAACCTTGGCCATCGGCGCAACACAGTTGGTGGTGCAGGAGGCGTTGGAGATGACGTGGTGGTTGGCCGCGTCGTACTTGTCCTCGTTGACGCCCATCACGA
Source organism: Streptomyces sp. NPDC051286 (assembly GCF_044455345.1). Lineage (NCBI taxonomy): Bacteria > Bacillati > Actinomycetota > Actinomycetes > Kitasatosporales > Streptomycetaceae > Streptomyces > Streptomyces sp. NPDC051286. Next base: position 656,721 of record NZ_JBITER010000001.1, on the reverse strand, counting down.
TGGTGATGTCCTCGCCCTTGGCCGGAGCCGAGATGAGGACCTTCTTGGCACCACCGGCGATGTGCTTCTCGGCGTCCGCCTTCTTGGTGAAGATGCCGGTCGACTCGATGACGATGTCGACGCCCAGCTCACCCCAGGGAATGTCGACCGGGTTGCGCTCGGAGAGCACCTTGATGGTGTGGCCGTCGACGGTGATGCTGTCGGCGGTGTGGCTGACCTCGGCCTTCAGACGCCCCAGAATGGTGTCGTACTTCAGAAGGTGGGCCGTGGTCGCAGTGTCACCCAGGTCGTTGACAGCCACGATCTCAATGTCCGCACCCTGCTCCAGCAGCGCGCGGAAGTAGTTACGACCGATGCGGCCAAAGCCGTTGATGCCTACGCGGATCGTCACGAACCGATCTCCTCGTTGATAAGCCGGGTTTCGACGCCGGCTAGCTTCATGAGATGTCCCCGACCGCCTACGACCCTACCTCCCCCAATGCCCAGGCATGGCATCAAGCAGCCGTATATACGGCGCGGCGGTCCGTACCCCCCGGTTAGGGGCACGGACCGCCGCAATCCTGTGGCTGCTCGGCGTCAACGACGCAGGGCGGCGAGTGCCTTTCCGACGAGCCGCGTGCGCTCGTCCGGGTTCACGAGGTTCTCGAGCCCGAAGCCCAGCAGCACGGTGTCGCGGGTGGCGACCGACGCGTACGACTTGAAGAGCTCACCCGCGCGGGCCCAGTCTCCGTCGACGGCCGGGCTGCCGGCCGGCGCGCCCTGCACGGTCCAGACGCCGAGGGAGGTCTCGAAGTCCTCGGACTCCTTCTCCGTCCCTCCGACGAACAGGGCGGCGTTGTCCGCGAACACACCGCGGCCGCCGGAGCCGGGGTCGGTGATGTAGCTCAGGGACAGTTCGACCTTCTTGCCCGCGTAGCCGCTGAGGTCGAAGGCGACCTGCTTCCAGCCGGCGGAGGAGCCGGTGAAGCTGTTCCAGGCTCCGCTGGTGCCGTTGGCCACGCAGCCGGCCGCGGTGAGGGTCAGGTAGTGCCGAAGGAACGGGTGGCCGTTGATGAAGTAACCGGCTCCGCACTCCGTGGGCACCGCGGTCCTGGTGGCACCGCCGGCCTCCGGCAGCGTGGTCCAGTCCTCGGCCCCGGTGGTGTGCGCCTCCAGCACGGCGTGGTCGTAGCCCTGCTCGGTGTTCCAGTTGACCGCGAAGCGCAGCTCGGGCTTGTCGGCCGCGCTGACTCCCGTCAGATCGACGGTACGGGTCAGCCGCTTCCAGTCGTTGTCCGTATGCGTGGCGGCCGCCATCCACTGGCCGGCGTAGGGGGCGTACGGATTGACGATTCCGGCGTACCGGCCCGCCTCGGCGCTCTTGAACTGCGGGAACTCCGTCGCGGGCAGGCTGTCCGAGGTGACCGTGTACGCGCCGGCCGCATTCAGCGGACCGCCGGCGCTGCCGCTGAGTCCGCCGGTGGCGCCGGCGAGGACTCCGCTGCCGTTGAACCCGGTGGCGCCGTTGGCGTTCGTACGGCCGTACGCTCCCAGGTAGTACTGGCTGAAGTCATCCGTCACGGCCCGGCCGATCTGGACGTTGCCGCCGGCCCGGGTGCCGGCCTCGATCAGCTTGCCGCCTCCGTTGAGGAATTCACGGAGCGCCATCTGCGTGGGTCCGCCGGGCGTCCTGGTTCCGGCGTAGTGCACGACGGTGGAGAAGTGGCTGAGGACCCCGAGCGGGTGCGGTACACCCTGGGTGGCGACGTCCCAGACGACCGCGCTGCGGCCGTTGGCCTTCAGAGCGTCGGCGTACAGCTGGGCGTTCTGGGCGGCGGCACCCTCCTCGGCGATCACCAGGGTGTTCGCCTTGGCGCGCTCGGCGACGGTGTAGGTGAAGGGCTCACTGGAGGTGCGCTGGCCGCCCTTCGTGCGGCCGGTGAACCAGACCTCGACCCGGTCACCCGGCTCCGCGTCCTCGACCTCGGCCCGGTAGTCGTCGAAGTGGATGTTGTCCTTGCCGCCGTAGAACTTGCCGCCCTTCCAGGCTTCGAGGTCCTCCTTGTGCGTGCGGCCCCCGTTGACGCGGTAGTTCAGCTCCTTGTCGCGCAGCGACTTGCGGGCCACGACGGAGACCTCCTGGTCGCCACCGCGGGCGTAGGAAGTGGTGAAGGTGTCGGGGGTGAAGTCGGGGGCGGTCAGGCCGACCGAGGAGGAGGGCTGGTCGGGGTGGGCGGCGGTCTCGGCGACCGAGAGGGCGAACGGGATGTTCTTGGCGAACTCCTGCTGGATCAGCTTCTCGTCGTCCGGGAAGTTGAACCCGGACTGGCAGTCCTCGGCGCGCCAGGCGTCATCGGGGTCGATGGCGGAAGCCGTCTGGCAGGTGGTCATCTCCGGAGTGAACATCATCATCCCGTTGACGTTCGCCGCGTGTCCGTCGGCCTCGCCGTTGGTGGTGTAGAGCTCGGAGGAGACCTGCGGGTAGTAGCCGGGGACGGCTGAGTTCTCGGGCGTACCGGCGAGAGCCTTGTACAGGATGTCGTCGGGGGTCGGGGTGGCGACCTGCCATCCCACGCCGTAGAGGAGCAGCTCGGCGGCGGAGTGGTAGTTGATGCCGTATTCAAAGCCGATCCGCTTCTCGAAGCGGTCCAGGGCGACGGTCTCCGGCTCGGAGTTGGGGCCCGCGCCGCGGAAGGTCTGACTCGCCGGGTTGGCGGACGAACCCTCGTTGTCGTAGCCCCACTTGTAGGCGAAGTTACGGTTGAGGTCGACGCCGTCGGTGGCGGTGTAGGCGCCGTCGCCGTTGTTGTCGCGCATGTTCTTGCGCCACAGCCGATCGCCGTCGGGGCTGTGGGTGAAGTCGTAGCCGTCCGGGTTGGCGGAGAGCACGAACCACAGCTCGGTGGAGTCCACGATCTTGGTGATCCGCGGGTCCTTGCCGTAGTTGTCGAGGTAGTAGTGCATCAGCCGCCGGGTCATCTCGGGCGTGATCCACTCGCGGGCGTGCTGGTTGGACATGTACAGCACCGGGGGCTTGGAGCCGTCCCCGGAGGTCTTGGCGCCCTTGGTGAGCTTGAGAGCGAGGATGTCCTGGCCCTGGAGCGTCTTGCCGATCGAGATGACCTTGGTGAGGCCCGGGTGGGCCTTTCCGGTCGCGATGATCTCTTCCTGGATGTTGCCCTTGCCGCTGTACGGGCGGAAGACGCCGTCCCCAGCGGCGGCCAGCCCTCGCTGCGTCCGGGCCGAGACCTTGCGCTCGGTGAGTTCGACGCCCTTCGCCTTCAGACCGGCCACCTCGGCGTCGGTGAGGAAGAGCTCGACCTTCGCTGTGCCCTTGTCGGGCGCGCGCTCGCCCAGTTCGTGTGCGTCCTGGCCGGCCGCGAGAAGCAGCGGAATCTGCTCCTTGGTGACATCGGCGTTGTAGACCTTCACGGCGTCGGCGCCCGCGTCGGATGCCTGTCCGTCCTGCGCCTGGGCGACGGGTGCCGCCGCCAGACCCGCTATCAGCAGTGAAGCCGCTGCGAGCATCGATCTCGCCCTGCGTCTCATAAGCCCCCCTTGCTGTTGGCTGCCACATGAGTGAACCGACGCAAGGCTCATGACAACCCCATGATCAAGTCAAGGGTCGTGACAGGGTCCGTAAAAGCCGCTGCCGGTACCCCGACGGGGCGCCGGCAGCGGCCAGTTGACCTGGACCGTCACATTCAGCCCACCAGGCCGTCGGCGAGCTCTTCACTGAGGGTGGATTCCGTCCCCGGGATACCGAGGTCCTGGGCCCGCTTGTCGGCCATGGCCAGCAGCCGGCGGATCCGGCCGGCGACCGCGTCCTTCGTCAGTGGCGGGTCGGCGAGCGCGCCCAGTTCCTCCAGAGATGCCTGCTTGTGCTCCATGCGCAGCCGTCCGGCCGCCGCAAGGTGCTCGGGCACCTCTTCGCCCAGGATCTCCAGGGCGCGCCCCACGCGGGCACCCGCGGCCACCGCGGCCCGCGCGGAGCGGCGCAGGTTGGCATCGTCGAAGTTGGCCAGCCGGTTGGCCGTGGCGCGGACCTCGCGGCGCATCCGCCGCTCCTCCCAGGCCAGCACCGACTCATGGGCGCCGAGCCGGGTGAGCAGCGCACCGATCGCGTCGCCGTCGCGGACGACGACCCGGTCGACGCCACGCACCTCGCGTGCCTTCGCCGCGATGGAGAGCCTGCGGGCCGCGCCGACCAGCGCGAGCGCCGCCTCCGGGCCCGGGCAGGTCACCTCCAGCGAGGAGGAGCGGCCCGGCTCGGTGAGCGAGCCGTGGGCCAGGAAAGCCCCGCGCCAGGCGGCCTCGGCATCGCAGGTGGCCCCCGAGACCACCTGCGGGGGCAGACCGCGGATCGGGCGGCCGCGGCCGTCCACCAGGCCGGTCTGGCGGGCCAGCTGGTCGCCGCCCGCCACCACCCGTACGACATAGCGGGAGCCGCGCCGCAGACCGCCGGGGGCCATCACGATCAGCTCCGAGCTGTGCCCGAAGATCTCGAGAATGTCCCGCTTCAGCCGGCGTGCCGCCATAGCGGTGTCCAGCTCCGCCTCGATCACAATCCGGCCACTTACCAGGTGCAGCCCGCCCGCGAACCGAAGAATCGCCGAAACCTCTGCCTTCCTGCAGCAGGTCCGGGTCACGGGAAGCCGAGAGATTTCGTCCTTCACCGCTGGCGTCATCGCCATGGGCCGATCCTTCCATGCATCCGAAAAATACGGTCGTACGCGGCGGCCAACAGCTCCGGATCATGGATCGGAATGCCGTCGGGTGAGGCCACCGGCGCCAGCTCGACCGCGGCACCGAGCCGCTTGGCGGCTTCGGCAAGGGACTCGCGATCGGGCACGGCGGCTTCGTCGGCCAGCACCACGTCCAGGGCGAGTTTAGGGGCGTGTCGTCCCAAAACCTCCAAATGACGCTGCGGAGAGAAGCCATCAGTTTCACCGGGCTGCGGTGCGAGGTTGAGCGAGAGGACCTTGCGGGCCTTCGTCACGACGAGCGCGTCGAGCAGTTCCGGTACAAGCAGATGCGGGATCACCGAGGAGAACCACGACCCCGGGCCGAGCACCACCCAGTCCGCGTCCAGGACCGCCTCGACCGCCTCCGGGACGGCCGGCGGGTCGTTCGGGACGAGGTGCACGGACTGCACCTCGCCGGGGGTGAGCGCCACCGTCGCCTGGCCGCGCACCGTGTCCACGTCGTCCGGCCGGGCCGGGTCGTGGCCCCGTACGAGCGCCTGGAGCTCCAGCGGCACGGCGGACATGGGCAGCACCCGGCCGTGCGCGCCGAGGAGCTTGCCGACCAGGTCCAGCGCCTGCACATGGTCGCCGAGCTGCTCCCACAGGGCGACGATCAGCAGATTGCCGACCGCGTGCTCGTGCAGATCGCCCTTGGACTGGAAGCGGTGCTGGATGACCTGGGCCCAGGTCTGGCCCCAGTCGTCGTCGCCGCAGAGCGCGGCGAGCGCCTTCCGGAGGTCGCCGGGCGGCAGGACGCCGAGCTCCTCGCGGAGCCGGCCGCTGGAGCCGCCGTCGTCGGCGACGGTGACCACGGCGGTGAGATCACCGGTGATCCGGCGCAGCGCCGCGAGCGAAGCGGACAGGCCCATGCCGCCACCGAGGGCGACGACCTTGGGTTGCTGTCCGCCCCGCTTGCGGGCGGACAGCACAGAGGTGGCCCTGCGCAGCCGTCGCAGGCGCAGATTACGACTGGTCACTCGCGCCCCATGTCCCGGTGGACGAGGACGGTCTCGATGCCTTCGGTGGCAAGCCGCGCGGCGAGCTTCTCCGACATCGCGACGGAGCGGTGCTTGCCCCCCGTGCAGCCGACGGCGATCGTCACATAGCGCTTGCCCTCACGGCGGTAGCCCGCGGCGACGAGCTGCAGCAGCTCGGTGTACTGGTTGAGAAACTCCTTGGCGCCCGGCTGGTCGAAGACGTACGCCGACACCTCCTCGTTGAGCCCGGTGAACGGGCGCAGCTCCGGAACCCAGTGCGGATTGGGCAGGAAACGGCAGTCCACCACCAGGTCGGCGTCAACCGGCAGGCCGTATTTGAAACCGAACGACATCACCGTGGCGCGCAGCTCCGGCTCCTCGTCACCGGCGAACTGGGCGTCCATCTTGGCGCGCAGTTCGTGCACGTTGAGGCTGGAGGTGTCGATCACCAGGTCGGCGTCGCCGCGCAGCTCGCGCAGCAGGTCGCGCTCGGCCGCGATGCCGTCGACGATGCGGCCGTCACCCTGGAGGGGGTGCGGGCGGCGGACCGATTCGAAGCGGCGGACCAGCGCGTCGTCGGAGGACTCCAGGAAGACGATCCGCCGGGTGACGTGCTTGGCCTCGAGGTCGGCGAGGGATTCCCGGAGGTTGTCGAAGAAGCGGCGGCCACGCACATCGACGACGACGGCGATCCGGGCCACATTGCCCTGCGACCGGGCACCCAGCTCCACCATGGTGGGGATCAGCGCGGGCGGCAGGTTGTCGACGACGAACCAGCCGAGGTCCTCCAGACATTTGGCTGCGGTGGACCGCCCGGCGCCCGACATACCGGAGATGATCACCAGCTCGGGGATGGCCGCAGTGGCATCGCCCATCTCGATCGTGGTGCCCGTACTCACGTGTCCTGCTCCGTCTGCTCGGTCTGTGCTGTCGTGCGCGCGCTCTTGCTCGTGCCGCTGCTCGTGCTGGTTCTGCTGATTGTGCTCTTGTTTCTGCTCGTGCTCAGTCATGTTGCGCTGCCCCCGTCGTCCTCTTCAATGATCTCTCCTGTCGCCGTGTTCACGGCAGGCGCGGCCGGGGCGGCCGAGGCGAGGGCGACAGCCACTGATGCCGCCGTCCTGCGGCCTATTCCCGGAACCTCGCAGATCTCGTCGATTGTCGCGTGCTTCAGCTTCTTCACAGAGCCGAAATGCTTGATCAACGCCTGCTTCCTGGTCTCGCCGAGTCCGGCGACCGCATCGAGAGGGCTGGAGCGGATGCGCTTGGCCCGCTTGGCGCGCTGGTAGGTGATGGCGAAGCGGTGGGCCTCGTCGCGGACGCGCTGCAGGAGGTAGAGGCCCTCGCTGGAGCGGGGCAGGACCACGGGGTCGTCGTCGTCGGGCAGCCAGACCTCTTCGAGACGCTTGGCGAGGCCGCAGACGGCGATGTCGTCGATCCCCAGCTCGTCGAGGGCCCGCTTGGCCGCGGCGACCTGCGGCTGGCCGCCGTCGACCACCACGAGCTGCGGAGGGTAGGCGAACCGCTTGGGGCGGCCGTCGTCCTCGCGGGACTCGTTCTCGAAGGGGCCGGACCCGGAGGCCTCCGGGTCCGGGACGGCTCCGGAGGGGGCAGGGATCTCCTCCCACTCCCCCGTCCGTTCCTTCTCCTGCAGGTACCGCTTGAAGCGGCGGCCGATCACCTCGTGCATCGAGCGGACGTCGTCCTGGCCCTCGAAGCCCTTGATCTGGAAGCGGCGGTACTCGCTCTTGCGGGCCAGACCGTCCTCGAAGACGACCATGGAGGCGACCACGTCGTCGCCCTGGAGATGGGAGATGTCGAAGCACTCGATGCGCAGCGGGGCCGTATCGAGGCCGAGCGCCTCGGTGATCTCCTCCAGGGCGCGGGAGCGGGTCGTCAGATCGGAGGCGCGCTTGGTCTTGTGCAGCCCCAGGGCCTGCTGGGCGTTGCGCTGGACCGTCACCATCAGGTCCTTCTTGTCGCCGCGCTGCGGGATGCGCAGGCTGACCTGGGAGCCCCGGCGGTCGGCGAGCCACTGGGAGACCGCTTCCGGGTCCTCCGGTAGGGCCGGGACGAGGACCTCCTTGGGGACGGAGTCACCCGTCTCCTCCCCGTACAGCTGCTGCAGGGCGTGCTCGACCAGGTTCGAGGTGTCGACCGCCTCGACCTTGTCGGTGACCCAGCCGCGCTGGCCGCGCACCCGGCCGCCGCGGACATGGAAGATCTGCACGGCGGCCTCCAGCTCGTCCTCGGCGAGAGCGATCAGGTCGGCGTCGGTGGCGTCGGCGAGGACGACGGCGCTCTTCTCCATGGCCCGCTTGAGGGCCTCCACGTCGTCGCGGAGCCGGGCCGCCCGCTCGTACTCCATCTCCTCGGCTGCCGCCATCATGTCCTTCTCCAGGCGGCGGATGTACGTGCCCGTGCGGCCGACCATGAAGTCGCAGAAATCGTCCGCGAGTTCGCGGTGTTCCTCGGGGGTGACCCGACCGACGCAGGGCGCCGAGCACTTGCCGATGTAGCCGAGGAGGCAGGGGCGGCCGGTCCGTGCGGCGTTCCTGAAGACACCTGCGGAGCACGTGCGCACGGGAAAGACCCGGAGCATCAGGTCGACGGTCTCGCGGATCGCCCAAGCGTGCCCGTACGGACCGAAGTAGCGCACGCCCTTCTTCTTGGCACCGCGCATGACCTGCACGCGCGGGAACTCCTCGTTGAGCGTGACCGCGAGGTACGGATAGCTCTTGTCGTCCCGGTACTTGACGTTGAACCGGGGGTCGTACTCCTTGATCCAGGAGTACTCCAGCTGGAGCGCCTCGACCTCGGTGGCGACGACGGTCCACTCGACGGAGGCGGCCGTGGTGACCATCGTGCGCGTACGAGGGTGGAGACTGGCCAGGTCCTGGAAGTAGTTGGCCAGGCGCTGGCGCAGGCTCTTCGCCTTCCCGACGTAGATCACCCGGCGGTGCTCGTCGCGGAATCTGTAGACCCCCGGGGAGTCGGGGATCTGTCCCGGCTTGGGGCGGTAGCTGGAGGGGTCTGCCATGACTCCCACCCTACTTGCGGGCAGTGACAGTGCGGTGACGTCCGGGGTGATGCCGTGCTCCGGGCCCGGGTTGAGGGAGTGCGCCCCGGAGCACGGGGGCAGCGGGCACCCGGGACGGTGGTGGTGCCGATGGCCGGCCTGTGGCGGCGGCTGCGCGGCGCGCCCCCGCCGCCACAGGACCAGCACGGCGAGGACGCCCGTGCCGCCGGGGAGCTTACGGGCTCCCCTGGTGGCTTACGGCCTGGTGCACGATAGAGAGTGGATCAGCGAGCGGCGTCATGCGGCTTCGAATCCAAGGCGGAGGAGGGAGGCGACGCGAAGGGGGTCCCCCCATGCCTCAGGGCTATGGGGGAGTCGTCGACTGACGACAACGCCGGAGGCGGAGTCGCATGACGCCGGGAGCCCGCTGGCTATCGTGCACCAGGCCGTTACTGCGCCCCCTCGTCGCCGGTGGCGATGTTCACCACCTGCCCGGGCGCCGGACGTCTCCGCCTCGGGGAGGTCCGGAGGGACGCCTCGGGAGTGACCCGGCCCAGGGCGTCGGGCGTCAGGCGTCGGGACCGGCGATCAACTTTCCGCCCTCGACCCTGACCGGGACGGAGGGCAGCGGCACGGTCGCCGGACCGCGCACCGCCTTGCCGGTGGTCGTGTCGAAGCGGCTGCCGTGGCAGGGGCAGTTCCCCTCGTTGTCCTCGACCTTGTCCAGCAGGCAGCCCGCGTGAGTGCACTGGGCGCTGAACGCCTTGAACTCGCCCTTGGCCGGGCAGCTGACGACGACCCGCTGCTCGCGGTAGAGCTTGGACCCGCCGACCGGCACCTCGTGCGGGTAGCCGAGCTCGACGGGGGCGGTGGGGGTCGGTGTCTGGGCGTGCCCGAGCTTCGATTCGGTCGAACAGGCGGCCACTCCCAGCCCGGCGACACCGGCGAGAGCGGCACCCTTGAGCACGGTACGGCGGGCGGCGGGCTGGCCGGACATGCGGACTCCACGGGGTGAGAGGGGCGGGACGAGGAGGGGGCGTCGGAGTGACACCGGGTGCGCCAGGGGTACCAGAAGGCACCCGGGGCACCACCGGCATCAGTGACGGAACCGACGATACCGGCGGAGACGGGTGGCCCTGCGGCCGGGCCGGTCGTAGACGGTCATGCCTGGTCAGGACCGGTCGCGACCACGCCTGAGAGCCTGTCGGGTGACCTTCGCCCGGAGAGCAGACGCACCACGCCGTGGCCGCCCGATCAGAGGTCGCCCGACAGGCTCTGAGCAGGCATGACCGACCCACAACAGCCGGTGCGGGCCGCAGTGGTGGTGGGCCGGGCCACCCGCGCCGCGCGGCAGCAGTCGGCCAGGCGGTGGAAGACCGTCGCCTGTTGTGGCCGCCCGCGCCCGGCCGTGACCGGACGGCAGCCGAGCGTGGCCCGATGCGGCCGGTTGTGGCCGGTTGTGGCCGCCCGCAAGGTGACGGCTGCCTGCCCGTCGGCCGGGAGCCGTCACCTCGACGCGCCGCGGGTCAGGCCTTGCGCGCGCGGGTCGTCTTCTTCGCCACAGCCGTCTTGGCCGGCTTGGCCGCCGCGCTCCCGCCGGCATCCGTCTTGGCCGTCGCCGTCTTCCGCGCAGGGGACGACTTCGCGGCCACCGTCTTCTTCGCGGCCGTCCTCCGCACCGGCTTCCGCGCTGCGGGCACCGCCGCCTCGCTCACCCGGTCCGCGTCCAGGATGCCCTGGAGGAACTTGCCCGTGTGGCTCGCCGGGACCGTCGCGACCAGCTCCGGCGTGCCCTCGGCGACCACCAGGCCACCGCCGCTGCCGCCCTCGGGACCCATGTCGATGACCCAGTCCGCGGTCTTGATGACATCGAGGTTGTGCTCGATGACGATCACCGAGTTGCCCTTGTCGACCAGTCCGGACAGCACCTTGATGAGCTTGCTGATGTCCTCGAAGTGCAGTCCGGTGGTCGGCTCGTCCAGGACGTAGACCGTGCGGCCGGTGGAGCGCTTCTGGAGCTCGCTCGCGAGCTTCACGCGCTGCGCCTCACCGCCGGAGAGCGTCGGCGCGGACTGGCCGAGCCTGACGTATCCGAGGCCCACGTCGTGGAGCGTACGGAGATGGCGGGCGATCGTCGGGACGGCCTCGAAGAACTCCAGGCCCTCCTCGATCGGCATGTCCAGCACCTCGGCGATCGACTTGCCCTTGTAGTGGACCTCCAGCGTCTCCCGGTTGTACCGCGCCCCGTGGCAGACCTCGCACGGGACGTACACGTCCGGCAGGAAGTTCATCTCGATCTTGATCGTGCCGTCGCCGGAGCAGTTCTCGCAGCGGCCGCCCTTGACGTTGAAGGAGAAGCGGCCCGGCAGATAGCCGCGTACCTTCGCCTCCATCGTCTCGGCGAACAGCTTGCGGACATGGTCGAAGACGCCGGTGTACGTCGCCGGGTTGGACCGGGGCGTACGGCCGATGGGCGACTGGTCGACGTGTACCACCTTGTCGACCAGGTCGTCGCCGTCGACCCGGGTGTGCCGCCCGGGGACTGACTTGGCGCCGTTCAGCTCGCGCGCCAGGTGGGTGTAGAGGATGTCGTTGACCAGGGTCGACTTCCCCGACCCCGACACTCCGGTGACGGCCGTGAGCACCCCGAGCGGGAAGGAGACGTCGATGTCCTGGAGGTTGTTCTCCCGGGCTCCGTGCACCGTGAGCCTGCGCGTCGGATCGACCGGACGCCGGATGTCGGGCATCGCGATGGCCTTCTTGCCGACCAGATACTGGCCGGTGATCGACTCGTCGTTGCCGAGCAGCTCCTTGAGCGAGCCGGAGTGGACCACCTTGCCGCCGTGCTCACCGGCGCCGGGGCCGATGTCGACGACCCAGTCGGCGACCTTGATGGTGTCTTCGTCGTGCTCGACGACGATGAGCGTGTTGCCCATGTCACGGAGCCGGACCAGCGTCTCGATCAGCCGGTGGTTGTCGCGCTGGTGCAGGCCGATGGACGGCTCGTCCAGCACGTACAGCACGCCGACGAGTCCGGAGCCGATCTGGGTGGCGAGCCGGATGCGCTGCGCCTCGCCGCCGGACAGAGTGCCTGCCGCGCGGTTCAGCGAGAGATAGTCGAGGCCGACGTCGACGAGGAACTTCAGCCGCTCGTTGACCTCCTTGAGCACCCGCTCGGCGATCTTCTTGTCGCGGGCGTTCAGCTTCATCCGGCCGAGGAATTCGGCGCACTCGCTGATGGACATCGCGGCGACCTCGGCGATGGACTTCTCCATCACCGTGACCGCGAGGACGATCGGCTTCAGCCTGGTGCCCTCACAGGTCGGGCAGGGCACCTCGCGCATATAACCCTCGAAGCGCTCCCTGCTGGAGTCGCTCTCGGCGTCGGAGTGCCGCCGCTTGACGAACTGCACCGCGCCCTCGAAGGCCGGGGTGGTGTACGCGCGCTCACGCCCGTACCGGTTGCGGTAGCGGACCTCGGTCTGGATCTTGTGGCCGAAGAGCAGGGCCTTCCTGGCTCGCTGAGGCAGCCCCGCCCACGGAATGTCCGTACGGAATCCGAGGGCCGCGGCGAGCGCGTCGATCTGCCGCCCGAAGTAGTCCTTGGTATGTCCGTGCGACCAGGGGTGGATCGCGCCCTCGTCGAGGGACTTCTCCTCGTCGGGGACGATCAGCTCCGGGTCGACCTCCATCCGCATGCCGATGCCCGTGCAGTCGGGACAGGCGCCGAAGGGGGAGTTGAAGGAGAAGGAGCGCGGCTCCAGCTCTTCGAAGGAGAGGTCGTCGTACGGGCAGTAGAGGTGTTCGGAATACATCCGCTCACGCTCCGGGTCGTCCTCGGGGAGGTCGACGAAGTCGAGCACGACCATGCCGCCGGAGAGCCCGAGCGCGGTCTCGACCGAGTCGGTCAGCCGGCGCTTGGCGCTGTCCTTGACCGTGAGACGGTCGATGACCACCTCGATGGTGTGCTTCTCCTGCTTCTTCAGCGCGGGCGGCTCGGAGAGGTGGATGGTCTCGCCGTCGACCCGGGCCCTGCTGTAGCCCTTGGTCTGCAGATCTGCGAAGAGGTCGACGAACTCGCCCTTGCGCTCGCGCACCAGCGGCGACAGCACCTGGAAGCGGCTGCCCTCGGGCAGACCGAGCACCTTGTCGACGATGGCCTGCGGCGACTGGCGGGAGATGGGGCGAGAGCACTCGGGGCAGTGCGGCTTGCCGATCCGGGCGAAGAGCAGCCGGAGGTAGTCGTACACCTCGGTGATCGTGCCGACCGTCGAGCGCGGGTTGCGTGAGGTCGACTTCTGGTCGATGGAGACGGCGGGCGACAGGCCCTCGATGAAATCGACGTCCGGCTTGTCCATCTGGCCGAGGAACTGCCGGGCGTACGAGGAAAGCGACTCCACGTACCGGCGCTGGCCCTCGGCGAAGATCGTGTCGAACGCGAGAGACGACTTGCCCGACCCGGAGAGCCCGGTGAAGACGATGAGGGAGTCGCGGGGAAGGTCGAGCGAGACGTTCTTGAGGTTGTGCTCGCGAGCGCCACGGACGATGAGACGGTCGGTCACGCCGGTCCGCACCTTTCTAGAGAGAAATGGGGGAACTGAGCCCCTGTCCCAGGGTATGGGGGGCGCCACAGCGGTGTACGAAGCTTTTTCGACTCCGAGCGTATAGCACGCGCATTCGATTTATGGGCGGTCGGCGACTCCTTCACCCGAACGAGTGCCGAGGCTAGGCTCGGCCGCATGATTGATCACGCGCATGACCTGGCAGCCGTACGTGAAGCGACGGACCGACTGCTCGGCGCGACGGTGAAACTGGACGACGTCACCGCCGTCGAACCGTCACGGCTGCCCGGCTGGAGCCGGGGCCATGTCCTTGCACACCTTTCCCGTAACGCCGACGCGCTCGTAAACGTTCTCCAGGGCCGTCCCATGTACGCAGACAGCGAAACCCGCGACCGGGACATCGAGCGCGACGCATCCCGGCCTCTCACCGAACAGCTGGCCGACCTGCGCGAGAGCGCGGCCCGCTTCCTGGCCGCCGCCGCCGAGCCGGCCGACTGGTCCCGCACCATCACGATGCGCAACGGCGTCACCGACTCCGCCTCCCGGGTCCCCTTCCGTCGCTGGATCGAGATCGAGCTGCACCATGTCGACCTGGGGATCGGCTACGAGCTCGAGGACCTTCCGGACGAATTCGTGACCCGCGAGATCGACTTCCTCGCGGAGCGATTCGGCCGTCACCCGGAGGTCGTCTCCACGGGTCTGGCCGACGACGACGGCCGGTTCTGGACCACGGGTGGCAGCGCCGAGGGCCCGGCCGTCGCGGTCCGCGGCCCGGCGCCGGAGCTGCTCGGCTGGCTCGCCGGGCGCCGCGACGGCTCGGTGCTGGAGGTCGACGGCGGCCCTCTCCCCGTACTGCCGCCGCTATAGGCTGAGACGTATGACGTACAGCGGAACGGTCAAGGTCGGCGGACCTGCGGATGTACACGAGTTGACGGACCTGATGATCTCCAAGGTCGCCGTCGGCCCGATGAACAACAACGCGTATCTGCTGCGCTGCCGGGCCACCGGCGAGCAGCTCCTGATCGACGCGGCCGCCGAGGCCCCCACCCTGCTGCGGCTGATCGGTGACGACTCGATCACGTCCGTCGTCACCACCCATCGGCACGGCGACCACTGGCAGGCGCTGGGCGAGGTGGTGGCGGCCACCGGTGCGCGTACCTATGCGGGGCGGTACGACGCCGAGGGCATCCCGGTCCCGACCGACGTACTGGTCGACGACGACGACACGATCCAGGTGGGGCAGGTCACGCTGACCGCGCGCCATCTGGTCGGTCACACCCCTGGCTCCATCGCGCTGGTCTACGACGACCCGCACGGCGCCCCGCACCTGTTCACCGGGGACTGCCTCTTCCCCGGCGGGGTCGGCAATACCCACAAGGACCCCGAGGCGTTCGCGAGCCTGCTCCACGACGTGGAGACCAAGCTCTTCGGCGTGCTGCCCGACGAGACCTGGGTCTATCCGGGCCACGGCCACGACACGACGCTCGGCGACGAGCGTCCGCAGCTGCCCGAGTGGCGCGCCCGCGGCTGGTGACATGAGAGTGCGGGTGAGCGGTCGCACCGCCCACCCGCACCGCCGCATCAGGCCTCGATGCGGGAACTCTTCTCCGTCTCGCGGCCGGCCTCGGCGGCGGCCTGCCTCTTGTTGGCGCGGAGGCTGGTGATCGTGGTGATCACCAGCACGCCGCAGATGACGCCGAGGGAGACCGGGATCGAGATCTCGGGGACATGCACCCCGGACTCGTGCAGGGCGTGCAGCACCAGCTTGACGCCGATGAAGCCGAGGATGACCGAGAGCCCGTAGCTGAGGTGGACCAGCTTCTTCAGCAGACCGCCGATGAGGAAGTACAGCTGCCGCAGCCCCATCAGGGCGAAGGCGTTGGCGGTGAAGACGATGTACGGGGCCTGGGTCAGCCCGAAGATCGCGGGGATGGAGTCCAGCGCGAACAGCACATCGGTGGTGCCGATGGCGAGCATGACGACCATCAACGGAGTCAGGACGCGCTTGCCGTTGATCCTGATGAAGAGCTTGGTGCCGTGATACCTGTCTGCGACACCGAAGCGGCGTTCGATCGACTTGAGGAGGCGGTTCTCCTCGAACTCGTCCTCCTCCTCACCGGCCCGCGCCTCCTGGATGAGCTTCCAGGCGGTGTAGATCAGGAACGCGCCGAAGATGTAGAAGACCCACGAGAAGTTGGCGATGACCGCGGCGCCCGCGGCGATGAAGATCGCTCGCAGAACCAGCGCGATCAGCACGCCGACCAGCAGCACGCGCTGCTGGAGATGGGACGGCACCGAGAACTTCGCCATGATCAGGACGAAGACGAAGAGGTTGTCCACGCTGAGCGACTTCTCGGTGATGAATCCGGCGAAGAACTCGCCCGATGCCTGGCTCTCGCCGAACACGAGCAGGCCGAGTCCGAAGAGCACGGCCAGCGCGATCCAGAAGATCGTCCAGATTCCGGCTTCCTTCGTCGTCACGTCATGAGGCTTGCGCCCGATGAAGAAGTCGACGGCGATAAGGGCTGACAGACCAAGAATGGTCAGCACCCAGAGGGTCCATGAAACGTCCACTGCGCCTCCGGCAGTTCGCTACGGCTACTGATCAGCGTCGTCGCTGCCGGAGGTCTCCTCCACCCGGGTGCACGGAGTGCGCATCACGGGCCGACGCCCCGGGACCGGTCACGGTCCGTACTGACGGGCACGTCGCGTATGGGAGTACTCCCCTCCGTTCGAAGAACTGTACAGGGAGTACCAAGAAAAGGTAAAGATCAGGGAAAAGATCTTCCAAGAGTGCAGGTCAGAGATAGTTCGATGGGTTCAAGACCGCCCGCTACGACGGGCGGCGGCCACCTGGGCGAGCACGTTCTGCAGGACCTGGCTACCGGGCGGGGTCCTCAGCGGCTCGTACGTCCAGGCGTGGCCGACCCAGGGATCGGCCAGATGGTCGTCGGCGACCGGGGTGATCCGCAGCAGGGAGCGCCAGAGCGGGTCGAGCACCGGCCCGTACGCGCTCGCGTCCTCCCGGTCCGCGACCATCAGCAGGTGGACACCGACCGAGGGGCCCTCGTCCGCGAGGTAGCGCAGCTGGGTGACGGCCCGGTCGTCGAAGCCGTGCGGGAAGTCGTTGACGATCAACAACTGCTCGGCGGTGTCCAGGTCCGGCGGGAGAGCATCGGAGGCGCCGGCCCGGATCGCCATCTGCACGAGGTCGACGCGCCGGGTGAGGTGGGCGAGGACCGAGGCCACTCCCCCGGCACCGGCGGCGGGGGGCGCGGCAAGCACCCCGGACTCGACCAGGGGCGCGAGCGCCGCTGTGGCCGAGCCCGCGGGGTCGATGACATGGACGGAGAACTCGCCCTCCGGGTAGACGGCGAGCAGCCGGGCCGCGTGCGCGACGGCGTTCTCCATGGCGAGGCGGCAAAGCTGGTCCGGACCGGTCAGGGCCGCCGCCTCGGAGGCCGTACGCCCGCTGTCGACCCAGATTCCGCGCTCCAGCGGCAGCCGTACGAGCAGCGGGATGCGCAGGTCGGCGCTCTCGGGCAGATGGAGGTCGCCGATCCGCAGGGCCATGGGGATCTCCATCGGGACGCGGTAGGCGTGCCAGACGGGGTTGTCCCAGCCCGCGTACGCGGCGGGGAGTGCGGGTTCGACGACGGCGGACTCGGCTGCGAGCTGGGCAAGATCGCGGTCGAGCGCCTCGCGGGCCCGGTCGGTGAGCTGGTCGCGCCTGGCGCGGGCCTCCTCGCGGGCCCGGCCGCCCGCACCTCCGATCCGGTTGCGCGGGTCGGACAGGGCCCGGTCCAGCTCCTGTTCCATGCGGGACTCAGCGAAGTCGACGGCGCTGCGGTACGCGGCGGTGGTGCGGGCCAGGTCCTCGAACATGCCCCAGACCTGGTTGTAGAGGCGCTCCTCCATGGACCAGCCGGTCGCGTCCCCGGCAACGGGCTGAGCGGGCCGGCCGGGTTCGGCGGGCGGTGCGGTGGGCGGGGGCGGCGGGGGCGCCGCGGACTGGCGGCGCGGGTGCGCGTAGTTGATGGGGCCGCTGGTGGCGGGACGCGGGGCGGGCCCCGCGGTGGGGACCGCCCCGCCTGCCGGCCGGGGCTGTGCGGGGTCGGGCAGCGGGGTGTCTGCCGGGGCCGGGTCGCCGATCGGTGCGGCGGGAGATGTCGCGGGCGCCTGCTGGCCGGAGGCCGTGCCGGCGTGGCGGACCCGGTCGCCTTCCGGGGTGCGGGGCGGGGGCGGCGCCACCGAGCGGGCCATGCCCCGGGCGACCGCCTCATGGACCGACCGGGCCAGCTCCTGCGCACCGGACACCCCCTGGTCGGCGAGCATCGCGGCGAGACCGCCCGCATAGCCCTGGCCGACCGCGCGGACCTTCCAGGCGCCCTGGCGGCGGTAGAGCTCCAGGGCGGCGACCGCGGACTCGCTGTCGAGGCCGGTGAGGGTGAAGGTGGCGATCTCGGTGCCTTCGAGGCCCGTGACAGCGACGAAGGGGGCGGCGACCGCGCCGAACCTGACCGGGCCGCCGACGCCCATGGGCAACGCCAGCAGCACGGTGACGCGGTGCACCGAGGCGGGCAGGGCGTCGAGGTCGACGGCGAGCCGGTGCCCGGCCGCGGCCTGCTTGGACACTTCGAGTCCGGGCAGCTGGGGCGAGCCCGGGTGGGCGATCCACTCGACGCCGTGCACCGTGCCCTGCTCGTCGCCGAGCGTGGCACCGGCCACGACAGGCGTACCGGCCGATACCCGGATCTCCAGACGGGTCTGGGGCAAGGTGTGGTTCTGCCCCCGGACCAGCTCGGCCGTCATTGCCCTGTCCCCTCGACGAGTTGATGCTGCGTGGCGCGGTGCGCTGTCTGCCGGCGTGATGCCGTGGTGCGGTGCCATGCAGGGGCAGCTCCCGGCGGCGTCGCCTCCGGGAGCTGCCCCTGCCGATACGGACCCGAGCGGTCCGGCTGTGCCTACAGGTGCGGCAGGATCGCCGGCATCAGGTCCTGGAAGGTGCGGCCGTTGGCCGGGTTGCCGAGGGCGGTCATCTGCCATCCGGCGCCCACGCGGTGCACCTTGGCCATGATCTGGGCGGTGTACTGGCCGCCGCCGTCCAGCGTGTAGCGGGCGAGTTCCTGGCCGTTGGTCTCGTCAACGATGCGGCAGAAGGCGTTCTGCACCTCCTGGAACGTCTGGCCGGTGAAGGAGTTCACCGTGAAGACGATCTGGTCGATGTGGACCGGCACCCGCTGCAGGTCGACGAGGATCGCCTCGTCGTCGCCACCGGAACCGGCGCCGCCGACCAGGTTGTCGCCGGTGTGCTTCACCGAGCCGTCGTCGCTGACGAGGTGACGGAAGAAGACCACGTCGACCGGCTGCTTGTCGGCGAACAGCACGGCCGAGGCGTCCAGGTCGATCTCCCGTGTGCGCGACCCGAACAGACCGCGGCGTGGCGCCGCCTGCCAGCCGAGCCCCATCCGTACCGCGGTCAGGGTCCCCCCGTCGCTCTTCTGCAGGCTGATGGCCTGACCCTTGGTCATGTTGACCGTCACGCGCTGTCCCCTCTCCGCTCCCCCCGCACCCGTCCGTGCGGCTGTCCAGCACACTACGCAGTCACGCCGAAGACGCAGCAGCTTCCGGGCGTTTTTGTGTCGGTCTTGCAACACACCGGCTGCGATAGGTCAGGCGAGGCCCGCCTCCCGCATCTGGCGCAGCTCCTTCTTCAACTCGCCCACTTCGTCGCGCAGTCGGGCGGCCACCTCGAACTGCAGGTCCGCGGCGGCTGCCCGCATCCGGTCGGTCATCTCCTCGATGATCCCGGCGAGCTCGGCCGCGGGCCGGTCCGTGACCACCGCGCCGGCCTTCTTGGCTCCGGCCGCCTTTCCCGCCTTGCCCGCCTTGCCGCTGAGCGCGGGAACGGGCGCCTTGGCGGCCTTCCCCTGGCGGTAGCCGGTGCCGAGCAGCTCCTCGGTGTCGATCTCCTCGCGGGTGATCGTCGCGACGATGTCGTTGATCTTCTTTCGCAGCGGCTGCGGATCGATCCCGCGCTCGGTGTTGTACGCGATCTGCTTCTCCCGGCGCCGGTTGGTCTCGTCGATGGCCTTCTCCATCGCCGGGGTGATCTTGTCCGCGTACATATGGACCTGGCCGGACACATTGCGGGCCGCGCGGCCGATGGTCTGGATGAGGGATGTCCCGGAGCGCAGGAAGCCCTCCTTGTCGGCGTCGAGGATGGCCACCAGGGACACCTCGGGCAGGTCGAGACCCTCGCGGAGCAGGTTGATGCCGACCAGGACGTCGTATTCCCCGGACCGCAGTTCGCGGAGCAGTTCGACGCGGCGGAGCGTGTCGACGTCGCTGTGGAGATAACGGACCTGGATGCCCAGCTCCAGGAAGTAGTCCGTGAGGTCCTCGGCCATTTTCTTGGTGAGGGTGGTGACCAGGACCCGCTCGTCCTTCTCGGTGCGCTTGCGGATCTCGTGCACCAGGTCGTCGATCTGTCCCTCGGTGGGCTTGACGACGACCTCCGGGTCGACGAGGCCGGTGGGGCGGATGATCTGCTCCACGAACCCGTCGCCGCGGGACAGCTCGTACTTGCCCGGGGTGGCGGAGAGATAGACGGTCTGACCGATCCGCTCCGTGAACTCCTCCCACCTCAGGGGGCGGTTGTCGAGGGCGGACGGCAGCCGGAAGCCGTGGTCGACGAGGCTGCGCTTGCGGGAGGCGTCGCCCTCGTACATCGCGCCGATCTGCGGCACGGTGACATGCGACTCGTCGATGACGAGCAGGAAGTCCTCGGGGAAGTAGTCGAGGAGGGTGTTGGGGGCGGTGCCGGGCTCGCGGCCGTCCATGTGCATCGAGTAGTTCTCGATGCCCGAGCAGGTGCCGATCTGGCGCATCATCTCGATGTCGTACGTGGTGCGCATCCGCAGCCGCTGGGCCTCCAGCAGCTTGCCCTGCTTCTCCAGCTCGTCGAGGCGCTCCTGCAGCTCCTGCTCGATGCCGTTGACCGCCTTCTCCATGCGCTCCGGGCCCGCCACGTAGTGGCTGGCGGGGAAGACGTAGAGCTCGCGGTCCTCGCTGATCACCTCGCCGGTGAGCGGATGGAGGGTGGACAGCGCCTCGATCTCGTCGCCGAACATCTCGATGCGGACGGCGAGCTCCTCGTAGACCGGGAAGATCTCGATGGTGTCGCCGCGCACCCGGAAGGTGCCACGGGTGAACGCGACGTCGTTGCGCGTGTACTGGATCTCGACGAAGCGGCGCAGCAGCTGGTCGCGGTCGATCTCCTCCCCCACCGTGAGCGGGACCATGCGGTCCACGTACTCCTGCGGCGTACCGAGGCCGTAGATGCAGGAGACCGAGGCGACCACGACGACGTCGCGGCGGGTGAGCAGCGAGTTCGTGGCGGAGTGGCGCAGTCGCTCGACCTCGTCGTTGATCGACGAGTCCTTCTCGATGTAGGTGTCCGACTGCGGGATGTACGCCTCGGGCTGGTAGTAGTCGTAGTACGAGACGAAGTACTCGACGGCGTTGTTGGGGAGCAGCTCGCGGAACTCGTTGGCCAGCTGGGCGGCGAGGGTCTTGTTCGGCGCCATCACCAGGGTGGGGCGCTGCAACTTCTCGATCATCCAGGCGGTGGTCGCCGACTTACCGGTGCCGGTCGCGCCGAGCAGCACGACATCCTTCTCACCTGCCCGGATACGCCGCTCCAGGTCGGCGATGGCAGTGGGCTGGTCACCGCTGGGCTGGTAGGGACTGACGACCTCGAAAGGCGCCACCGAACGTTCGATCTTCGAAACGGGCCGCATGCAACCACGGTACGACCCCCCACTGACAACCGGGCCCGGTCACCAGTCCGGGGGCGGCGGGGAGTCCCGGTGCTGCGACTGGAACGACGCCGGGTCGGCGTGGGTACCGAAGCGCGGGACCTGGCGCTGAGCGGGGATGCCGGGGGGCCGGCCGGCACCGAATCCGTTCCGGGGGTCGTCCCAGTCCGGGGAACCCATCACCACCAGGGGATCGAATATGACGACCACCGCGGCAAGCAGGAGGAAGCAGGCCGGGCCGATCATCAGCGGGATCAGAGCCGGGATCGGCCCGCTGCCGGTCACGGAATCCGCGACGGCCGCGGGGTGCAGATGGACGCTGAGCGCGGCCATGCCCGTGTAGTGCATCCCGCTCACGGCCACGCCCATCACCACGCTGGCGCCGAGGCTGGGCAGGAAGCCGTGGATGGAGACGGCCGACCACAGTGCGGTCGTGGAGGCGATCACGGCGATCACGACGGAGAGCGAAACGGTGAGCGTGTCGTACTCGAGCGTTCCCTGGAGGCACATGCCGGCCATGCCGAGATAGTGCATGGTGGCCACGCCGAGTCCGGTGATGGTGCCGCCGGTGACCAGGGCCATGGGGGTGGCGCCGCGGTAGCCGACGATGAAGATGCCGATACCGACCATGACGATCGCGATGGCCAGGCTGGCGAACGTGATCGGGGTGTCGTAGCCGATCGTGGTGTCCTCGACGCTGAAGCCCATCATCGCGATAAAGTGCATCGTCCATATGCCGGAGCCGATTGAAGTGGCCCCGAGGGCGAGCCAGCCGGCCTTGAAGGAACGCTCGGTGCGCAGCGACCGCGTCGTACAGCGCAGCCCGAGGGCCGCCCCGAGGCACGCCATGAGGAACGCCGCAATGGGCGTCACCACTCCATAGCTGAAACCGTCGATTGTGCCCTGCATGCTCGTACGCCCTTCGAGGAGGCCCGGGTTCGGGGTGACCCTAAGGCGCACGTCCCGGCAAACAGACAGAAGTGCTGCATTTTATCGGCCCGGAAACCGGCCCGTGACTCCGTCCTGCCTGCCGCGTTCACGTGATGGCCACCCTTCGCCCGCCCCTCGTCCGGTGGCGGCTGCCACGCTGGGCCCGTCCGTCACTCTGCCGCAAGGAGTACACGTGCACGCACGTACCGCAACCGTCTTCCTCACTGCCGCCGCCCTGCTGGGCGTCGGCGCGCTGCTGTTTCCCACCCTCCGTTCACCGGCCACGGACACCGGCTCGGCCACGGGAACGGAGACAGTGACCAGCATCCGGACGGTCGGTGCGCGGGCCACCGGGGCGCCTGCCGCGGCCCCGGTCGTCTTCGCCCACCGCGGCGCCTCGGCGTACGCGCCGGAGAACACCCTGGCCGCCGTCGACAGGGCCGACCGCCTCGGCTTCGACTGGGTGGAGAACGACGTCCAGCTCACCAGGGACGGAGTGCCGGTCGTCATCCACGACACCGATCTGAAGCGGACCACCGACGTCGAGGACGTCTTCCCGGACCGTGCGCCGTGGGCGGTCAAGGACTTCACGGCCGCGGAGATCGCCCGGCTCGACGCGGGCAGCTGGTTCGGTGCGCGGTACACCGGGACCCGGGTCCCCACGCTCACGCAGTACCTGGACCGGATCGGGCGCAACCGGCAGAAGCTGCTGCTGGAGATCAAGAGCCCGGAGCTCTATCCGGGCATCGAGAAGGAGACCCTGCGGGTACTGCGCCGGGCGGGGTGGCTCGACCGCGATCACGTCAGGAGCCGACTCGTGATCCAGAGCTTCGCCGCAGGCAGTCTGAAGAAGATCCATCAGCAGCGTCCGGACGTCACCACCGCCTTCCTCGGCACCCCTGCGATCGCCGATCTGACGTCGTACGCGGCGTTCACCGACCAGATCAACCCGTCGTACACGTCGATCGGCGCCGACTACGTCGCCGCTGTGCACACGCTGAAGGGCGTGCACGGCAAGAAGCTCAGGATCAA
Organism: Streptomyces sp. NPDC051286; assembly: GCF_044455345.1. Taxonomy (NCBI): domain Bacteria; kingdom Bacillati; phylum Actinomycetota; class Actinomycetes; order Kitasatosporales; family Streptomycetaceae; genus Streptomyces; species Streptomyces sp. NPDC051286. The sequence continues at coordinate 633,660 of NZ_JBITER010000001.1, read as the reverse complement.
CACCTGGACGGTCAACAATGCGGCGACCGCCGCGAAGGTGGACCGCCTCGGCGTGGACGGGATCATCACCAACACCCCTGATGTGGTGCGCAAGGCGACCGGCTGACGACCGGAGGGAGCATCCCGCCCCCCGTTGTCAGTGGCCGGCCGTACGGTGGACTCCATGAACAGCAACGGGGGTGCCGGCGGAGGCGATGCCGGCGGCAAGGTCGAGTGGGCCGTCGTCGGGAGCGACATCGGGCCGCTGCTGCTTGCCGCGACCGACGCGGGGCTGGTGAGCGTGGTCTTCCACGCCGGGCCCGCCGTGCGGGACAGGGCAGTCGGGCAGTTGCGCACGCGTCTCGGGACGGAGCCGGTGGAGGCGCCCGGTTCCGGGCGCCTCGCCGAGCCGATACGCCAGCTCGCGGAGTACTTCGCCGGCTCGTTGCGGAAGTTCTCGCTCGACCTGGACTGGTCGCTGACCACGGGTTTCAACCGCCAGGTGCTCCGCGAGCTGGCGACGGGTGTGCCGTACGGAACAGTCGTCGGGTACGGGGACCTCGCCGAGCGGGCTGGGCAGCCGGGCGCGGCGCAGGCGGTCGGGGCGGCCATGGGGTCCAACCCGCTGCCCGTGGTGGTGCCCTGCCACCGGGTGGTGGAAAGCGACGGCGGACTCGGCGGGTTCGGCGGCGGTCTGGAGACCAAGCGGCAACTGCTGGCGCTGGAAGGGGTTCTGCCACAGCCGCTGTTCTGACCCCGTGTGCCCCGTCCGGCATGGAACCCATTTTCGTACCCACGGGCGAGCTGGCACACTCCGTCAGTGACCAACACCCTCGATGCACCTGACTCACCCAACGAACCCACCGGACCCGGAGAACCAGGCGGGCCCACAGCGGCCGCACCCGTCACCGCAGCAGAGCTGCCCGCTCTTCGGCGCAGGACGTCCGCGGTGCTGATCGCCTCTCAGATCCTCGGCGGCCTCGGTGTGCCCATCGGTATCGCCCTGGCCCCCGTGCTGGCAACACAGGTGAGCGGCTCCGAGGCGCTGTCCGGTCTCGCGCCGACCGCGTCGGTGACCGGCACGGCGCTGCTGTCGTTGCCGCTGGCCGCACTGATGACCTCGCGGGGCCGACGCCCCGGCCTCGTTCTCGCGTATCTGATCGGCGCGCTGGGCGCGGGGCTGGTGGTCGTGGCCTCCGTCGTGGGCAGCTTCCCGTTGCTGCTGCTCGGCATGGCCGGGTTCGGTGCCGGTTCGTCGGCCAATCTGCAGGCGCGGTTCGCCGCCGCCGACCTGGCCGAGCCGGACCGTCGCGGTCGGGCGATCTCCACCGTCATCTGGGCCACCACGATCGGTTCGGTCCTCGGCCCCAACATTGCGGCTCCGGCGGGCCGGGTCTTCCGGTCCACGCCCATACCCGAGACGGCCGGACCGTTCCTCTGGGCTGCCGGGATCTTCCTGATCGCCGCGGTGGTGGTCGCGGTGCTGCTACGGCCCGATCCGCTGCTCACCGCGCGTGCGCTGGCCCCGCAGGACAGCCCGTCCGAGGGCGGCCGTTCGCTGCGGTCGGGCATCGCGGCGGTGCGGGCCTCGCCGATGGCCCGGCTGGCGCTGGTGACGGTGGCCGGATCGCACACAGCGATGGTGTCGATCATGGTGATGACCCCGGTCGATCTGGGCCACCACGGCGCGGACCTGCAGCTGATCGGCCTGGTCATCAGCGGCCACATCGCGGGCATGTACGCGTTCTCACCGGTGATGGGCTGGCTCTCCGACCGCTTCGGACGGCTCGCCGTGATCGGTCTGGCCGTCGGGCTGCTGTCCTGCGCCGCGCTACTGGCCGGCACCGCCGGTCCCAGTCATGGCCAGACGGCCGCCGGTCTGTTCGTGCTCGGGCTCGGCTGGTCGGCGGGCCTGGTGGCCGGTTCGGCGCTCCTCACCGACTCCGTGCCGCAGCCCGCCCGCGCCGCCGTGCAGGGCCTGTCGGACCTGACCATGAACGCGGCGGCGGGCATCGGCGGTGCGGTCGCCGGGGTGGTCGTCTCCCAGGCGGGTTACGGCTGGCTGAACGCGGCCGGCGCCTGCCTGCTGCTGCCGATAGCGGCACTGGCGCTGCGCCGGGCGCTGTCCCGGCCCGCCACCACCTGACCGGGCCGCGGGACCGGAACGTGACCGGACCGCGCGAACCGGGAGCGGCGCCGGACCGCAAGCGCCCGCCGGGCAGGCGCCGGGTACTCAGAGGCTGATGTGGTACGCCTTGCGCAGCGTCTCATGCACGGTCCACGTCGTACGGTCGCCCTCGCGCAGGACGCAGGCGTCACCCGGGCCGATCTCCAGCGTCTCGCCGTCCTCGACCACGACGGTCGCGCGCCCGCTGACGACCACGAACAGCTCGTTGGCCTCGGTGTCGGTGACCACGCCCGGCGTGATCTGCCAGATGCCCCGCAACTGCTTGCCGTCCGGCGACTCCCAGAGCACCTTGCCGGTCACCACGGGCTCGCCCGAGACGATCTGAGCGGGGTCGAGCGGTTCCGGTTCGAGGTCGGCGTCCGGGATGTGCACAGCGAAGGAAGCGGGAATTTGATCAATTGTGGTCATGGTCGGTCACCCTAGCGACCGCGTCGGGACATCGTGCCACCAGGACCGGCTGGAGGAAGCCCGGCCCGTCGTTCTCGTGCGGGTGCGCGGTCCGGTTGCCGCGATGGCGTCGGTGTGGTGCTCGTGGCGCGGACGACGGCGTCGGGCGACGCGTCGCGGAAGGGAAGAGCCCACAGTCGGCGGCTGTTCGGCTCCCGGGACACGTTTGAGGCCGGACCGCCCGCGACAGGGATGTGGACATGTCACCCAACACGCCGCAGCGCCCCCACCCGTACGAACCGACCCTCTCCACCGAGGTACGGAAAGCTCTCGCCGCGCACCGCCCCGTCGTGGCACTGGAGTCGACGATCATCGCGCACGGTCTGCCGCGACCCCGGAATCTACGGGTCGCGGAAGAGCTGGAAGAGCTCGTACGGTCCGCGGGGGCCGTCCCCGCGACCATCGCCGTACTGGACGGCAGGGCCCATGTCGGCCTGGACGCGTCCGAGTTGGAGCGGGTCGCCGGAGATCCGACGATGCGGAAGCTAGGGCACCGGGACCTCGCGCCGGCGCTGGCGACGGGAGCGAGCGGGGCGACGACCGTGTCCGCGACGGCGTTCCTCGCGGCCCGCGCGGGGCTGCGCGTCTTCGCAACGGGCGGCCTCGGCGGTGTGCACCGGGGGTGGGCCGAGACCCAGGACGAGTCCGCGGATCTCCGGCTGCTCGCACGGACCGACATCACCGTGGTGTGCGCGGGCGTGAAGTCGATCCTGGACGTCCCCGCGACGCTGCAGCGCCTGGAGACACTCGGGGTCGGAGTGCTCGGCTACCGCACGGAGCACTTCCCCGGCTTCTATCTCAGCAGCTCGGGGGAGCCGGTGGACTGGACGGTGCGCACGCCCGAGGAGGTCGCGGAAGTGATGCGGGCCGGGGACACGCTCGGCGGTCCCCCCGCGGCGCTGATCGTCGCCAACCCCGTACCGCAGAAGGACCAGCTGGATCCCGCGCTGCATGACCGCGTACTGGCGGAGGCGCTGGACGCGTGCCGGGAGCACGGCATCGTGGGCCAGGCCGTCACGCCCTTCCTGCTCGGCCATCTGATGCGGCAGACCGAAGGGGCGTCGCTGGAGGCCAACGTGGCGGCGGTGCGCGGAAACGTATCGCTTGCGGCGCGGATCGCCGTCGCCTGGGCCACGATCCACGAGGGACCGCTGGAGCGGGACCCGGCAGGATCCCAGTGACCGGCGGCGGCCTTCTCGTCGTCGGGGACGTGGTCACGGATGTGGTGGCCCGGCATGTCTCGCCACTCGTCCATGGCACGGACACGGTGGCCCGGATCAGCACGCTGCCGGGCGGGGCCGGCGCCAATGCCGCCTGCTGGGCGGCGCGTTCGGGCTGCCGGAACGTACGACTGGTGGCGCGGGTGGGCGCGGACTCCGCGGCCTGGCACGAGGATGCGCTGCGGCGGGCGGGGGTGCGTCCTCTGCTGGTGGTGGACGACGGGGCGCCGACCGCCACGGTCGTCGCACTCGTCGACTCCGCGACCGAACGTACCTTCCTCACCGACAGCGGCGCCGTGCTGCGCCTCTCCCCCGCCGACTGGTCGCCGTCGCTGCTCGACGGCATCGCACATCTGCATCTCTCCGGCTATCTCCTCTTCGCCGCGACGAGCCGCGCGACGGCCCTGCTCGCCCTGCGGGAGGCCCGGCGGCGGCACATCCCGGCGAGCGTGGATCCAGCCTCCGCGGGCTTCCTCGCCGAACTCGGCGCCGACACCTTCCTGACGGCCGTGGAGGGAGCGGAGCTGCTGCTGCCGAACGCGGACGAGGCCCGGCTGCTCACCGGACTCCCCGAACCGGCTGACGCCGCCGCCAAGTTGAGCCTGATGTTCCCTCAGGTCGTCGTCACCCTGGGCGAGGAGGGCGCCCTGCTCGCCGCGGGTGGCACGGTGACCGGACACGTTCCGGCCGTTCCGGTGCGCGCAGCGGTGGACTCCACCGGGGCGGGCGACGCGTTCACCGGAGGGTTCCTCGCGGCGCGGCTGGCGGGGGCGGACGAGGCCACGGCCGCGGCGGCGGGCTGCCGGTCGGGGGCCGAGGCGGTCGCAACGGTCGGCGGCCGGCCCGGTGGGTGATCTACCCGCCCCTGGGCAACCCGGTCCAGGCGGGGTGGAGCGGATCGTCGGCCCGGACGACCGCGTCCGCACGCCCAGTGGGCTCCACCTCCTCCTCGTACCGCGCGAAAGCGGGCAGAGTCCACCGCTCGCTCTCCTCGGTGCGCCGCCGCAGCGCACCCGGCGAGAGCCGCAGATGGAGACTCAGGTCGAACGGGAACCAGTGCCCGAGCAGCAACGGCCCGTGCATCACCAGCACGCCGCCCTCAGGAAGGTGTTGATACGGGCTGCGGGTGGCCCGGTCCGTCACCGGGTCCCACAGGTCCGGCAGCACCCGCCCGCTGCCGCCCAGCTCCAGCGGCCCGAAGACCTCACGCCAGAGAGCTCCCGTGTCGAACCAGCTGTCGACGTACGAGTCGGGGTCCCGCTTGCCGTACTCGTAGCGCAGGCTCGCGGGGCGCAGGAACCCCGCGGTGGACACGACGAGCACGGCACGGCCGCGGATCCTCAGCTCCTGCGCGACACGCTCGGCGGGCTCCCCGGTGCGGGCGGCCGGAGCGCCGTCGATGCCGATCTTGAGCCACGGTCCACCGTCAGACGGCTTCAGCCCGTCGGCGTACGCGGCAACGGTTTCGGCCAGCCGTTCCCAGGTGATCGCTTCGAATCGCACCCGACCATCATCGCCCCGGCGTCGGCGCGTCGGCGTCGGCCGTCCCGCCAGCGGGTTACCTCGTCATCGCCGGGCGGGGGCGGCATGCCTTCCCTCTGGTCCGGAGCGGGAGCCGGGGCACCCTGCGCCGAGCGCCCGCACCAAGTGCTGCGCGAGGGCCGCACGGCGCGCCGGGAGGAGACCGCCAGTGCTCGCCGGGCCGGCGTCGTCGCGGGCGGGCGTCACGCGCTACGTCACTTCTGCGCGCCGCAGTCCACCGCTTCGGCGTCGTCGGAGAGCGCGCTTCCCTCGGGCAGCAGATAGGTCACCCAGAGCACGACCGGCTCGGTGCCCAGATTCCGTCCGATGTGGCGGTGCTTGGCCCCGGACGGTTCGATGAAGGAGGTACCCGCAGGCGTCACTTCGACCGAGCAGTCGTCCAGTGTGCGCGTCAGCGTCCCCGACTTGACGACGGCGATCAGCTGGCCGCTGTGGGTGTGCCAGCCGGTGGAGCCTCCCGGCTCCAGGGTGATCGTCCGGAAGGTCACGTCCGTACGGCCCTTCGGCGTCTTCACCTTCAGTTTGCCGACCGATGTGCCCTTCGCGACAACCGTGCCGCTCACCCCGCTCCCGGGGGTGGCGAGTGCCGCCGACGGCACGAGGCCGAGCGCCGCCACACAGCCGCCGATGACCAGAGCCTTACCCACTCGCCCCTGCGGCCCTTGCTGTTCCTGCCATTCCAGCTGTTCCTGCTGCCCCTGCCGTCTGCCGATCCTCACGCGAATTCCCTCCGCCTCGGTGCCCCGGACATCCCAAATAACCCGACGCTACCCGGGAGTTGATCCTCGGAATCACCCGGACGCAGCGGTCTTCGAGAAGGCCGCCACGAAGGTCCTCACCAAGGTCGCCGCGATGGCCCTCGTGATGGTCACGCGCCGCGCAGCTCAGCGGCCAGCGCCCCCTCGCCCGTGACCTCGATGCGTCCGTCCTTCACGGCCTCGGCGAGCGTGAATTCACCTCGCCCGAGCGCGAGACAGACCTCGTCGTCGAGCACGATCCGGGCGTCCGCGTGAGCGGCCGGCCCGTCCCCGTACACCCCCGTACCGTCGGCCGGTCCACTCGATCCGCCCACGCGCACGTGGAACTCCCCCTCATCGAGGCGGACTTCGACGACTCCCGCGTGGGTCAACCCGTCCAGCGCGCGCAGCAGCGGCAGCGCGAACCAGTGCGCCCGCACCGCAGTCGTGTGTGCGTGCGTAACTCGGATGCTGGTTCGCTCGTTGATGTGGTCGTCGGGCTGGAACGCTGGAGGGGGTGAGGGGTGTGCGGCGGAGGATCATGCTGGGTGAGGGTGAGGTGCAGCAGGTCGCTGCCGCGTGTGCCCGCGCGTTCCGGGGTGTCGACACCGTGACCGGACAGGCGTTGCCGGAGACGGAGTTGGTGGAGCGGGTGCGATGGCTGGCCTCGCTGGTGGAGGGCTTGGCGTCGGGTGTGGTGCGGGGGCACTGGAGCGGGCCGGATCTGGCCCGGTTGGCGTCCGGGGTGGACGCGGCCGGGGTGTCGTTGCCGTCGCAGGCGTGGATGGCGCTACGACGTCTGGGCTGGCGGACAAAGACGCCTGCGGGTGTGTACGTCCCCGATCGGGTGGGGCGGATCGCGGAAGAGCAGGCGGGGCGGGTGCTGCGCTCGGCCTGGTGGCGGGCCCAGGTCGTGGACGCGGTCCTGGTCACCTGGCCCGCCGACCCCGTGCGGCGGACCGAAGCGGAGTGGGAGGCGTTGCGAGCCGCGCTGCCCGACGGCGGAAGCGGGGCCGTGGCGTCTGTACTGCGGGCCCGCACGAAACAGATCGCGGACTTCCGCCGTGTGCGTGGCCGGTTCCCGGCCGGGGTGACGGAACTGGAGCCGACGCCCGGGGTGGGTGGGCAGGTGGTACTCGCGGCGGTGGACCGGCAGCTCGCCACCCTGACCCGCTGCCCCGAAGACCCGCATCGGTACGCGGCGTTGACGGTGAAACTGCCCGTCCGGCCCAACCCGGCCTCCCGTAAGGACTGGCACGAGGTACACGTCCGGTTCCGGCTGCCCGACCACATACCCGCCCACGCCGCACTGTGCGCACCCACCCTCCGCGTCCGCGAGAGCCGCCTCCTGCTCGACGTCCCGTACGCGGTCAGTGTGCCGAAGCCCGCGAGGACGGGGCATCGCGTGGCGGTCGCGTTCGACTGGGGCCTGAACACCCTGCTGACCGGCGGCACCCTCCGCCTCACCGACGAACCCCAGCCCCGCGCCCTGACGGACGGACAGCCCCTGTTCCTGCGGGTGAACGGCGCCCTCGCCAAGGCCGACCGGCTCCGCCTTAACGGGGAGCGGATCAGCGCACGCATCGACCGCCTCCAGACCCTTGTCAACTCCCGCCGCGCCCGCGGGCTCCGCCCGGACCCGTGGGTGGTGGCGAAGCTCGCCGTCCTGGAACAGGAACGCGTACGGGTGGCCAGTCGGCGGTCCCGGCTGAACGCGGGCCTGGCCCGGGCTGCAGCCCGGTTCATGGTCGATCACGCCGTGGCGGCCGGGGCGACGGTGATCTACCTGGAGGACCTGCGGGACATGGAGGCCCGCGGCAAGGGCCGCACCCTCAACCTCCGGCTCTCCCAGACAGTCCGCGGCCAGATCGTCACCCACACCCGCCACCAGGCCGCAGCCTCCAGGATCGCCGTGGTGATCGTCCCGCCCCGGGGCACCTCCAAGTACTGCCCGCGCTGCCTGACCGCGTTCCGCCACCACAAGGCGCCCGACGACCGCACATCGGGGTGGGCGTGGGCCACCTGCCCGAACCCCGCGTGCGGGTACGGCACGGGACGGGACAACGCCGCCTGGCAGCGGATCGGCGCCCGCGGCCTGTCCCACCAGACCAAGACCAGCCCCGACCGCACCAGTAGCACCCTCGTGGTGCGCAGCGTGGTCGCGGCTCTGGACCGTCCGGTCCAGTACCAGAGGGCGGACCGCACCAAGAGCGGTCCCACCCTGAGAAGACGCCCGGTGCCCGGGAAGCGGCACCAGGCCCCCGCCCCACCCGCGTCCACACCGGGAGGAAAGCGTCCGGCGGGGCGGCACCCCACGCACCCGACCCACCGCACCCAGCGGCGACGACGGCAGCAGGAACCGACCACGATCGGCACCCCCGCCCGGCACCAGCCGGACGGGGCACGACTCGGGGCAGGCTTCCACCGCCACGCCCACACCACCCCCACCCGGGGACAACCGAGTCATCTCCCGGGCGATCCCGCAACACCAGGATCACCCAGGAAACCCAAGCCAATCTGAGACGCTGTACGAGCAGCGCAACCGGGCCTGGGAGAAGCTCAACGAGATCCCCGGAGTGTCGTGCGTGAAGCCGAAGGGAGCGCTGTACGCGTTCCCGCGCATCGACCCGAAGGTGCATGCGATCGTCGACGACGAGAAGTTCGTTCTCGACCTGCTGCTGCGGGAGAAGATCCAGGTGGTTCAGGGCACGGGCTTCAACTGGCCGCGTCCCGACCACTTCCGGATCCTGACCCTCCCGTACGCCGACGATCTCGACGCGGCGATCAGCCGCATCGGCCGCTTCCTGAACGGATACCGCCAGTGACCTGCCCCGCCTGCCGGTTCGCCGTCCATACGCAGTTCGCCTCGCCCGAACTCGTGGGCCCGATCGTCGAGGGCGGATTCGATCCGGCCGCCGACCCGGGCTGGGCGGACTCGGGGGCGCAATCGCCCGCCGAGTACGCGCGCTGGGCAGGTCACCTGTGCGGTGTGACCTGTCTGCGCATGGCGCTCGGTGCCGGCGCCCCGCCGCTGTTCGCCCTGCGTGACGGAGCGCTCGCGTACGGCGCGTACACGGAGGATGCCGAGGGGGCGATCCGGGGCCTGGTCTACGCGCCCTTCGCACAGTACGTGCGGGAAGTGCACGGCCTCGATGCCACCGTCCACCGCCACTTGTCGACGGACGGGATCGTGGCCCTGCTGGACGAGGGGTGGACGGTGATGGCGTCGGTGCACTACGCGATCCGGCATCCGGAGCAGCCCGCTCCGGGGCGGGGCGGCCATCTGGTGCTGCTGACATCCCGCACGCCGGACGGCAGGGGAGTCCATTTCCACAACCCGTCGGGCACGACGGCCACGACGCGGGCCGCGGAACTGCCCCTGACCGACTTCGAGCGGTTCTTCGCCGGGCGCGGGGTATCGCTCGCCAACAGCGCTCGACCGGGGCCACGGACGGAAGCAGGCCCGGGGGGCGTAGCCAGCCAAAGAAAGACCCGCTGGACGAGTCGTCACGACGTGCGCCGGACGCCGCCGCAGCAGACGCCCGAGCCACGGGGCGCAGCGGAATTCAGCCGGGCAGTGCCGCGGTGAGGTCGACCTCGATCAGCTGTCCGGGGAAACCGAGCCGCGCGACGCCGAGCAGCATGCTCGCGGTGGTGAACGCGGTCCCGATGACCGAGCCGGTGAGCCGGCGCCAGGTGGCTCCAAGGTCCGTGACGTCGTCGCTGACCACGTAGATGACCGACCTGACGACCCAGGAGGGCTCGGCGCCCACGGCCGCCAGGGCGACGAGCGCATTGGCCGCCATCTGATCGATCTGGGCGTCGAGGTCGCCCGGTCCCACCAGCACGCCGGAACGGTCGAGCGGACACTGCCCGGCCAGGTACGCGGTCCGGCCCGCCTCCACCACAGTGATGTGGTGACAGCCGGGTGTGGGGTGCAGCTGGTCCGGATCGATCCGTCTGATCTCCCCAGTCATGTGGATGAGTCTGACGGCCCGGGCCACGGGGCTCACCGGGAATTCGGCAGGCCCGCAGGCCGATCCGTACGGGTGGTTTCCGGCGGATGCCCATGTCCTGCCGCTGTCCGGCGGGGGCCGCTTGCCACAGTGGGCCGCGCGCATCCGCGTCGCAGGCCCACGCAGACACCGGCTACACAGGCTCCGCCTTCACAGGCTCCGAACGGAGGACACCGCCGTGCCTCGCTTCCCTCACTTCACCAGTACGAAGGGCCTCACCGGCCCGAAGCAGCACTCTGGACTCACCGCGGCCGCCGTGGCCCTGGCCGTACTGGCCGTGGGCACACCCGTCGCTTACGCCACACTCGGCAACGGCGCCCCATCCGTCCCGCAGGCGTCGACATCGGTCGGCGCAACGCGCGGGAAGGCGTACATCGAGACCCGGTTGTTCTTCGGCACCGAACGCCCCGACGGCGGACCTGATGTGACGGACAGACAATTTCTGGTGTTCATCGACGAGGAAGTCACGCCGCGCTTCCCGAACGGGCTGACCATCCAGGACGGCCGGGGCCAGTGGCGGGATTCCCACGGGGTGATCGAACGTGAACGCAGTTACGAACTGACCCTGCTCTACCCGGCGTCCGAGGCACGCGTGCGCGACGTGCAGATCGAGCGGATCCGGAACGCCTACGAGAAGGCGTACGCCCAGGAATCGGTGGCCCGGATCGAGGAGCGCGCGAACGCCGACTTCTGACCCCGCCCCGACACCCTGCCGCGCCGCACCCCGCTCAGGTGGCCGTACGGGCCCCGCGCCCGTGCGGTCGATTGATCCGGCGCGCCAGCCCGTGCACTCCCGCGACGGCCACCGGGAGGAACGCCAGCGCCGCAGCCGCCGTGCCGGCGCCGCCACTGTCGATACCGGCCGCCTTCAACCGCCGCAGGGCCCACAGCGAGTACGGGACGACAACGGTCGGCGCCGTGGCGACCCCCGGTGTGTAGCCGCGGTACGCCACTGCCTGCGCCATGTGCACGACGCCGTGCACCCCGAATCCGACCAGTACGGTCCGGAAGAACGGGCTGCGACCGCCGGTGCGCGCCCCGTCCGCCGACGCTGCCGCCATGACTGTGCCCATGAGGCCGATGGCGACATTGACATCCCGCTGCGAGAGCTCCATTCGCGCCCAGACCCGTTCGGGCACTCTCGGGAATCGCTTCTGGAGCCGCGGCCGGGCGGACTGCGCCCAGCCGGCCATGGTGGCCAGCTCCTCCAGATCGTTGGCCACCCAGGCGGCGAGCAGCCCCCAGGTCACCGCCTTGGAAACCTCGGTCTCCGCCATACCAGCCCCCAGCGTCGCAGTACGATGACAGCACCTTACAACACAACGCAACGTTGCGTTGCTTTTCTCTGGAGTGCCCATGGCCGCCGATCAGACCGTGAACCGCCGCCCGGGCAAGGGCCCCCGTGCCGCCGAAGCGATCTTCGACACCACACTGCGCCATCTCGCGGAACGCGGATACGCCCGTCTCACCATGGAGGCCGTCGCTCAGGACTCCGGGGTCAACAAGACGACGATCTACCGTTGGTGGCCCTCGAAACCAGCACTGCTGCGGGCGGCCATGCTCCATGCCCGGGTCCTCGACTTCGACATCCCCGATACGGGCAGTCTCCGCGGTGACCTGATCGCCCTCACCGAACAGATCGTCGGCCTGCTCACCGACGGGCGTACGGAACCGGTCGCCCGCGCCATGACCGCGGGCACCGGCCTGCCGGACGACGAACTCGCCGCGCTCACCCGCGACTTCTTCGCCGACCGGTTCTCCCGCGAGCAGCCGGTCTTCGCCCGCGCCATCGCCCGTGGTGAACTCCCGGAGGACGCCGACCCGATGCTGCTGATGGACCTGATCGCGGGGGCGGTCTGGATGCGGGTGCTGCTCCGCCGCGAACCGGTACCGCCGGACTTCGCCCGCGATGCCGTCGATGCCGTACTGCCTCGCTGAGTGCGGTCCCGGCACGGTGTCAGCGACCGAGCAGAGCCATGACTGCGCCCACCGGGTCGGTGTCCGGCATCGCGCGTGGCCACCAGTCGTCCTTGTCCCGGTCCGATTCGTAGCCGTACCAACGGCCGTCGTGCCCGAAGCGGAGCTGAAGGGTACCGCCGGGGTGGGTGAGGCGGTTGCGCCAGGGGTGGAAGCGGGGGAAGTCGGTGGCTGCGAGCGCGGGGCGAGCCCGGTCGAAGGGACCGGCCGGGGGGTCCCAGGGAGTCTCCAGGACGTCCAGCCCTTCGGCACCGCCCTGGCGCCAGGCGGCGACGGCGCGGGCCAGGTCGGTGGTGGTACGGCCGGTGGCGTAGGCGAGCTCGCGGTAGAGGGCGCGGGTGGTGGCGGTGAGCCCGGCGGTGGGGCGGGCGGCGGCCAGCCGGACGGCGTCCTGCCAGGCGGTGAGCCCGGCGAGCGGATCGTGTCCGGTGGTGAGGAGCGTCAGCGCGCGGGCCGCCGCGTCGGTGGCGAGGTGGTCGAGGGCGAGCGGGTCGCGGGCGCCGGGCAGTTCGGGGTACGAGGGCGGCTGGCCGGGATGCGCGGGTTCCGGGAGCGGGGAGGGCAGCGGCGGCAGGAATCGGTCGGCGAACGCGTCACGCGCCGGCACGGAAGGGGTGGCGGCAGCCGCGGGCCGTTCCCGGGCGGAGTGCGCGGCGTTGCGCCGTCCCAGTTCCTCGACGAGTTCGCGCTCGCCCCGGCCGCGCAGCAGCAGGAGGACGAACGGGTCGGTGTCGAGCAGGCGGGCCATCTGATAGCAGAGGGCGGCCACGTGCTTGCAGGGCCAGCCGTGGTCGGGGCAGGAGCAGCTCGGTTCGAGGTCGTCCGCGGCGGGCAGCAGTCCGACGCCGGCCTCGGCCGCCGTGTCGACCAGTCCGTGCGGCATCTCCTTGGCGAGCAGCGCGGAGAGATGGCCGGGCCGCTCGGCGACGGCATCGAGGAAGGTGTCCCAGCCGGTGTCGCTGAGGGTCCGCAGCCGCAGTTCGGTCCGGTACGGGCGAGGGCGGCTGCCCTGGACGTAGGCGACGACGCGGCCGGGAGTCACGGTGATCGCGGCGACATGGCCGCTGTCGGCGTACGTACGGCCGCGGGCGAGGCGCCCCTCGTCCATCGACAGGGACTCCAGCGCCGCCACCCAGGACCGGCCCCACCAACTGTCCGCGAACGGTGCGCCGCCGTCGTGCGTGCGGGGCGGCACGGCGTCGAAGGTGCGCCGCAGGTCGTCGGGGCCCGGGCGGACGCGGACATACGACGGGGGCCGGGAGCGGGGGCTCATGACGGCCTCCGGAGCGAGACGAGATCGGCAAGGTCACGGTCACTGAGTTCGGTCAGCGCGGTCTCTCCGGTGCCGAGCACCGCGTCGGCCAGGGCCTGCTTGGCCGCCAGCATGTCGCCGATCCGGTCCTCGACGGTGCCTTCCGCGATCAGCCGGTGCACCTGAACGGGCTGGGTCTGGCCGATGCGGTACGCGCGGTCGGTGGCCTGCTCCTCGACCGCCGGGTTCCACCAGCGGTCGTAGTGGATGACGTGGGCGGCGCGGGTGAGGTTCAGTCCGGTGCCCGCCGCCTTGAGGGAGAGCAGGAAGACGGGTACCTCGCCGGACTGGAAGCGGTCCACCATCCGTTCCCGTTCGGCCACCGGCGTACCGCCGTGCAGGAGCTGGGACGGGACGGCGCGCGAGGCGAGGTGGGCGGAGAGGATCCGGGCCATCGTCACGTACTGGGTGAAGATCAGCACGGAGCCGTCCTCGGCGAGGATCGTGTCGAGGAGTTCGTCCAGCAGGGCGAGCTTGCCGGAGCGGCCGACGAGGCGGGTCGGCTCCTCCTTCAGGTACTGCGCGGGGTGGTTGCAGATCTGCTTGAGCGAGGCCAGCAGCTTCATGATCAGTCCGCGGCGGGCGATGCCTTCGGAGGCCTCGATGAACGCCATGGTCTCGCGTACCGCCGCCTCGTACAGCGTGGCCTGTTCGCGGGTGAGGAAGACGGGGTGGTCGGTCTCCGTCTTGGGCGGCAGCTCCGGGGCGATGCCCGGATCGGACTTCTTGCGGCGCAGCAGGAACGGCCTGACCAGCCGGGAGAGACGCTCGACCGCTTCCTCGTTCCCGAGTCCTGCCGCGGTGCCGGTGCTCTCGACGATCCGAGCGTGCCGGGCACGGAACGCCTTGAGGGGGCCGAGCAGCCCGGGGGTGGTCCAGTCGAGCAGGGCCCAGAGCTCGGAGAGGTTGTTCTCCACGGGGGTGCCGGTGAGGGCGATCCTGGCCGGGGCCGGGATGGTGCGCAGCGCCTTCGCGGTGGACGAGTGCGGATTCTTCACATGCTGCGCCTCGTCGGCGACGACAAGTCCCCAGCTGTGCCGGGCGAGTTCGGCGGCGCTGGACCGCATCGTTCCGTACGTGGTGAGGACGAAGCCGTCGTCGGGGTCGTCGAGCGTGCGGTCGGTGCCGTGGAAACGGCGGACGGGAACACCCGGGGCGAAGCGGTTGATCTCCCGGTGCCAGTTGCCCAGGAGGGAGGTGGGGCAGATCACCAGGGTGGGTGCGGGGTGCGCGCGGCGCAGATGCAGGGCGATGACGGTGATGGTCTTGCCGAGTCCCATGTCGTCGGCGAGGCAGCCGCCGAGGCCGAGCGATGTCATCCGGTCGAGCCAGGCCAGGCCGCGCAGTTGGTAGTCGCGGAGCGTGGCCTCCAGCCCGGGCGGCGGCTCGATGGCGTCGTCGTCGGCGAGGATGCGGGTGCGGAGTTCGGCGAGGGCACCGGCGGGCACCGCCTCGACCTGTTCGCCGTCCACCTCCGCGCTGCCGGTCAGCGCGACGGCGAGGGCGTCCACCGGGTCGAGCAGGCCGAGTTCACGCTTGCGTGCCTTGCGTACGAGCGCGGGGTCGACGACGACCCACTGGTCCCGCAGGCGCACCACCGGGCGGTGGGCCTCCGCGAGGATGTCCATCTCCCGCTCGGTGAGCTGCTCGTCGCCCAGCGACAGCTGCCAGTTGAAGGAGAAGAGCTGCTCGGCGTCGAAGAACGAGGTGCCGTCGGTGGCCGAGTCGGGCGCGGGCCGTACGACAGCGGCGGCCGTGAGGGAGCGGACGAGTTCGCGCGGCCAGTGGACGCTCACGCCTGCCGCCGCCAGCCGCGCCCCGGCGTCGCTCAGCAGCTCGTACAACTCGTCCTCGGTGAGGGCGAGCACGTCGGGGACCGGCTGGTCCAGCAGCCGGTCCAGCGGCGCCCAGACCCGGGCGGCGCGGCGCAGTGCGAGCACGGCGTCGATCCTGGCCCGCGGCCCGAACGGTTCTCCGCCACCGCCGTCCCACAGTGCGGCGGCGTCGATGACGTACGTCGGGTCGGCCAGGCTGTGCACCTGCGTGATCGCCGCGGCGGCATGCCGCGCGGCGCCGCGGTGGATGTCCGCGGCGTCTTCGGTGGAATCGCCGGCGTCGGGGCCGCCGTAGGTGTCGGCGGTGTCGAAGAGTTCGTACGCCGACAGGTCGAGCCGGAGCGACACCCGCACCCCCGCGTCCAGACCGGCAGCGACCTCGGCGGCCCAGTCGCGGGCGCGGGGCAGATGCTGGGCCTCGCAGGCCGCGAAAGGGGCCCCCATCGCGTACGCCGCCGCGGGTGTCCGGGGCAGGGTGTCGGCGACCGCGTCGAGGAACGCACCGAGCAGCGACTCGGGGTCCGGGAGCTGAAGCGGTGTGCGGTCCGGGAGCGGGACGGCATGTGCCTCGGGCGGCATGGCCGCGGCGATCGCGCGCAGATGAGCGATGTCCTCGGCGTCGCGCGGACCGGCCCGCCAGGCGTCGTGGTCCTCGGCCGTCAGACCGGGGACCAGCCGGCCGCGCGCCACCAGGTTGAGCCCATGGAGTGCGGCCGCTCCCCAGCAGCGGGCGGCCGGATGGGCGGACTGCCGGTGCCGGGCCCGGACCAGCAGGGGCAGGGCGTCGGCGACGGGCAGCAGGACGGCGGGCACGGCACGGACACGAACCTCGCCCTGCTGCCCGTGACGTCGCACGACGGTGATCTCAGAACCCTCGGCCGGCGCGGCCTCCGGAAGCGGACCGCCGTCCGGGTCCCAGAAGGCGACTCGCCCGTCCCGCGGCAGCGAGGCGGGCAGGAAGACGGCAGCGCACCGCAGGAAGCGAGCCGTGGCCGCGTCCTGCGCGTCCTGTTGCGCACGTCCTGCCGAGGTCATCGCACCCCTCCCGTCCCGCGCTCGATCGTCTGATCTCACTGACTCCGCGAGTCTAGGCGGGGGGTCTGACAACCGGTCCTCGGCCGGCATTCGCTCCGGTCAGTGCCTGGCGAGTGGCTTCGGGCGGGTGACCCGCGTGGGCCCGGAGGCCACCGGCGCGGCGGCCGGTGCAGGCGGAGGCGCGGCCGCAGGCACCGCGGGCGGGATCTGTTGCGGCTGCGGCTCCGGTTGCTGCTGCAGCTGTCCGGGCTGCTGCGCCCGCTCCAGGAAGCGGAGCAGTTCCACCGGGAACGGCAGCACCAGTGTGGAGTTCTTCTCCGCCGCGACCGCGACCACGGTCTGCAGCAGTCGCAGCTGCAGCGCGGCCGGCTGGGCGGACATCTGGCCGGCCGCTTCGGCCAGTTTCTTCGATGCCTGCAGCTCCGCGTCCGCGTTGATGACCCGCGCGCGCCGCTCGCGGTCGGCCTCGGCCTGGCGCGCCATGGAGCGCTTCATCGTCTCCGGCAGCGATACGTCCTTGATCTCCACCCGGTCGATCTGGACGCCCCAGCCCACCGCAGGGCTGTCGATCATGAGCTCCAGTCCCTGGTTCAGCTTCTCCCGGTTGGACAGCAGGTCGTCGAGGTCACTCTTGCCGATGATCGACCGCAGGGATGTCTGTGCCATCTGCGACACCGCGAACCGGTAGTCCTCGACCTCCACGACCGCGCTCGCGGCGTCGACCACCTTGAAGTAGATGACCGCATCCACCCGCACCGTCACGTTGTCCCTCGTGATGCCGTCCTGTGCGGGCACGGGCATCGTCACGATCTGCATATTGACCTTCCGCATATGCTCGATGCCGGGAAGGATCATGGTGAATCCGGGGCCGCGCACATCGTTGCGCAGCCTGCCGAGCCGCAGCACGACGCCCCGTTCGTACTGTTTCACGATCCGCGCAGCGGCCAATGCGTAGACCACACCCGCGGACGCCGTCGCCGCTATCGCGACCACCAGTTCTTCGACCATGACGGACCCCTGAAGCCGGAAACGCCCGATTTGCGCACCTATTATCACGTTATGCCCATTAAGTGCACCGGGCGAACCTCGACCCGCACGGTGATCACCCGGCAGGCCCTGCACCGGATGCCGGGGTGGCCGGGAGCGGGCAGGGTGACCATCGTCAGCACCTGATGTACGGACGAGCCGGACGAACAGACGAGGACGCGCCCATGCCCGTGATCGATCAACGACGCCGCCGTCTCGGCATCGCAGCCGGGACCGCGCTGCTGACCCTCACCGTCGCCGGCTGTTCCGGCCTCGGTCGCACCGCGGCCGGGCCGGTCACCTACGTCACCGAGCGGAATGCCGTGGTCATGTTGAACAGCCCCTTGGTGAAGGGCTGCCACCGGCTCTTCCCCGGGGCCAAAGCAGTGCGTAACGGGACCCTGATCGACATCATCCTGTACCGGACACAGGACTGCACGGGCCCGGGGACGACGTATCTCGCCACCACGTTCACCGATGTGAACGCAGCGACCTCCCTCCCCTGGCGCAGCTTCAGCACGGTCCACTGACCGCGGTGGCGGCGAGCCGCCGCAGCCCGGCACCGGGGCGCATCCGCGGGACGCTGTTCGATGCCGGGCTGCGGCGGTGCACGCACGGAGGCCGCTCGCCCTACGCGCGCCTGCGGATGAGCGCGACCAGTCGTGCCGTTCTGTCCCGCCGCTCCCGCGCGATCAGGACGACCAGCCCGATGAGCAGTGCGGGCATGATCGCGTTCACCGGGTCGAGCAGCGTCAGTTGGACGATGGAGGCGCCGGCCAGCAGTCCGGCGAAGGCCATCGCTGCGACGCCGGACAGCAGGGGAACCAGCAGGGCGATGGCGCCAGCCATCTCCAGGGCACCGATGAGGTACATCGCACCATGGCTCCAGCCCATGCGGTCGAAGGACTCGACCGCGGTTTCATGGGCGATCAGCTTGGCGAACGCGCTGAAGGCGAAGAACAGGGCAAGTACAACCCGCGCGACGGTCAGCGCGACCGCACCACGGCTGCGTGCCGTGTTCTCCGTCGTGGCGTCGGCGGTCGTCGTGTTCGTCACCGTCGTGGTCTCGGACATCGGGGTCTCCTCGAAGCAGCGTCGCGTACACAGGGGTAGACCCCACCGCCGTCCGAAACTCATCGCTCCTGCCCCGCCTGGGGCCTTTCGTTTGGAACAGGCCGGATCAGACCCCGCGAACCCGGCATGATCCAAACGAGAGGCCCTACATGGGCAGAGCCCGCACCCACACCCCGTCAGCCGTGAGATACCGGTCGACGGTCAGTCCCGCCGCCTCCAGATGCCCCTCGAACTGTTCCTTCGTCAGCCGGCGCGACAGAAAGGTCTGGGTCCATCGCGCATCGTCGAAGACATACTCCGCGCGCACCGCCCGCACCTCGTCGCCGACGGGGTCCGCCGAGACGATCCGTACGGTGCAGCCGGACGCGTCGACACGCTCCCGCGGCAGATCGGTGTGGTAGTCGATGCCCTCACGCTGCAGCAGCACGACGCCCCCCTCCCTGACGTGCCGTCGGCAGACGCGCAGCATTCCGTCGCGCACCCGGTGTTCGCTCGCATGCACCAGGAACGACGCCAGCATCACCACGTCGAAGGTCTCGTCGCCGAGGTCGAGGGACTCGATGGGGCTCTGCACCGTACGCGCGCCCCGTACGTGTTCCAGCATCTCCGGCGACTCGTCCACGGCCGTGACCTCAAAGCCGCGCTCGACCAGCGCATGGGTCACGCGACCCGCCCCGCAGCCGAGTTCGAGAATGCTCGCACCGGCGGGTACCGCAGCCTGGATCACATCCGGTTCACCATCGGCGGAAAGCCGTCTGTACAGCTCGACCGCACAACCGTCCGGAGTGATCGAGCCGGGTCCCGTCCCTGAATATCCTTCACGCACCCGTCGTCCGCTCATATACACCCGAACGAACGGACGTTGGGCGCGGTTCCCGGCACGCGGCGCCCTCGTGCGCCGGGCTCCTCGTCGCCCGGCGTCCGTCAGCACACCGGATAGCGCTCCTGCGGCCACGCCACCGCCTGCTCGAACTCCAGGCACAGATCATCCGCCAGCTCGGTGATCACGGCCCGTCCCTCCGTCAGCACGAGCCAGGAAGACGGGAGTTGCACGTCACCGTGGTGGGCGCCGAGCAGATTGCCGCAGACCGAGCCGGTGGAGTCGCTGTCGCCCGAGTGGTTGACCGACAGCAACAGCGACTCCGCCACCTCGTCGGCGCCGGGCAGCACCAGGGCGCAGTACACGGCGATGGCGAGGGCCTCCTCGGCCACCCAGCCCGCCCCCAGCGACTCCACCTTCTCGGCGGTCGGCGCCCCCTGCGCGGCCAGGTCGACGGCCGCGCGCAGCGCCGCCGTCGTCTCCTCGTGCCCCGGGTGGCGGGCCAGCAGCTCCATGGCGCGCAGCACAGCGCCCGCCATCGAGTCGCCCTCCAGCAGATGGGCGATGATCGCGGCGAGGGCCCCGGCGGCCAACGCACCGGTCGGATGCCCATGGGTGATCTGGGCGCAGCGGGCGGCGAGCGCGAAGCCGGTCGCCGCTCCCTCGCCGATCAGGCCGAAGGGCGCGGACCGCATCACCGTGCCGCATCCCTTGGACCCGGTGTTGACCGGACCCGGCAGGCCGATCGGTCCCGTCGGGTCGGGGATGTGGCCGGCCGCGAGTCCGGTGAGGCAGGCGTTGCCGGGGGCCCGGCGGGCGTACAGGAAGCGCTGCTGCCGCAGCCATCCGGTCCGTACGAGGTCGTCTCCGCCGCGGGCGGGCGGTGCCGGATGGTTCTGGGTGTCGAGCCAGCGCAGATAGGCGTTGCGGACCATCGCGGTCTCGGCGCCGCCCATCCCCTTCGACACGGCCCGGGAGTGCGCCCTGATCAGCCCTTCCGCGGTGAACAGGGTCATCTGCGTGTCGTCGGTGACCCGGCCGGCGACCCCGTCCCCGTCCCCGACAGGTTCCCGGACGCCCTGCTCCCCGTATGCCCGGCGGATACCGGAGAGCGACAGGAATTCCACCGGGTTTCCCAGGGCGTCCCCGATCGCGCCGCCGAGCAGCGACCCGCGGACCCGGGCCCGGCGGGTGGCGCTGTGCCCCCATGGTGTGCCGTTCACGGACGGTGCCCCACATTCTGTCGTCGTCGTTACTCAAAACCGCCGTCGCGGGTCCATCCTGGGAGGAGAGGCGATCACCATGCGTACCGGCAATGAACCGATGACCGCACGTAGCCCGCTGCGCCTGCGGCTGTGCCTGAGTCTATGGGGCATGGCCTGGGCGGTCTTCGGCCTGACGGCCTTCAGCCTGGTCGACCGCCCGGGCTGGGCCGCGGCCTGCGGTCTGCTCCTGCTGCTGACGCTGGTGGATATGGCAGTGATCCTCCACCACATCCACCAGGGCCCGCACTACCAGCCGGGCCGCAACATCCCCCCGTACGAACCGGACCACGGTGGACACGGCCGGTACGGGCACTGAGCTCCGGGTCCCGGCGCGGGGCTCGGTCGTCAGGGACTGGAATCGTGGGCAGGTCAGTCAGGGCAGACGTCGATGCCACACAGCCCCCGGCCCGCGCGGGCGCACCTCCGTCACCGCTCGGGCGGGACTGGACCCGGCCCCGGTCGGAGCCGCGGAGTGCCCGTCCTGGGAGCCGTGATCCTCATGGACGGGACCGTGGCGTCAGTCGTCCGTGCCGAAGCGGGCCGCCCGCAGATACTCCGGGTTCGGGTCGAGTGCGGCGGCCAGCCGGAAGTGACGCACGGCCTGTTCCGAACGGCCGGAGCGCTGGAAGGTACGGGCCAACGCGAAGTGCGCGAACGCGTTGGCCGGTTCGCGCTCCAGGACGAGTTCGAATTCCAGCTCGGCCGGGCGCAGTTGGGCGGCGGCAAAGAAGGCGCGTGCGCGCAGCAGACGGGCGGCCGTGTTCTCCGGATGGGCCGCGATCACCGAGTCCAGCAGTTTGACCGCGCCCCGCGGGTCGCGCGCGGCCAGCAGGCGTTCGGCCGCGCGGAAGTCGATGACATGGGTTTCCGGGGTCCTCTCGGGCACGGTCGCATCCTTCCCTTCGTCAACCCGTTTCCAACGTCCGGCCGGGTGCCGGTATTCCGGTCGGTGGACCGGTCCGTGGCGGCCGGCCGTATCAGCCCCGCCCGGAGGCGGCAGCGGCCCGCTGCGTCAGTTCCTCCCAGACCTTGCGGACCTGTGGCTCCAGCGCCTCCAGCGGTCCGTCGTTGTCGACGATCAGATCGGCGACGGCCCGTCGCTGCTCGCGGGTGGCCTGCGCGGCCATCCGGGCGCGGGCCTCGGCCTCTGTCATGCCGCGCAGCCGTACGAGCCGGTCGAGCTGGGTCCCGGGGGTGGCGTCCACGACGACGACCAGGTCGTAGAGCGGGGCGAGTCCGTTCTCGGCGAGAAGGGGAACGTCGTGGACGACGACGGAGTCGGGGCCCGCCGCCTGCTCCAGTTCGGCGGAGCGGGCGCGGACCAGCGGGTGGACGATCGCGTTGAGCGTGGCGAGCCCGTCGGCGTCGGAGAAGACGATGGAGCCGAGCTTCGGCCGGTCCAGGGTGCCGTCGGCGGTGAGGATGCCGTCGCCGAAGGCCTCGACGACGGCCGCGAGTCCGGGGGTTCCGGGCTCGACGACCTCGCGCGCGATCCGGTCGGCGTCGATCAGTACCGCTCCGTACGAGACGAGCAGCCGTGACACTTCGCTCTTGCCGGCGCCGATTCCGCCGGTCAGGCCCACTTTCAGCATGGTCGAGAGAGTAGCGCCGCCTCCGCGCGCCGTCATGGCCCGGTCACGCTGTCCGGGCCGGCGGTCAGCCGTCGCCCTCCCGCTCGGCGAGGAACCGTTCGAATTCGAGGCCGATCTCGTCGGCGGACGGCAGGTCGACCGGTTCCGCGACCAGGTTGCCGCGCGTCTCGGAACCCGCGAGCGCGTCGTACTGGTGCTCAAGCCCCTCGACGAGCGAGACGAGCTCCTCGTCTCCCTGGTCGATCTGGCGGTCGATCTCCGTCTGCGTGCGGTGGGCCTCCGTGCGCAGGGAGTGCGCGATGGCCGGCAGAACCAGGCCGGTCGCGGCCGTGATCGCCTCCAGTGCGGTGAGCGCGGCGTCCGGGTACGCGGAGCGGGCGACGTAGTGCGGCACATGGGCGGCGACGCCGAGGACGTCGTGTCCGGCCTCCATCAGCCGGTACTCCACCAGTGCCTCGGCGGAGCCAGGGACCTGTGCCTCGTCGAAGGGGCTGCGGTGGCCGGGCATCAGGTCCGTGCGGTTGCCGTGCGGCGTGATGCCGACCGGCCGGGTGTGCGGGACGCCCATCGGGATGCCGTGGAAGTTGACGGCGAGACGCACCCCCAGCCGCTCGACGATCTGCTCGACGGCGGAGGCGAACCTCTCCCACTCCACGTCCGGCTCGGGCCCGGAGAGCAGCAGGAAGGGCGCCCCGGTGGCGTCCTGGACCACCCGGACGTCCAGTGTCGGGGTCTCGTACGCCGCCCAGCGGTCACGCCGGAAGGTCAGCAGCGGGCGCCGTGCGCGGTAGTCGACGAGCCGGTCGTG
Organism: Streptomyces sp. NPDC051286; assembly: GCF_044455345.1. Taxonomy (NCBI): domain Bacteria; kingdom Bacillati; phylum Actinomycetota; class Actinomycetes; order Kitasatosporales; family Streptomycetaceae; genus Streptomyces; species Streptomyces sp. NPDC051286. The sequence goes on along the minus strand of NZ_JBITER010000001.1, from coordinate 610,787 downwards.
GTCGAAGCGGGCCACGACCTGGTGCGGCAGTGTCTCGAGGAGGCCGTCCACGATCTGCTCGCCGGTCTCACCCGCGTCGATGTACCCCTCGAAGTGGTAGAGCATGACCAGGCCGGCCGACTCCTGGGCGAGCGCCATGTCGACGACGGCCAGGCCCTTCGGCTCCCATTCGTACAAACTCTGCGGATCAGGCACGGTTACCGCTCCTCCTCGTATTCCTGGGGAAGAACGCCCGGCGGGACACAGGCATTCCCGGCCTGTGCCCTTTCACAGGGTGGTTACGCCAGAACGCGCCTGTGCAGTGCGGTGACCGCCTTCCGCCCGGCCGCGCATACGAGTGAGGCCCGCTCCCCGAAGGGAGCGGGCCTCACTGTCAACTACTGCAGCCGATGACCGGCCGGAGGGTCAGAGCGTCAGCTCTGGCCGCCCGCCAGCTTCTCGCGCAGGGCAGCCAGGGCCTCGTCCGACGCCAGGGCGCCGGAGTTGTCCGCGGACTCCGAGGAGTACGAGCCGCCGGCGCCGGAGGCAGCCGGGGCGCCACCGGCCGGGGCGGCAGCGCCCTCGGCAGCAGCGGCCTCGTCGGCCTCGCGGGACTTGATGACCTGGGCGCGGTGCTGCTCGAAGCGCTCCTGCGCCTCGGCGTACTGCGTCTCCCACGCCTCGCGCTGGGTCTCGTAGCCCTCGAGCCAGTCGTTGGTCTCGGGGTCGAAGCCCTCGGGGTAGATGTAGTTGCCCTGGTCGTCGTAGGACGCGGCCATGCCGTACAGGGTCGGGTCGAACTCGACCGAGGCGGCGTCGGCGCCGAACGCCTCGTTGGCCTGCTTCAGCGAGAGGCTGATGCGACGGCGCTCGAGGTCGATGTCGATGACCTTGACGAAGATCTCGTCGTTGACCTGGACGACCTGCTCCGGGATCTCCACGTGGCGCTCGGCCAGCTCGGAGATGTGGACCAGACCCTCGATGCCCTCGTCGACGCGCACGAACGCACCGAACGGAACGAGCTTCGTGACCTTACCGGGAACGACCTGCCCGATCTGGTGCGTACGGGCGAACTGCTGCCACGGGTCTTCCTGCGTCGCCTTGAGCGACAGCGAGACGCGCTCGCGGTCCATGTCGACGTCGAGAACCTCGACGGTGACTTCCTGGCCGACCTCGACAACCTCGGAGGGGTGGTCGATGTGCTTCCAGGACAGCTCGGAGACGTGCACGAGACCGTCGACGCCACCGAGGTCCACGAAGGCACCGAAGTTGACGATCGAAGAGACGACGCCGGAGCGGACCTGGCCCTTCTGCAGGGTCGTGAGGAAGGTCTGACGGACCTCGCTCTGGGTCTGCTCGAGCCAGGCACGGCGGGACAGGACCACGTTGTTGCGGTTCTTGTCCAGCTCGATGATCTTGGCCTCGAGCTCCTTGCCCACGTAGGGCTGGAGGTCGCGGACACGACGCATCTCGACGAGCGACGCCGGGAGGAAGCCGCGGAGGCCGATGTCGAGGATGAGACCACCCTTGACGACCTCGATGACGGTACCGGTGACGATGCCGTCCTCTTCCTTGATCTTCTCGATGGTGCCCCAGGCACGCTCGTACTGAGCGCGCTTCTTCGAGAGGATCAGGCGGCCTTCCTTGTCCTCCTTCTGGAGAACCAGGGCCTCGATCTCGTCGCCGACCTTGACGACCTCGTTCGGGTCGACGTCGTGCTTGATCGAGAGCTCGCGGCTCGGGATGACGCCTTCGGTCTTGTAACCGATGTCGAGGAGAACCTCGTCCCGGTCAACCTTGACGATGACACCGTCAACGATGTCGCCGTCGTTGAAGTACTTGATCGTCTCGTCGATCGCCGCAAGGAACGCGTCGGCGTCGCCGATGTCGTTGACCGCAACCTGCGGAGTGGTGGCGGTGGTCTCGGTGCTGCTCGTCATGTGGGAAAGGGCTCCGGTACGGACAGTGAGTCGTAGGTACTGCTACGCCGAGAGCCCGTATCGCCTCTGCAGAAGCCGGACAGCCGAGGAAGCACCCGACCCGGCGAGCGGGAGGCGCCTCGTGAACCGAGGGGACATGCAACAGACGCAAGCGCGGCCTGCTAGGTCTGAGGCGCGCAGGCTCGCAGCGCAACTTGTAGCATACGGGGGCAGCCGGGCAGGGTCAATGCGCGAAGGCGGACACGGCGGACACAAGGGCCCATACCGGGCACAATTCCTGTTCTCCGAGGCCACATCGGTCCCGGCCGCGTTGCGTGAGTACGGTTCCGTACTCAGGGGTACCCCCAGGTACGTACCGCGTGCGGCGGGGTGAAGGCAAACTACAACGACGGACACGATGAGCCAAGAGATCTGCGCCACCGAACCGGAAGCGACCCGCCGCAGCGCCGGCGAAGCGGAGAGCAGCCGGGCAAGTCGCGGCTGGTGGGACCGGAACGCCGACGAGTACCAGAGCGACCACGGCGTCTTTCTCGGCGACGACCGATTCGTCTGGGGCCCGGAGGGTCTCGACGAGGCCGAGGCCGGCCTGCTCGGCCCCGCGGAGTCGCTGAGCGGCCTGGACATCCTGGAGATCGGGGCGGGCGCGGCGCAGTGCTCGCGCTGGCTGGCCGCCCAGGGTGCCCGTGCCGTCGCCCTCGACCTCTCCCACCGCCAGCTCCAGCACGCGCTGCGGATCGGCGGCGAAGTGCCCCTGGTGGAGGCGGACGCCGGGAAGCTGCCGTTCCGGGACGGCTCCTTCGACCTGGCCTGCTCCGCCTACGGCGCGGTGCCGTTCGTCGCCGACCCCGTACGGGTCTTCCGCGAGGTGCACCGGGTGCTGCGCCCGGGGGGCCGCTGGGTCTTCTCGGTGACGCACCCGATCCGCTGGGCGTTCCCTGACGAGCCCGGGCCCGAGGGCCTGTCCGTCGCGGCCTCCTACTTCGACCGCACCCCGTACGTCGAGCAGGACGAGCAGGGCAACGCCGTGTACGTCGAGCACCACCGGACCATGGGCGACCGGGTGCGGGACGTGGTGGCCGGCGGGTTCCGCCTGGTCGACCTGGTCGAGCCGGAGTGGCCCGCCTGGAACCACCAGGAGTGGGGCGGCTGGTCCCCGCTGCGCGGAAACCTGATCCCGGGCACGGCGATCTTCGTCTGCGTACGGGACTGATCTCCGGCCGGCTCGGCTGAGAGCCTGTCGGGTGACCTTCGGCCGGATGTCACCCGACAGGCTCTCAGCCCTGGTCGTGCGCGACCGGCCGCTCCCGCCGTACGGCCCCGGACACCCTTCGTACGACACTGGGGGCGTGATCCGTACCGACGCCCTCGACCGGCTGCCCGTCCGTACCGCCGTGCCCGCGCTCCGGCAGGCGCTCGACGACCGGGGTGTCGCGGTGCTCTGCGCGCCGCCCGGCACGGGCAAGACGACGCTGGTCCCGCTGGTCCTCGCCGGCCTGGTCGGCGACGGCCCCGCGCGCCGCGTGGTGGTCGCCGAACCGCGCCGGATCGCGGCCCGCGCGGCGGCGCGGCGCATGGCGTGGCTCCTCGGGGAGCAGACCGGGCAGCGGGTGGGATTCACGGTCCGCGGGGAGCGTGTGGTGGGGCGCGGCACGGTGGTGGAGGTGGTGACCACCGGTGTGCTCCTGCAACGGCTCCAGCGCGACCAGGAGCTCGCCGGGGTCGATGCGGTGATCATCGACGAGTGTCATGAACGGCATCTGGACGCGGACACGGTCGCCGCCTTCCTCCTCGACGTACGGGAGGCGATCCGGCCCGATCTGCGGCTGGTCGCCGCGTCGGCGACGACGGACGCGCAGGGGTGGGCGCGACTGCTCGGCGATGCGCCGGTGGTCGAGGCGCAGGGCGTGTCGCACCCGGTGGAGGTGGTGTGGGCGCCGCCGGTGAGGCCGGTCGGGCCGCCGCACGGGATGCGGGTCGACCCGGCGCTGCTGACGCATGTCGCCTCGGTGGTGCGCCGGGCGCTCGCCGAGCGGGACGGCGACGTGCTCTGCTTCCTGCCCGGGGTCGGGGAGATCGGCCGGGTGGCGGGACAGCTGGCGGGGGTGCCCGCGGAGGTGCTGCAGGTGCACGGGCGGGCACCGGCGGCGGTGCAGGACGCGGTGCTGGCGGGCTCGTCCGAGCGGCGCCGGGTGGTGCTGGCGACCTCCGTCGCGGAGTCGTCGCTGACGGTGCCGGGGGTGCGGATCGTCGTCGACTCGGGCCTGGCCAGGGAGCCGCGTACCGATCATGCCCGCGGACTGAGTGCGCTGACGACCGTGCGGGCCTCGCAGGCCACCGGGAGGCAGCGGGCGGGCCGGGCGGGACGAGAGGCGCCGGGCGCGGTGTACCGGTGCTGGGAACAGGCGGAGGACGGGCGGCTCGCCCGGTTCCCGTCAGCGGAGATCAAGGTGGCCGATCTGGCGGCGTTCGCCCTGCAGGCAGCCTGCTGGGGCGATCCGGACGCGTCGGGGCTGGCGCTGCTCGACCCCCCGCCCGCCGGTGCGATGGGGGCGGCCCGCGAGGTCCTGACAGCCGTCGGAGCGGTGGACGCGGCCGGCCGGGTGACCGACCGGGGCGTACGGATGTCACGGCTCGGCCTGCATCCCCGGCTCGCCCGCGCGCTGCTGGACGGCGCGGCCGAGGCGGGCGGGCGCCGGGCGGCGGAGGTGGTGGCGCTGCTGAGCGAGGAGCCGCCGCGGGAGTACGGGGACGACCTGGCGGTGGCGCTGCGTACCGCCCGGCGGGGCGGCGACGGCTACGCGGCGCGCTGGCGGCAGGAAGTGCGGCGGCTGTCGTCGTCCCTGGAAGGCGCCCGCGACGGTTCCGGCACGGGTTCCGGCACGGATGATGCCGCCGTCGGCCTGGTGGCCGCGCTGGCGTTCCCGGAGCGGGTGGCGCGGGCCCGCGGCGAAGGCACGTTCCTGATGGCGTCGGGGACGGGCGCGGAGCTTCGGGACGGATCGCGGCTGCGCAGCGCACCCTGGCTGGCCGTCGCGGTCGCTGACCGCCCGGCGCACGCGGCGTCCGCACGGGTGCGGCTCGCAGCCGTCATCGACGAGGACACGGCGCGGCAGGCCGCCGGGCATCTGCGGTTCGCGGGCGAGGAGGTCAGGTGGGACGGCCAGGACGTGGTTGCCCGCTCCGTGGAACGCCTGGGCGCTGTCGAACTGTCCGTGCGCGCGCTGAAGCAGCCGGACCCCGCACTGGTGCGGGCAGCGCTCGTCGACGGATTGCGGCGCGAGGGGCTCGGCCTGCTGCGCTGGACCCGGGAGACCGAGCAGCTGCGCGAGCGGCTCACCTTCCTGCACCGGGAGCTGGGGGTCCCGTGGCCCGATGTGTCGGACGTCGCGCTGCTGTCGCGTACCGAGGAATGGCTGGAGCCCGAGCTGTCACGGGCCCGCCGCCGCTCCGACCTGGCCCGCATCGACGCCGGGCAGGCGCTGCGGCGGCTCCTGCCGTGGGCGACGGGCGAGGCGGCCCGGCTGGACGAGCTGGCGCCCGAGCGGATCGAGGTGCCGAGCGGGTCCCGGATCCGGGTCGAGTACGGCGGGGCGCAGCCCGTGCTCGCGGTGAAGCTCCAGGAACTGTTCGGTCTCACCGAGACACCGGAGGTGGCCGGGGTGCCGGTCCTCGTGCACCTGCTCTCCCCCGCCGGCCGCCCGGCGGCGGTCACCGCCGATCTGGCGTCCTTCTGGCAGGACGGCTACCAGGCGGTGCGGGCGGAGCTGCGCGGCCGTTATCCGAAGCATCCGTGGCCGGAGGACCCGACGACGGTCGCGGCGACCCGGTACACCTCGGCGCGGCTCAGGCGGGACTAGGGCGGGTGCGGCCGCCGCCTCCGGCTCCCGGCCGCCGGGACCGTGCCTCCAGCCACAGTGCGAGCGCCAGCAGCCCGGCGGCAAGGATCAGGAAACCCCTGGGCAGGTACGAGGTGAGCAGCAGGATCAGCACACGCTGGGACGAGACCAGTGCGACGGTGGACTCGATGTAGTCCTCGCGCATCTTCACGTGTCCGGCGAACGCGGTGACCGTGTCCTCGGGCATTCCCATCGCCTTCGCGTTGCGCAGCTCCTCCTTGTGGATCTCCTCGCCGTTGACGGGCGCGCCGGTGACCGGGTCGACCCAGAACATCCGCTTGGTGGTGTACCAGCGGGTCATGCCCGTCTTGGCGACCTGCGCGGCGGTCACGCCCTCGATCGGCATCTTCTTCGGCATCGGGACCTTGGTCCACGGGATCGTCTGCTCGAAGTAGTAGACGTCCATACCGCGGAACGTCCGGGTGCCCCGGTAGTGGATCGGCGAGCTGGTGCGGGTCTGGGCGTCGAAGTACTCGTGGTCACGTTTCTCGGTGAGGAACGGCCATTTGAACTCGATGCCCTCGCGGTCGACGGGGTCGCCGTCGACGCTCTCGCCGGTGGCGTGGACGGGGGCCTGGCTGTGCGCGTCGAAGATGTAGCGCTCGGGGATCTGCGAGACCATCGCGCCGTTCGGGCCGACCATGTAGCTGAGGGTGTCCCAGACGACGACGTCGCGGCCGGCGCTGCGCTCGATCTTCTCGGCCTCCTCCACATTGCCCTTGAGGGTCTGCACGATGGTGACCTTGGGGACCTGCTTGACCTTCATGCCGTCGTTGTAGTCGAGGAGCGTGGCGGGCTTCGCCTCCAGAACCATCTCCTGGTACTGGCTCGGCGGTACCTTCGCCAGCCGAGGGAACACGTACCAGCGCAGCAGTGGCGACAGCGCGGCGAAGAACACGGCGAAGGCCAGGAGTACGAGTCCGGCTCGGCGGCGCATGGCGCCCTCCCTCTACTTCTTGGGTCCGGGGATGGTGGTCAGCAGGGGTTTGGGCGAGGTCTCGCCGGGTGGTGCACCGATCGCGGTGACCGTGAACACGAGGGCGAGGGCCGCGGCCAGCCCGATGGCGGCGGCGATGACGGCACGCATGCTCGGCCTCCCGGAGAGCGCGGATCTGACAGGGCGTCAGGGTTGGGGCACGGTAGCAACGGAGACGCGAGATGAGAACACGTGAAGCAGCCCCTGTGCCGGGTGGTGGCACAGGGGCTGCTTGAGGACGCCGTACGGCTCCGGGGCTGTCGTCAGGCGGCGGGCGCCTCGACGTCGAGCTCGATGACGACGGTGGCGCCGCCCTCGGTGGTCAGGCGGAGCCGGTACGTGCCCGTGGTGTCGTCGGCGTAGATCTTCGGGAGCGTCAGCGTGCCGTCGGCGCCGGTCTTCAGGTCCGTCAGGGTGCGGACCGGGTTGCCGCCCGCGTCCTTGAAGTACGGGCCCTTGTCGTTCTCCACCGGCGTGCCCCCGTCGGTGATCATCGTCGCGGTGACGGCGACACCGGACGCGACCGCACCCCGGTACGTCGCCTTGACCGCGACGGTGTCGGCGAACTCGGCGCCGGGGGCGGCGGTCAGTGCCTTGCCGTCGGTCCTGGCGATCGCGTCGGCCTGCCGGGCCGTCACGGTCGCGGTGTACGGGACGGCCGGCAGCGACCGTCCGGTGGCGATGGCCCGGACCGTGAACCGGCCCGTCTTCTCGCCCGCTTGCAGCACCGGAGCCGTCACCGTGCCGTCGGCCCCGGTGGTCAGGGTGACCGAGCTCTTCCCGCCCTCGAAGCGGGCGTCGGTGTCACCGGCGATGGTGAAGGTGACGGACACCTTGGCGAGCGGGCCGCCCAGACTGTTCTTCGCCCGCACCTTGATCCGTTCGGCGAACGCGTCGCCCGCGGTGGCGGTCAGCTTGCCGGTTCCCGCGTTCTCCACGGCGCCGAGGGTCTGCGCCGGTGTCGGCTTGGGGCTCGGCTGGGGGTTCGTCGAACCGCCGCCCGGCTTCGAAGGCTTCGGGTCCGGCTTTCGGCTCGGGGGCGGGGTCGGCGACGGCGACGTGCCGGGGTGCGGGCTCGGGTCCGTACCACCGCCGAGGGGCGGCGGGACGACGCCGCTGCCGTCGGGGACCTCGTGCGTGCCGCGCCTGTAGTAGTCGAACCAGGAACGGACCGTACGGAGGTATTCGTTGGAGTGGTTGTAGCTGAGGACCGCCCGGTCGAGATCGGCCGCCACCGCCAGGTCGCGCGACCCGGCGCAGAGATAGTGCCCCGCGGCGAGCGCCGCGTCGTAGATGTTGTTGGGGTCCTTGCGGCCGTCGCCGTTGCCGTCCTGTCCCCACGTCGCCCACGTCGACGGGATGAACTGCATCGGGCCGACCGCACGGTCGTGCGTCGAATCCCCGTCGTACACCCCGTTGTCGGTGTCCTTGATCATGGCGAAGCCCTGACCGTTGAGGACCGGACCGAGAATCGGGGAGAACGTGGTGCCGTTCGCGTCGACCCGGCCGCCACGGGCCTGGCCGGACTCGACCTTCCCGATCGCGGCGAGGAGCTGCCACGGCAGCCGGCAGGCCGCGTCGGTGTCCGCGAGAGACCGCTCGGCCTTCTTGTACGCGGCCAGAACCGAAGCCGGTATGCCCGATTGCGCACTGCCGGTGATCGGCAGATTCGTCGACGCACTGGGCTTGTTGGGGCTGACCAGCGGGGGCAGGTCCGTGTAGTACGGCGAGTTGCCGGTGGCCGCGGGGTCGTCGGACGGTATGGAACCGGCGGCCGGCTGGTCACCACCGGTGTCACCGCCGGCCGATGCGAGTACCGCACCGGGGCCTTGCGAGGCGGCGAGCGCCGCCACAGCAACTGCGGCCACCGCAGTGGTGGTCGCCCCTCGGCGCAGTCGGCGGCCGAATTGCGCTGCCATACGTCTGATCCCTCCCCGTCGACGGCTGCCCGCGCTCCCCAGCGCAAGGACTCAGGCGACCCTACGGCAACTTGTGCCGCTCGAACACAGTGACCTGACCGCTTCTTACCGGTATTTCACGTTGTGGACCGCAAGTTGTACGACGGGCGTCGCCTGTACATCGCATGAACACCCGGATCAGCGCCGGCGTGCTCACGCATACTTGCCGCCATGCCGTTCACCCTGAGCCATGCCGCCGCCGTCCTCCCGGTGATCCGCCGGAACGGCACCGCGCGCGGACCGCTCCTTGCCTCGGCGCTCGTCGCCGGTTCGTTCGCCCCTGACATGACGTACTACGCGGACACGGCGATCCCGGGCGCGATGGAGTTCGGAGCGGTCACCCACGCGGCAGGGGGCGTGTTCACGGTGGACGTCCTGATCACCGCGGCCGTGACGGCCCTGTGGCTGCTGCTGCGCGAACCACTGGTGGCACTGCTCCCGCGACGCCGGCAGGGGCGCGTGTACACCTTCGTACGGGGAGAGCGGCGCGGCCCGTGGGGGGTGCGCGACGGTGCGTGGTTCGTGCTGTCGTCGATCCTCGGGGCGGGCAGCCATGTGGTGTGGGACGCATTCACCCATCACGACCGGTGGGGCACCCGGCTGGTGCCGGTGCTGGGCGAGAGCATCGGCGGATTTCCGGTGTTCCAGTACGTGCAGTACGGCAGTTCGGCCGCGGCACTGACCGTCCTCACCTGGTTCACCGTGTCAGGGCTGCGACGGACCGGGGCCCGCCCCGCCCCGCCGTCCCTACCCGCCCTCGACCACCGGGACCGGTGGTACGCGGGCGCCCTGCTGAGCCTCTGCGTGCTGCTCGGCATCGTCCACCGGTGCACCCGCTGGTACACGTACTTCGGGCACATCGACACACCACTGGACATCATCCCCACCGCCTGCTTCGGCGCCGGAGCCGGCCTCGCCGCCGGACTGGTGCTGTACGGGGTGTGGTTCCGTCTCCGCGAACGGAGACGGAACCGGCCGCCCACCGGGGCCGCGGATCCCGGCCGCCGGACGGACCTCGTATCGAGCCCGCCCGGCGACTGAGCACCGTACGACCGTCGGGACCGTCCCGCTCACGTCAGTGCGCGGCGGACTCCCAGTCCGCACCCACACCGACCGACACATCCAGCGGGGCACGCAGCTGCACCGCCGTCGACATCTCGTGGCGCAGGATCTCCTCCACCTGCTTCCGCTCGCCCTTGGCGATCTCCAGCACGATTTCGTCGTGGACCTGGAGCAGCATCCGGGATTTCAACTGCGCCTCGGTGAGCGCCCGGTCGACCTGAAGCATGGCGACCTTGACGATGTCCGCCGCCGTGCCCTGGATCGGTGCGTTCAGCGCCATCCGCTCAGCCGTCTCGCGGCGCTGCCGGTTGTCGCTGTTCAGGTCCGGGAGGTAGCGGCGGCGACCGAAGACCGTCTCCGTGTAGCCGGTGGCCCGGGCCTCCTCCACCACCCGGTGCAGATAGTCACGGACCCCGCCGAACCGCTCGAAGTACGTGTCCATCAGACCGCGCGCCTCGCCCGCCTCGATGTTCAGCTGCTGCGACAGACCGAACGCGGAGAGCCCGTACGCGAGCCCGTAACTCATCGCCTTGATCTTGCGGCGCATCTCCGCGTCGACAGCGGACTTGTCGACACCGAAAACCTGCGAGGCCACCGTGGTGTGCAGGTCCTCACCGGACGTGAACGCCTCGATCAGGCCCGCGTCCTCCGACAGGTGGGCCATCACCCGCAGTTCGATCTGGCTGTAGTCCGCCGTCATCAGCGTCTCGAACCCGTCGCCGACGACGAAACCGCGCCGGATCGCCCGGCCCTCGTCCGTGCGGACCGGAATGTTCTGCAGATTGGGGTCGGTCGACGAGAGCCGGCCGGTCGCCGCGACCGTCTGGTTGAACGTCGTGTGGATGCGGCCGTCCGCCGCGATCGTCTTGACCAGGCCCTCGACCGTCACCCGCAGCTTCGCCTGCTCGCGATGGCGCAGCATGATGATCGGCAGCTCGTGCTCCGTCTGCACCGCCAGCCACGCCAGCGCATCCGCGTCCGTCGTGTAACCCGTCTTCGTCTTCTTCGTCTTCGGCAGCCCCAGCTCACCGAAGAGAACCTCCTGAAGCTGCTTGGGCGACCCGAGGTTGAACTCACGGCCCACCGCGGCGTGCGCCTCCTTCACCGCCTGCTGCACCGCACCGGCGAACTGCTGCTCCATGCCTTCCAGATGCTCCCGGTCCGCTGCGATGCCGTGCCGCTCCAGGCGGGCCAGCAGCGCGGATGTCGGCAGCTCCATGTCGTGCAGCAGCCCGGCGGCGCCGACCTCCTGCAGCCGCACGGTGAACGCCTCGCCCAGATCAAGGACCGCACGGGCCTGCGCCATCAGCGCCTCGGCCTCCGCCTGGTCGTCCGCACCGAACGCCAGCTGCCCGTCGGACGCCGCCGCGGGGGCCAGCTCCCGGCCCAGATACTCCACCGACAAGGCGTCCAGCGCGAAGGACCGCCGGCCGGGCTTGACCAGATACGCGGCCAGCGCCGTGTCCATCGTGACGCCGTCGACCTGCCAGCCGTGCTCCGGGAAGACCCGCATCGCACTCTTCGCGTTGTGCATGACCTTCGGCTGCCCGGCATCCGCGATCCAGGCGGCGAACGCCCGCTCGTCCCCCTCGTCGAGCCGCGCCGGGTCGAACCACGCCGCCGCCCCGTCCCCCGCGGCCAGCGCGATCTCCGTGACACTGCCGGTGCCCAGCGCCCACGTGTCCACCGAGGCGACACCCAGCGGCTGCCCGCCGTGCTCGGCCAGCCACGGCGCGAGCTCACCGGCACCCAGCACCGCACCGTCCAGCTCGACGCCCGCGGCAGGAGCCGGGGACTCGTCCTCGGCAGCGCCAGGGTCCACGGCCAGCAGCCGCTCCCGCAGGCTCGGGTTACGGATCTCCAGCACATCCAGCACACCCTTGACCGCCGAGCGGTCGTACGGCGCACGCTCCAGATCCTGCGGAGCCTTCGACAACTCCACATCCCGGACCATCTCGGTCAGCCGCCGGTTCAGCTTCACGGACTCCAGATGGTCCCGGAAATTCTGCCCGGCCTTCCCCTTGACCTCGTCGGCGCGCGCGACCAGCTCGTCGAACGAACCGAACTGATTGATCCACTTCGCGGCCGTCTTCTCACCGACCCCCGGAATACCCGGCAGATTGTCCGACGGGTCCCCGCGCAGCGCCGCGAAGTCCGGGTACTGCTGCGGTGACAGCCCGTACTTCTCCTCGACCTTCGCCGGGGTGAACCGCGTCAGCTCCGACACACCCTTCGTCGGGTACAGCACCGTGACGTTGTCGGTGATCAACTGGAACGAATCCCGGTCACCGGTGACGATCAGCACCTCGAACCCGGCCGCCTCTGCCTGCGTCGCCAGCGTGGCGATCACATCGTCCGCCTCGAAACCGTCGACCGCGAAACGATCGGCATGCATCGCGTCCAGCAGCTCGCCGATCAGCTCGACCTGCCCCCTGAACTCGTCCGGCGTCTTCGAACGGGTCGCCTTGTACTCCGGGAACTCCTGCGACCGCCATGTCTTGCGCGAGACATCGAATGCCACCGCGAAATGCGTGGGCGCCTCGTCACGCAGCGTGTTCGCCAGCATCGATGCGAAGCCGTACACCGCGTTCGTCGGCTGCCCCGCCCCTGTCGTGAAATTCTCCGCAGGCAGCGCAAAGAACGCCCGGTACGCCAGGGAGTGCCCGTCCATCAGGAGCAGGCGCGGTCGGTTGTCTGCCGTCTTCTTCGATGCCGTCTCAGCCACGCCCCCGATCCTGCCACGGACCACCGACAATCCGGACCGCACACCACTCGCCCGGCACCCGCCCCGCGCCGCGTGACACGATCGCCGGAGACAGAAGAACACGGAAACACCCGAAGCGACACCGCGCAGGTTCGCAGCTGGCTCAAAGGGGAGCAGACATGGCCACCAAACCGCCCACCGGTGACCCGGTCCAGGACGCACCACACGTCGAACCGGCCCAGCACGCCGCCGCCGGACTGCCCGCCGTCGCCCACAGCCTGCGCATCGCCCACCAGCAGATGGGCATCCGCCGCACCGCCCAGACCCTCCTCAAGGTCAACCAGAAGGACGGCTTCGACTGCCCCGGCTGCGCCTGGCCCGAGGGCGACAAACGCCACACCGCCGAATTCTGCGAGAACGGCGCCAAGGCCGTCGCCGAAGAAGCCACCCTGCGCCGCGTCACCCCCGACTTCTTCGCCGCCCACCCCGTGGCCGACCTGGCCACCCGCAGCGGCTACTGGCTCGGCCAGCAGGGCCGCATCACCCAGCCGATGTACCTGCCCGAAGGCGCCGACCGGTACGAGGCAGTGACCTGGGAACACGCCTTCGAGATCATCGCCGGGGAACTGCGCACCCTCCGCTCCCCCGACGAAGCGCTCTTCTACACCTCCGGCCGCACCAGCAACGAGGCCGCGTTCCTGCTCCAGCTGTTCGCCCGCGAATTCGGCACCAACAACCTGCCGGACTGCTCCAACATGTGCCACGAGTCCTCCGGCTCCGCCCTCACGGAGACCATCGGCATCGGCAAGGGCAGCGTCTCCCTCGAGGACCTCCACCAGGCCGACCTGATCATCGTCGCCGGACAGAACCCCGGCACCAACCACCCCCGGATGCTCTCCGCCCTGGAGAAGGCCAAATCCGCAGGCGCCAGGATCATCTCGGTGAACCCACTGCCCGAAGCCGGCCTGGAACGGTTCAAGAACCCGCAGACACCCCAGGGCATGATCAAGGGCACCGCCCTCAACGACCTCTTCCTGCAGATCCGCATCGGAGGCGACCAGGCACTCTTCCGGCTCCTCAACAAGATGATCCTGGAGACCGAAGACGCCGTCGACGACACCTTCGTACGCGAACACACCCACGGGTACGAGGAATTCGCCGCCGCCGCCCGCGCCGCCGACTGGGACGAGACCCTCACCGCCACCGGACTCGACCGCGCCACCATCGAGCAGGCCCTCACCATGATCCTCGCCTCGAAGCGCACCATCGTCTGCTGGGCCATGGGCCTCACCCAGCACAAACACTCCGTCCCCACCATCCGCGAAGTCGTCAACTTCCTCCTGCTCCGCGGCAACATCGGACGGCCCGGCGCCGGAGTCTGCCCCGTCCGCGGCCACTCCAACGTCCAGGGCGACCGCACCATGGGAATCTTCGAACGCCCCGCCCCCGCATTCCTCGACGCCCTCGACAAGGAATTCGGCATCACCTCACCACGCCACCACGGCTACGACGTCGTCCGCTCCATCCAGGCCCTCCGCGACGGCGACGCCAAGATCTTCTTCGCCATGGGCGGCAACTTCGTCGCGGCCACCCCCGACACCAACGTCACCGAGGCCGCCATGCGCCGCGCCCGCCTCACCGTCCACGTATCGACCAAGCTCAACCGCTCGCACGCCGTCACCGGCACCCGCGCCCTGATCCTGCCCACCCTCGGCCGCACCGACAAGGACGTCCAGGCAAGCGGCAAACAGTTCGTCACCGTCGAGGACTCCATGAGCATGGTCCACGCCTCCCGCGGCAACCTCACCCCCGCAAGCCCCCACCTGCTCTCCGAACCCGCCATCGTCGCCCGCCTCGCCCGCGCCGTCCTCGGCCCCCGATCCACCACCCCCTGGGAAGAGTTCGAGAAGGACTACGCAACGATCCGCGACCGCATCTCCCGCGTCGTCCCCGGCTTCGAGAACTACAACGCCCGCATCGCCCACCCCGGCGGATTCACCCTCCCGCACCCCCCGCGCGACTCCCGCCGCTTCCCCACCGCCACCGGCAGGGCCAACTTCACCGCGGCACCCGTCGAATACCCCGAACTCCCCGAAGGCAGACTGCTGTTGCAGACCCTGCGCTCCCACGACCAGTACAACACCACGATCTACGGCCTCGACGACCGCTACCGCGGCATCAAGGGCGGCCGCCGCATCGTCATGGTCAACCCCGACGACGCCCGCACCCTCGGCCTCACCGACGGCGCCTACACCGACCTCGTCAGCGAATGGAAGGACGGCGTCGAACGCCGCGCCCCCGGCTTCCGCATCGTCCACTACCCCACCGCCCGGGGCTGCGCCGCCGCCTACTACCCCGAGACCAATGTGCTCGTCCCGCTCGATTCCACCGCCGACACCAGCAACACCCCCGCGAGCAAGTCCGTCGTCGTCCGCTTCGAGAACATCAAGGAGTAGGACGTCCGGGACCAGAGCGTCCGGAGACAATCCGCACACCCAACCCACTAAGCGTTCGCTCAGTCGTCTGATAAGAACAATGCACACAGCAAGAGAACGACGAACCACCGCAGACGATCGGAGCCGGACCCCATGGGCGAGCACACCGCACCCAAGTTCCCCCAGGAGATCATCGACGAGTACGCCACCCTCGGTGTCGACCTGCCCGCACTTTTCTCCGCCGGACACCTCGGCGAACGCATGGGCATCCAGATCGTCGAAGCCTCCGCGGACCGCGTCGTCGGCACCATGCCCGTCGAAGGCAACACCCAGCCCTACGGACTCCTGCACGGCGGCGCCTCCGCCGTCCTTGCCGAAACCCTCGGCTCCGTCGGCACCATGCTCCACGGCGGCGCCACCAAGATCGCCGTCGGCGTCGACCTGAACTGCACCCATCACCGAGGGGTACGGAGCGGACTCGTCACCGGCACCGCCACCCCCGTACACCGCGGCCGCTCCACCGCCACCTACGAGATCGTCATCACCGACGAGCACGACAAGCGGGTCTGCACCGCCCGGCTGACCTGTCTGCTCCGCGACGCCCCCAAGACTGCCGCCGCCTGACCCGCCGTCACCAAAAAACACACCTCTGCCCGGCCGGATGGAAAATCCGGCCGGGCAGAGCCATATCCACCCACAACAAGCCACCCACACAAGAACGTTGAACAACCTCCACACCCAACACTCTTGACCCCACAACTCGTTGTATGGCCCACTCAGCAGCCACACACGACCCACCGACAACACAGGGCGTGGACCACACACCCCCCGGCGTCACACTGCGTAACAAACGCGCAAAACCGAAGCGCCGCCGGGCAGCACAAAGAACCCGGCCCCGCAGACACCGGGCACCCCGTCGCGCTCCCACGCCCCCGACCACGCGACAGCACCAAGATCGCCTCAAGCCCCTTAGCAGAGCTGCGCGTTCTCAGAATGCGGTCACTTCGTCGTCCAGTAAAAAGCCGTACATGTCCCCACAGCCACCTCAAGCCTTCCTCAACGGCATAACAAGACAGTCACATCCTCCGCCGACCCATCCCCGACTCCGCCACCTACGCCTAGAGTCACGGCCAGTCACCGCGCCGCCGGGCGCGTCTGCAGCACGGCCCTGTACCAACCCAGTACGGCCCGGCGAACGACACGGCACCTCAAGCAGAGGAGGCCGCGCCAGGGAAAGGACCTTTCGTGCGACACCGTTCTTTGCTCATCCTCACCACAGTGCTCACCACAGGAGCACTGACGCTCACCGCCTGCGGGTCGCGCGACGACGGCAAGAAGAGCAGCAGCGGCGGCGACAACCAGACCGTCGTCATCGGCGTCGACGCGCCCCTGACCGGCGACCTCTCCGCCCTCGGCCTCGGCATCAAGAACTCCGCCGACCTCGCCGCCAAGATGGCGAACAAGGACAAGACCGTCCCCGGCATCACCTTCGAGGTCCAGCCGCTCGACGACCAGGCGCAGCCCTCCGTCGGCCAGCAGAACGCCACCAAGTTCATCGACAACAAGAAGGTCGTCGGCGTTGTCGGCCCCCTGAACTCCGGTGTCTCCCAGTCGATGCAGAAGCCGCTCAACGACGCCGGCCTCACCCAGATCTCCCCCGCCAACACGGGCACCGAGCTGACCCAGGGCGACAACTGGAAGACCGGCGACAAGAAGCGCCCCTACAAGACCTACTTCCGCACCGCCACCACGGACCAGATCCAGGGCGCCTTCGCAGCGAAGTACCTCTTCAACAACGCGAAGATCAAGCAGGTCTACCTGATCGACGACCAGAAGCCCTACGGCGCCGGTCTCGCCGCCTCCTTCAAGGCGACGTTCACCGAGCTCGGCGGCAAGATCGTCGGCTCCGACCACGTCAACCCCGACGACCGCGACTTCAACGCCGTCGTCACCAAGGTCAAGAAGTCCGGCGCCAAGGCCGTCTACTACGGCGGTGAGTACCCCGCCGGCGCACCCCTGAGCCAGCAGCTCAAGGACAGCGTCCAGATCCCCCTCATGGGCGGCGACGGCATGTACAGCGCCGACTTCATCAAGCTCAACAAGAAGGCCCAGGGCGACATCGCCACCTCCGTCGGCAAGCCCGTCGAGGAGCTCGACTCCGCCAAGAAGTTCATCGCGGACTACCAGGCGGCCGGCTACAAGGACGCCTACGAGGCCTACGGCGGCGGCACCTACGACGCCACCTGGGCCATCATCGAGGCCGTCAAGGCCGTCGTCGCCGCCAACGACGGCAAGCTTCCCGACGACGCCCGCGCCAAGGTCCTCGAGGCCGTCGGCAAGGTCAGCTTCGACGGCGTCACCGGCCCCGTCGCCTTCGACGAATTCGGCGACACCACCAACACCATGATGACCGCCTACCAGGTCGACGGCGGCAAGTGGGTCTCCAAGCTCAGCGAGGCCTACAAGAAGGACTGACCAAGCCCTCCCGGTCACACAGAACAAAGCAAACCAGACCGCGCGGGAGCGCTACCAGCGCTCCCGCGCGGTGCCATATCCGAACCACTCCACGGAGGCCCTGCGGTGAACGAACTGCCGCAACAGCTGGCCAATGGACTCATCCTCGGCGCGATGTACGGTCTCATCGCGATCGGCTACACGATGGTCTACGGAATCATCCAGCTCATCAACTTCGCCCACGGCGAGATCTTCATGATCGGAGGCTTCGGAGCTCTCACCGTGTACCTCTGGATGCCGGCCGGCTCCAACCTCCTCGCAATCGTCCCCCTCATGATCATCGGCGGCGTCATATGCTCCGTCGCCATCAGCGTCGCAGCCGAACGCTTCGCCTACCGGCCCCTGCGCACCGCCCCCCGACTCGCCCCGCTGATCACCGCGATCGGACTCTCCCTCGCACTCCAGCAGGCCATCTGGAAGTGGTACCCCGACGCCACGAAGGACCACCCCTTCCCCCAGTTCAAGGGCGACGCCTTCGACATCCTCGGCGCCAACATCCAACGCGGTGACCTCTTCGTCCTCATCGCCGCACCCGTCTGCATGATCGCCCTCGGCCTCTTCGTCTCCAAAACCCGCTCCGGCCGCGGCATGCAGGCAACCTCGCAGGACCCCGACACCGCCAAGCTCATGGGCATCAACACCGACCGCATCATCGTCATGGCCTTCGCCATCGGCGCCGCGTTCGCAGCCGTCGCAGCCGTCGCCTACGGGCTCAAGAACGGCCAGATCGGCTTCCGCATGGGCTTCCTCATGGGCCTCAAGGCGTTCACCGCAGCCGTACTCGGCGGCATCGGCAACATCTACGGCGCCATGCTCGGCGGAGTCGTACTCGGCGTCGCCGAATCCCTCGCCACCGGCTACATGAGCGACGTCCCCGGCATGGACCTCTTCGGCGGCGGCGCCTGGAAGGACGTATGGGCCTTCGTCCTCCTCATCGTCGTCCTGCTGCTCCGCCCCCAGGGTCTGCTCGGCGAACGCGTCGCGGATCGGGCGTGATACGGATGACCACCCACACCACACCGGCCCGGGACACGCTCATCCCACTGCCCACCCCCGTCGCCCGCGCCCTCACCGCCGCAGGCGCCGCCATCGCCCTCGCCGGCACCTTCCTCGCCTGGACCTGGACCAGCGACTTCCCCGGCGACCTCACCGTCACCGGCTACCCCGGCGGCCTCCAGATCCTCACCCTCACCAGCGCCGCCCTCACCCTCCTCTTCGTACTCAGCGGATACGGCATCCGAGGACTCGGCTGGCTCACCCCCGGCGGCACCAACAGCCCCGTCCGACTCCTCGCCCTCGGCACCCTCGGCACCACCGGCTACACCATGGGAGCCATCGCCTACGAACTCGGCGGCGTCGTCAACCTCGAACCCGGCGCATGGGTCAGCGGCATCGGCGCACTCATCACCACCATCGCCGCACTCGCACTCCCCAGCGACGAACCACTCCCCGAGCACGAACCCCGGCCCGGCGCCTGGCAGCGCTTCCGCAACAGCCTCACCGCACCCGCGGCACCCCGCGCCAAAGCACTCCCCGCCTGGGCCGAAATCCTCATCATCACCGCGGCCTTCGGCGCCATGCTGTACGTCTTCACCTACGGCATCGACATCCCCACCGACGAATCCGAACAGTTCATCGGCTTCCTCATCACCGCGGCCTTCGCGTTCACCGCCATCACCCGCGCCGGACTCATCTCCCGCATCACCGCGCTGACCACGAAGCACCGCAACGTCGCCCTCACCGCAGCCCTGGTCGCCGCACTCTGCTTCCCCTTCACCCAGGACACCGCGGAATACGCCCTCATCGGCGTCAACATCCTCATCTTCGCGACCGTCGCCCTCGGCCTCAACGTCGTCGTCGGCCTCGCCGGCCTCCTCGACCTCGGCTACGTCGCCTTCCTCGGCGTCGGCGCCTACGCCGCGGCCCTCGTCTCCGGCGCACCACTCTCCGCCATCGGCGTCCACTTCCCTTTCTGGGCCGCCGTCCTCACCGGAGCCGCAGTCTCACTCGTCTTCGGCGTCCTCATCGGCGCCCCGACCCTCCGACTGCGCGGCGACTACCTCGCCATCGTCACCCTCGGCTTCGGAGAGATCTTCCGCGTCACCGTCAACAACCTCAACGGCAACAGCGGACCCGACCTCACCAACGGCTCCCAAGGCATCCCCAGCATCCCGGACCTCAACCTCCTCGGGATCGACTTCGGACTCAGCCACGACATCGGCCCCTTCACCCTCAGCAGGCCCGCCAACTACTACCTGCTGATGCTCGTCGTCACCGCCGTCGTCGTCCTCGTCTTCCGCCGCTCCGGAGAATCCCGCATCGGCCGCGCCTGGGTCGCCATCCGCGAAGACGAAACCGCCGCCACCGCCATGGGCATCAACGCCTTCCGGCTCAAGCTGCTCGCCTTCGCCCTCGGCGCCACCCTCGCCGGCCTCGCCGGCACCGTCCAGGCACACGTCAACTACACCGTGACGCCCGAGCAGTACCAGTTCGCCGGCTCCGTACCCCCCAACTCCGCCTTCCTCCTCGCCGCCGTCATCCTCGGCGGCATGGGAACCCTCAGCGGACCCTTCGTCGGCGCGGCACTGCTCTACCTCATCCCGGCCAAACTCCAGTTCATGAAGGACTACCAGCTGTTCCTCTTCGGCATCGCGCTCATCCTCCTGATGCGCTTCCGTCCCGAAGGCCTCGTCGCCGACCGCAGGAAACAGCTCGAGTTCCACGAGAACGACCCCATCGACGTACCGGAACCACGGCAGTCCGAAGAAACCGGCGCCGGCATCGCCAAGGCGGGGGCGTGACCACCATGACCACCACCACACAAACCGCCACCACCGTCCTCGACGCAAGCGGCGTGACCATGCGCTTCGGCGGCCTCACCGCCGTACGCAACGTCGACCTCACCGTCAACACAGGTGAAATCGTCGGCCTCATCGGACCCAACGGCGCCGGTAAAACCACCTTCTTCAACTGCCTCACCGGGCTCTACGTCCCCACCGAAGGCACAGTCAGCTACAAAGGCACCGTCCTGCCGCCCAAGCCCCACCTCGTCACCCAGGCAGGCATCGCCCGCACCTTCCAGAACATCCGGCTCTTCGCCAACATGACCGTCCTGGAAAACGTCCTCGTCGGACGCCACACCCGCACCAAGGAAGGCCTCTGGTCCGCCCTCCTGCGCCTCCCCGGCTACACCAAAGCCGAGAACGCCAGCCGGGAACGCGCCATGGAACTCCTGGAATTCATCGGCCTCCAGGACAAGGCCGACCACCTCGCGCGCAACCTCCCCTACGGAGACCAGCGCAAGCTGGAAATCGCTCGCGCCCTCGCCAGCGACCCCGGACTCCTGCTCCTCGACGAGCCCACCGCCGGCATGAACCCGCAGGAAACCCGCGTCACCGAAGAACTCATCTTCGCCATCCGCGACCAGGGCATCGCCGTCCTCGTCATCGAGCACGACATGCGGTTCATCTTCAACCTCTGCGACCGCGTCGCCGTCCTCGTCCAGGGCGAGAAGCTCGTCGAAGGCACCTCCGACGTCGTCCAGAGCGACGAACGCGTCGTCGCCGCCTACCTCGGCACCCCCTTCGAAGGCGCTCCCGGCGCCGAAGAAGTCGCCGAAGTCGAAGCAGCGGAAGCCGAAGCACACGCCGAAGCCACCACCGACGACGGCACCAGCACCACCAGCACCACCCGCACCACCCGCACCGAAGAGGAGGACACCCAATGACCGCACTGCTCCAGGTCGAAGACCTCCGCGTCGCCTACGGCAAGATCGAAGCCGTCAAAGGCATCTCCTTCACCGTCGAAGCCGGCCAGGTCGTCACCCTCATCGGCACCAACGGCGCAGGCAAAACCACCACCCTGCGCACCCTCTCCGGCCTCCTCAAGCCCATCGGCGGCCACATCCTCTTCGAGGGCAAACCACTCACCAACATCCCCGCCCACAAGATCGTCTCCCTGGGCCTCGCCCACTCCCCCGAGGGACGCCACATCTTCCCCCGGCTGACGATCACCGAGAACCTCCTCCTCGGCGCCTACCTCCGCAACGACAAAGCAGGCATCGAAAAGGACATCCAGCGCGCCTACGACCTCTTCCCCATCCTCGGAGAACGAAGGAAGCAGGCAGCAGGAACCCTCTCGGGCGGCGAGCAGCAAATGCTCGCCATGGGCCGCGCCCTCATGTCCCAGCCCAAACTGCTCATGCTCGACGAACCCTCCATGGGCCTCTCCCCGATCATGATGCAGAAGATCATGCAGACCATCGTCGAGCTGAAGGCCCAGGGCACCACCATCCTGCTCGTCGAGCAGAACGCCCAGGCCGCACTCTCACTCGCCGACCAGGGCCACGTCATGGAGGTCGGCAAGATCGTCCTCTCCGGCACCGGCCAGAACCTCCTCCACGACGAATCCGTCCGCAAGGCGTACCTCGGCGAGGACTGACCGACACCGCTCCATACGGATGAGGCCCGCACCCCGATCGATCCGGGGTGCGGGCCTCATCCCTACGTACCTACGCGGCTACTCGCCGTCCTTCGCCGCCCGCTTCTTCTCCTCGGCATCCTCGATCAACGCCTCGGCAAGCTGCTGCATCGACAGACGACGATCCATCGACGTCTTCTGAATCCACCGGAACGCCGCCGGCTCCGACAGCCCGTAATCCGTCTGCAGAATGCTCTTCGCCCGGTCTACCAGCTTCCGCGTCTCCAGCCGCTGTGCGAGGTCCGCCACCTCGGACTCCAGCGCCTTCAGCTCCGCGAACCGCGACACGGCCATCTCGATGGCCGGCACCACGTCGCTCTTGCTGAACGGCTTCACGAGGTACGCCATCGCACCGGCGTCCCGGGCCCGCTCGACCAGGTCGCGCTGCGAGAACGCGGTGAGCATCAGGACGGGCGCGATGGACTCCTCGGAGATGCGCTCGGCGGCGGAGATGCCGTCGAGGATCGGCATCTTCACATCGAGGATGACGAGGTCGGGCCTGTGCTCACGGGCGAGCTCGACCGCCTTCTCGCCGTCACCGGCCTCGCCGACGACCGCGTAGCCCTCTTCCTCGAGCATCTCTTTGAGGTCGAGGCGGATGAGAGCCTCGTCCTCAGCGATGACGACGCGGGTCGTCAGCGGCGGGACGTGCGACTTGTCGTCGTCGGCGACGGGCTGGGGCGACTCGGGCGTGGTCACGGGGCTCCTCGTTCAGGGAAGGCACTACCCACGAGACTACCTAGCTGCGATATGGTGTCACTACGTGGGGCACTCGCTGCCCTTCCTTTCTAAGGCCCCAGTACTCCAACTGGTTAGAGAGGCGGCTCTCAAACAGCCGACAGTGTGGGTTCGAATCCCACCTGGGGCACTTTTCCTTCGATTCCAAGGTCGCGGGTAGATAGCTTGGCTTCACTTGATCGTGTGATCACCCCACGATTTCCGCCTCCGGACCCCATGATCCGGCCAGACTCGACCAGGTGTACGACCTTGATACGCGCAAGCGCGCTCTGGCACTCCTCGCCCAAGGCTTCAGCCAGAACTCCGTAAGCAAGCAGACCGGCATCTCGCGCGCCGCCATCCGTTCGTGGCAGACACGAATAGAGCCCCTCGGCTGGAGCCGCGCTGCGGACTGTCCGCGGTGCGGCGACATGCCGAGCAATCCTGAAGACCCCGCCGCGTACGCCTACTTACTGGGCCTCTATCTCGGGGACGGCTGTATCAGCTCCGCCAAAAGAGGTGTGTACTTCCTCCGCATCGCCTGCGCCGATGCCTGGCCCGGCCTCATCGACGCCTGTGCCGAGGCCATGCAGATCGTGCGTCCCGGAAACAAGGTGTTCCGGGTTCAGCGTCAGGGCTGCCAGTACGTGACGTGCCACAGCAAGCACTGGCCCTGCCTCTTCCCTCAGCACGGACCAGGCAGGAAGCACGACCGCAAGATCGCTCTCGAACCCTGGCAACAGAGGATCGTGGATGCCCACCCATGGGAATTCATCCGCGGCCTCATCCACTCCGATGGATGCCGGATCATCAACCGGACCACTCGCCTCGTCGGTGGTGAACGGAAGCGCTACGAGTACCCCCGGTACTTCTTCACCAACAAGTCGGACGACATCCGCAAGCTGTTCAGCGACACGCTCACCGCTGTCGGGGTCGAGTGGACGACCCTCGCACGAGGCAGCAGCCCGCTCAACATCTCCGTCGCCCGACGGGCGTCCGTCGCTCTCATGGACGCTCACGTCGGGCCGAAGCACTGACGACCGAACTACTTGGGGCTGTCGTCCTCGCCGATGTGGTGCACGCGCACCAGGTTCGTCGATCCAGGGACGCCCGGCGGGGAGCCGGCCGTGATGACCACGACGTCGCCCTTCTCGCAGCGGCCGATCCGCAGGAGTTCCTCGTCGACCTGGGCGACCATCGCGTCCGTGGAGTCGACGCGCGGGCCGAGGAAGGTCTCGACGCCCCATGTGAGGGTCAGCTGGGAGCGGGTGGCCGGGTCCGGGGTGAAGGCCAGGAGTGGGATGGGTGAGCGGTAGCGAGAGAGGCGCTTGACCGTGTCGCCGCTCTGGGTGAAGGCGACGAGGAACTTCGCCCCGAGGAAGTCGCCCATCTCGGCGGCCGCCCGGGCGACCGCGCCGCCCTGGGTGCGGGGCTTGTTGCGGTCGGTGAGCGGGGGCAGGCCCTTGGCGAGGATGTCTTCCTCGGCTGCTTCGACGATGCGGGACATCGTGCTGACCGTTTCGGTCGGGTATTTCCCGACGCTGGTCTCGCCGGAGAGCATCACGGCGTCGGTGCCGTCGATGACGGCGTTGGCGACGTCGGACGCTTCGGCTCGGGTGGGCCGGGAGTTGTCGATCATCGAGTCGAGCATCTGGGTGGCGACGATGACCGGCTTGGCGTTGCGCTTGGCGAGCTTGATGGCGCGCTTCTGGACGATGGGGACGTGTTCGAGGGGCATTTCGACGCCGAGGTCGCCGCGGGCGACCATGATGCCGTCGAATGCGGCGACGATGTCGTCGATGTTCTCGACGGCCTGGGGTTTTTCGACTTTGGCGATGACGGGGAGGCGGCGGCCTTCTTCGTCCATGATGCGGTGGACGTCGTCGATGTCGCGTCCGCTGCGTACGAAGGAGAGGGCGATGACGTCGGCGCCGGTGCGCAGGGCCCAGCGGAGGTCTTCGATGTCTTTGTCGGAGAGTGCGGGAACGGAGACGGCGACGCCGGGGAGGTTGAGGCCTTTGTTGTCGGAGACCATGCCTCCTTCGATGACGGTGGTGTGGACGCGGGGGCCGTCGACGTCGGTGACTTCGAGGGTGACGCGGCCGTCGTCGACGAGGATGCGTTCGCCGGTGGTGACGTCGGTGTGGAGGCCTTCGTAGGTGGTGCCGCAGGTGTCGCGGTCGCCTTCGATGGGTTCGACGGTGATGGTGAAGGTGTCGCCGCGTTCAAGGAGTACGGGGCCTTCGCGGAAGCGGCCGAGGCGGATCTTCGGGCCTTGAAGGTCGGCGAGGATGCCGACGCTGCGTCCGGTTTCGTCGGAGGCTTTGCGTACGTGGCGGTAGCGCTGTTCGTGTTCGACGTAGGAGCCGTGGCTGAGGTTGAAGCGGGCGATGTCCATTCCGGCTTCGACGAGTGCCTTGATCTGCTCGTATGTGTCGGTGGCTGGGCCCAGGGTGCAGACGATTTTTGCTCGGCGCATGGTTTGACCCTAGACCTTACCTGCGGGTAGCGATTTGGGTCTGCGTGTCGTCTCAACAACCTTTGGGTGAAGGGTTATTGACAAGTGTTGAATTGTGCAGCGGGGCGCTCTGATGAGCATTGTTTTCAGAGTTTTGGGGGTGCCATGGTGAAACGGGCGTTCACCTGGGCGTAGGCGGTCTGCCGTTGGGGTTCGAGGTCGAGGGTGGGGGGTGTTTCGGGTTCCGCTCCTCCGAATGCGGCAAGGCCGCGGAAGCTGCCGGGTGCGGCGGGCATGGGTGGGAGGGGGGCGGTGTTCTCGGCGCCGAGGTCGGCGATTTCGAGGAGGGCGGTGAGGTGGGTGCCGAGAGCGTCGGCGTATTCGCGGGCGCGTTGGAGGGCTTCTTGTACGGCTTGGCGGCGGGCTTGGGCGTGGGCGGGTGAGTCGGGGCGGAGGTTCCACCAGGGGCCGTTGATGTGGGTCATGTCGAGGTCGGCGATGCGGGTGGTCAGTTCGCCCAGTGCGGTGAAGTCGCCCAGTACGGCGGTGATGTGGACGCGGCCGTGGTAGGCGTGGATTTTTTCGTCGCGTCCGCGTGCGGTGAGTTCGGGGGTGATGGAGAAGGTGCCGGTTTCGAGTTTTTCGACGGCTTGTCCGTAGGTGCGTGCGAGTTCGAGGACGTGGGTGTTGCGTCGGGTGAGGTCGTCGAGGGCTGTTCGGCGGTCTTTGCCCCGGGCGGTGACGGTGATGGCGATGTGGGCGGTTTCGGGGTCGACGTCGAGGCGGGCTTCGCCGCGGACGGCGACGCGGGGGTGGTCGGGGGTGCCGTAGGGAGCTGGAGTGTTGCTCATGGGTCCACTGTCGCATCGGGGTGTGACCCGTGTGGTCATCAGATAGAAACCTGCAAGGGGTGTTGCGTGGCGCGGCCGGTGGGTCATTATCTACGCGCGTTGTGTAGTGCGAGATCTGATCTGTGGGAGACGAAATGCCGCTGAACCGTAGGACGTTCCTGGGCACATCCGCTGCGGCCGGTGCCGGTGTGGCGATGGCTGGGGGTGTGGCTGTGCCTGCCGAGGCTGACAGTCGTGGTCCTGGGCGTCCGCCGAAGCGGTATGCGTTCACGGTGATGGGGACGACCGATCTGCATGGGAACGTCTTCAACTGGGACTACTTCACGGACAAGGAGTTCGACGACAAGGCGCACAACGATGTGGGTCTGGCGAAGATCTCGACGCTGGTGGAGCAGGTCCGTGCGGAGAAGGGCCGTCACAACACCCTGATGATCGATGCGGGTGACACGATCCAGGGCACGCAGCTGTCGTACTACTACGCGAAGGTCGATCCGATCACGGCGAAGCGTGGTCCGGTGCATCCGATGGCGCAGGCGATGAACGCGATCGGGTATGACGCGGCGGCGCTGGGCAACCATGAGTTCAACTACGGCATTCCGGTGCTGCGGAAGTTCGAGGAGCAGTGTGATTTTCCGCTGCTGGGTGCGAACGCGCTGGATGCGAAGACGTTGCGGCCGGCGTTCGCTCCGTATGTGATCAAGCGGATGCGTACGCCGCACGGTCCGGATGTGAAGGTGGCGATTCTGGGCCTGACGAACCCGGGGATCGCGATCTGGGACAAGGCGAATGTCAGCGGCAGGATGGTGTTCCCGGGGTTGGAGGAGCAGGCGGCGAAGTTCGTGCCGCGGCTTCGGTCCATGGGGGCGGATGTCGTGATCGTGTCGGCGCACTCGGGGACCAGTGGGACGTCGTCGTACGGTGATCAGGTTCCGTACGTGGAGAACGCGGCGGCGCTGGTGGCGGAGCAGGTGCCGGGTATCGATGCGATTCTGGTCGGTCATGCTCACCTGGAGATCCCCGAGTACTTCGTGGAGAACAAGGAGACGGGCAAGAAGGTGGTGCTCTCCGAGCCGTTGAAGTGGGGGCAGCGGTTGACGCTGTTCGACTTCGATCTGGTGTGGGAGAAGGGCCGCTGGGTGGTGGAGCGTGCGGGTTCGCGGGTGTTGAACTCGAACACGGTGGCGGAGGATCCGAAGATCACAGGGTTGTTGGCGGATGAGCACAAGAAGGTTGTGGCGTACGTCAATCAGGTGATCGGTACGTCGACGGCGGCGATGACGACGGCGGAGGCGGCCTGGAAGGACGAGCCGATCATTGATCTGATCAATGTGGTTCAGGCGGAGACGGTGAAGGCGGCTCTGGCGGGTGGCGCGTATGCGTCGCTGCCTGTGCTGTCGCAGGCGTCGTGTTTCTCCCGTACGGCGCAGATTCCGGCGGGGAATGTGACGATCAAGGATGCTGCGGGGCTGTATCCGTTCGAGAACACGCTTGAGGCGAGGTTGCTGACGGGTGCGCAGATCAAGGATTATCTGGAGTTCTCGGCGCGGTATTACGTGCAGACGGCCGCGGGCGCTCCGGTGGACACGGCGAAGTTGACGAATGCAGGCAATACGCCGGACTACAACTATGACGCGGTGTCGGGTCTGACGTATGAGATCGACATTGCGAAGCCGAATGGTTCGCGGATTGTGAATCTGTCGTTCGAGGGCAAGGCGATCGATCCGGCGGCGGAGTTCGTGCTGGCGGTGAACAATTATCGGGCGAGCGGTGGGGGTAACTTCCCGCATGTGCCGGGTGCGAAGCAGCTGTGGGCGAATTCGGAGGAGATCCGGAACACGATCATTGGCTGGGTGCAGGCGAAGGGTTCGGTGGATGGTGCGCAGTTCGCTTCGGTGGACTGGCGGCTGACGCGGGATGGTGTGCCGGTGTTCTAGCGGCTGGATGAATAGGGCGGCCGTCTCCTCTTTGAGGGGGCGGCCGCCTTTTGTTGTGGGTGCGGGGGTCAGTTGCCGTGGGTGAGGGGGATGAGGGCGGGGTGCTGGTGGGGGATGTGGGGGGTGTTCTGGGGGGTGAGGCCGAAGGTGGTGAAGGCGGTGCGTTGTGGGAGGGGGTAGGCGTTGGTGCGGGTGAGGTTGTTGAGGATGGTGGCGCTGCGCCAGGCGGCGAGTCCGAGGTCGGGGGCGCCGACGCCGTGGGTGTGGCGTTCGGCGTTCTGTACGTAGATGTTGCCGGTGACGGCTGGGTCGAGTTCGAGGCGGAACTGGTTGTCGATGCGGGGTCGTCCGGCGGCGTCGCGGCGGATGTGGGGGGTGAGGCCGGCGAGGAGGCGGTCGAGGGGGCGTTCGCGGTAGCCGGTGGCGAGGATGACGGCGTCGGTGGTGAGGCGGGTGCGGGTGTTCTGCTGGGTGTGTTCGAGGTGGAGTTCGACGCGGGTGTTGGCGAGGCGGCCTGCGGTGCGTACGTGGACGCCGGGGGTGAGGGTGGTGTCGGGCCAGCCGCCGTGGAGGGTGCGTCGGTAGAGCTCGTCGTGGATGGCGGCGATGGTGCCGGCGTCGATGCCTTTGTGGAGTTGCCATTGGTGGGGGACGAGTTCGTCGCGTACGGATTCGGGGAGTGCGTGGAAGTAGCGGCTGTAGTCGGGGGTGAAGTGTTCGAGGCCGAGTTTTGAGTACTCCATGGGGGCGAAGGCGCCGGTGCGGGCGAGCCAGTGGATTTTTTCGTGTCCGGCGGGGCGGGCGCGGAGGAGGTCGAGGAAGATTTCGGCGCCTGACTGGCCGGAGCCGATGACGGTGATGTGTTCGGCCTGGAGGAGTTGTTCGCGGTGGTGGAGGTAGTCGGCGGAGTGGATGACGGGGACGGATTCGGCTTGGGCGAGGGGTTTGAGGGGGTCGGGGATGAAGGGTTCGGTGCCGATGCCGAGGGCGATGTGGCGGGCGTAGGCGCGGCCGAGGGCTTCGACTTCGCCCTGGGTGTCGAGTTGGGTGAAGTCGACTTCGTAGAGGGTGCGTTCGGGGTTCCAGCGGATGGCGTCGACTTGGTGGCTGAAGTGGAGTCCGGGGAGTTGGTCGGTGACCCAGCGGCAGTAGGCGTCGTATTCGGCGCGTTGGATGTGGAAGCGCTCGGCGAAGTAGAAGGGGAAGAGACGGTCACGGCTGCGTAGGTAGTTGAGGAAGGTCCAGGGGCTTGCGGGGTCGGCGAGGGTGACGAGGTCGGCGAGGAAGGGGACTTGGAGGCTGGAGCCGTCGATGAGGAGTCCGGGGTGCCAGTGGAAGGCGGGGCGTTGTTCGTAGAAGGTCGCGGCGAGGGGGTGGATGCCGTGGGCGAGGGCGGCGAGGGAGAGGTTGAAGGGGCCGATGCCGATGCCGACGAGGTCGTGTGGCTGGCCGGGGTCGGGGGTGGGTCGGTCGGTCATCGGGGTGGGTTGCCTTTCTGGAGTGTGTGGGTGAGGTGGGTGATGAGGTCGAGGAGGGTTTGGAGGTCGTGGCGGGTGGTGTGGGGGTTGAGGAGGGTTGCTTTGAGCCAGAGGCGGTTGTCGGCGTGGGCGCGGCCGAGGACGGCTTGGCCGGTGGTGAGGAGGGTGCGGCGGATGGTGGCGACGGTGTGGTCGGTGGCGTTGGTGGGGCGGAAGAGGACGGTGGTGATGGTGGGTGGTTGGTAGAGGTCGAGGGTGGGGTTGTGGGTGATGAGGTCGGCGAGTTGGTGGGCGGTGTTGATGGTGTGGTCGATGAGGTCGGCGAGTCCGGTGCGGCCGAGGGCTTGGAGGGTGACGGCGATTTTGAGTGCGTCGGGTCGGCGGGTGGTGCGCAGTGAGCGGCCGAGGAGGTCGGGGAGGCCGGCGTGGGTGTCGTCGTGGGCGTTGAGGTAGGGGGCGTGGTGGTGGAGGGGGTGGAGGTGGTGGTGGTCGGGGACGGCGAGGATGCCGGCTGATGCGGGTTGCCAGCCGAGTTTGTGGAGGTCGAGGGTGACGCTGTGGGCGCGGTCGAGGCCGTGGATTTTGGTGCGGTGGGTGGGGCTGAAGAGGAGTGGTCCGCCGTAGGCGGCGTCGATGTGCAGTTCGGCGCCGTGGGTGGTGCAGAGGTCGGCGATGTCGTCGAGGGGGTCGATCTGGCCGGTGTCGGTGGTGCCTGCGGTGGCGGTTACGAAGAGGGCACGGTGGGGGCTGTGGAGCCGTGTGAGGGCTTCTTCGAGTGCGGTGAGGTCCATGACGCCGGTGGGGGCGGGGATGGTGTGGGGTTCGGGGAGGCCGAGGAGCCAGGCGGCGCGGGTGATGCTGTGGTGGGCGTTGGCGCCGGTGAGGGTCTGTACGGGGCCGTGGCGTTCGCGGGCGAGGAGGAGGGCGAGTTGGTTGGCTTCGGTGCCGCCGGTGGTGATGAGGGCGTCGGGGTGGGGTTGGTGGGGGTAGATCTCGGCGGCGAGTGCGGTGGTGGTGTCGGTTTCGAGGGTTGAGGCTGCGGGTGCTTGGTCCCAGGAGTCCATGGAGGGGTTGAGGGCGGAGGCGGCGAGGTCGGCGGCTGCGGCGAGGGCGAGGGGTGGGGTGTGGAGGTGGGCGGTGCAGTGGGGGTGTGCGGGGTCTGCGGCGCCTTGGGTGAGTGCGGTGACGAGGGTGCGGAGGGCGTGGTGGGGGCCGGTGCCGTGGTCGGGGATGAGGGGGTGGGTGGTGTGGTGTATCTGGTCGGTGACGGCTTGGGGTCCGCCGGCGGGCAGGGGGCCGTGGCGTTGTTGGGCTCCGTCGTGGAGTGCGGTGAGGACGGTGTCGAGGAGGGGGCGTAGGGCGGCGGGGCCGGTGGTGCCTCCGGCGAGGGGTGGGGTGGGCATGGTGGTGGGGTCCTTCGGGTGCGCGTGGGTGGACGTGTCAGCTTGTCCGGGTTTCTGGTGGCGTGGCCGGTGAGCTCGGTGATCTGAACTCGAAAGGGGGACGAGTGGTGCCTGTGGGGGTGGTGGTGGGGGGTGGTGGTGGTATGGGTGTGCCCGGCCTCCCCTCGGTGAGGGTGGGCCGGGCACGGGTGGTGCGGTGTGTGGTTGTGGGGGTGGTGCGGGGTTGTGGGGTCAGTGGGCGTTGCGTACGGCGAGGGCGCGGCGGAGGTCGTCGATCTGGTCGGCGAGTTTGCGACGCAGGGCGGGAGTGAGGGTGTTGCCGTTCAGTGCTTGTTCGCCGAGGTGGAGGTTGTCGGCGGTGATGGCGAAGGTGGGGAAGGCGTGGCGGCCGGCGGCTTCGGCGATGGCGGAGCCTCGGCGGGTGGCGAGTCGGGTGGCGTCGGTGTAGTAGCGGGGAACGTAGTCGCTGGTGAGGTCGGTTTGTTCGGCTTGCCAGAAGCCTTGTGCGGTGGCGATGAAGAGGTAGTTGGAGAGGGTGTCGTCGTTGAACAGGCTGTCCCAGGCGGCGGCTTTGGCTTCGGGGGTGGGGAGGGCGGCGCGGCAGCGGGCGGCGCCTTCCTGTCCGGTGGCGCTGGGGTCGTTCTCGAGTTCGGTGGCGATGGTGGTTTCGTCGGTGGCGCCGAGGGTGGCGAGGCGGGTGAGGATGCGCCAGCGGAGTTCGGGGTCGAGTTCGGGTCCGCCGTGGACGGTGCCGTCGGTGAGCCAGGTCCGGATGGTGTCGGGCTGGGTGGCGGCGTCGATGAGGTGGCGTACGGCGGTGAGGCGGAGGCCGGGGTTCGTGCCGTCTTCTGTGCGGCGGATGAGGTCGCGGCAGAGGGCGGTGAGGGTGGCGAGGGCTGCCGGGCGGTTTTCGGGGGTGACGTAGCGTGCGGCGATCTGGGTGCCGGCGAAGGTCAGGACGCCTTGGAGGAGGGCGAGGTCGGTTTCGTACGGGAGGTGGGTGCGGGCGGTTTCGAGGTAGGTGGTGGGGTCGAGTTCGCCGTCGCGGACCATGTCGCGGGCGCTGTTCCAGATGACGGCTCGGGTGAGGGGGTCGGGGATGCCGGAGAGGCTGCGTACGACGGTGTTCCAGGAGGTTGCGTCGGGGCGGATCTTGGCGTAGGTGAGGTCACCGTCGTTGAGGACGAGGAGGGCGGGGCGGTGGCCGGGGTGGGTGGTGCGGGTGCCGTCCTGGGGGATGTCGAGTTCGAAGCGGTCGCGGAGGACGAGTTGGTCGGTGCCCTGCTGGGTGTCGAGGGTGTGATCGTAGGCGCCGACGGCGATGCGGTGGGGGCGGGTGCCGTGGTGGTCGACGGTGAGGGACCAGGTGGTGTCGGTTTCTTCGACGTGGGGGGTGAGAGTGTCGACGCCGGTGGTGCGGAGCCATTGGTCGGCCCAGGCGTGGACGTCGCGGTCGGTGGCGGAGGCGAGGTTGTCGATGAAGTCGGCGAGGGTGGCGTTGCCGAATTTGTGGCGGGCGAAGTGGGTGTTGATGCCGGCGAGGAAGTCTTTTTCGCCGAGCCAGGTGACGAGCTGGCGGAGGGCGGATGCGCCCTTGGCGTAGGAGATGCCGTCGAAGTTGAGCATCGCGGATGCGGTGTCGGGGACGGCGGCGGGGTCGGGGGCGACGGGGTGGGTGGTGGGACGCTGGTCGGCGTCGTATCCCCAGCCCTTGCGGGCGACGCCGAAGTCGACCCAGGTGTCGGTGAAGCGGGTGGCTTCGGCGAGGATCTGGTAGCCCATGTACTCGGCGAATGACTCGTTGAGCCAGATGTCGTCCCACCAGGCGAGGGTGACGAGGTCGCCGAACCACATGTGGGCCATTTCGTGAGCGATGACCATGCCGCGGACTTGGCGTTCGGTGTCGGTGACGGCGGAGCGGTAGATGAATTCGTCGCGGAAGGTGACGAGTCCGGGGTTCTCCATGGCGCCGGCGTTGAATTCGGGGACGAATGCCTGGTCGTAGGAGTCGAAGGGGTAGGGCTCGTCGAATTTTTCGTGGAAGCGGTCGAAGCAGGCGCGGGTGATGTCGAGGATTTCGTCGGCGTCGGCGTCGAGGTGGGGGGCGAGGGAGCGGCGGCAGTGGATACCGAAGGGCAGTCCGGCGTGCTGGGTGGTGACGGTGTGCCAGGGGCCGGCGGCGACGGCGACGAGGTAGGTGGAGATCAGTGGGGTGGGGGCGATGGTCCACCGGCCGTTTCCGGTGTGTTCGGCGATGCCGTTGCCGAGGACGGTGCAGTTTTCGGGGGCGGTGACGGTGAGGGCGAAGACGGACTTGAGGTCGGGCTGGTCGAATGCGGCGAAGACGCGTTGGACGTCTCCCATGAAGAGCTGGGTGTAGAGGTAGGTTTCGCCGTCGGTGGGGTCGGTGAAGCGGTGCATACCTTCGCCGGTGCGGGAATAGCGCATGGCGGCGTCGATGCGGAGTTCGTGTGCGCCGGGGGTGAGTGCGGTGAGGGGGAACCGGTTCTCGGTGAGGTCGGCGGGGTCGAGGGGCTGTCCGTCGAGGGTGATGGAGCGCAGGGTGGCGGGCTTGAGCTCGACGAAGGTGTCTCCGGCCGCGAGTGCGGTGAATTGGATGACCGTGCGGGAGTCGAAGGTGTCTTCTCCCGTGGTCAGGTCGAGGTCGATCGTGTACTTGTCCACGTCGAGGAACTGGGCTCGGGTCTGCGCTTCGTCGCGCGTCAGTACGGACATGGATCCACTCTGCCGCATGGGGTGGGGGGTGCACAGGTGGGTTCT
The DNA here is from genome assembly GCF_044455345.1 of Streptomyces sp. NPDC051286. Taxonomy (NCBI): domain Bacteria; kingdom Bacillati; phylum Actinomycetota; class Actinomycetes; order Kitasatosporales; family Streptomycetaceae; genus Streptomyces; species Streptomyces sp. NPDC051286. The sequence continues at coordinate 577,222 of NZ_JBITER010000001.1, read as the reverse complement.
CGCAGGGCTGAGACGGTGCGTGTGCGCGGGGCGGGGTCGGCGGCGCGGGGTCGTGGGGCGGTTCCACGAGGCGGGGTCGCGGGGTCAGTGTCCTGGGGGGTGGTTTCCGGTGGGGTGGGGTCGGCGCGCCGGTGGTGGAGGAGGACGACTCCGTTGCCGAAGGTGTGGGTCCCGGCGAGGCGGAGGCCGGTTCTGGTGTCGGATGCCTGGACGAGGGGGCGAGCTGTTGCCGGTTTGCTGCGCTGAAGTGAGTTGTGGTGAGCGGGAGTGAGTCCTGCTGGTGGGTTGGCGGGGGTGGGAACGGAGGTTCTGGGGCCGAATGGGTGACCTTGGTGGCTGGTGCTCGTTGCACCCTGAAGTGGCTGGTCACGAGTCTGGTGTGGGCTGCAGGTGGCGTGCGGGTGGGGTCTTGATCGTGCCGGGGTGATTGTCTGTCAGGTCCGCTCCTGGGTTCTTCCGGATTCGCCGACACCTTCGGTGACCGTTCCCCCTCTGGCCAAGGTGCCGAGCAGGTCTTTGACTTGCTGGAACATGGCAACGGTTATGTGAAGGGACAATGACGTGCGCGCACGGGGTATCAACTACGACACCGGGTTTCTCCCTGGGAAGGAACTCTCCCGCAAGAGCTTCACGCCTGAGACGGTCCAGCACGACATGGCGGTGATCTCCCGGGAGCTTCACTGTGACGCCGTTCGTATCTCCGGGCGAGAGCCTGAACGGCTGAGCATCGCTGCCCGACACGCTGCAGACGCCGGCCTTGAGATCTGGTTCGCCCCCTTTCCCGTGGACCTTCCCCCTGACCAGTTGCTGCCGTTCTTCGCCGACTGCGCCCGTCGGGCCGAAGTCGTACGGGACGCCGGCGCCGATGTGGTGTTCGTTGCCGGCTGCGAGATCAGTGCGTTCTGCGGCGGCTTCATCCCGGGCGACACCTACGGCGACCGCCTGCGGGCCATGGCTGCCGCCGACATGGAGTGGTGGTCCTCCCTCGGCCCCGTACAGGAGCGCCTCAACGACTTCCTTGCCCAAGTCGCCGCGACCGTCCGCACGCATTTCGGCGGGCAAGTCACGTACGCGTCCGCTCCCTGGGAGTTCGTCGACTGGCATCCGTTCGACCTCGTCGGTATCGATGCCTACCGGGCCGCCTACAACGCCGACAGCTTCCGGGACGAGCTGCGTGGGCACCTTGCCCACGGCAAGCCCGTCGCGGTGACCGAGTACGGAACCTGCGCATACCGGGACGCGGGAGAGCGCGGCGGCATGGCCTGGCAGGTGCCGCACGGCGCGGTACCGGACGAGGAAGAGCAGGTGCGCTACTGCACCGAGCTGCTGGACATCTTCGAGGAAGAAGGCGTGGACACCGCGCTCTGGTTCACCTTCGCCGGTTACAGCAGGCCCGGGGAGCAAGACCTTGGCTCCTACGGCGTCGTCCGAATGCTCGACGAGGCCCGCTGGGAACCGAAGAAGGTATTCCACACGATGGCGGCCAGGTACCGGCGCAGCTGAAGCGCCACGACCCCCAGCCCCTGACAGCACTTGCTCTGCGGTGCCCGACCGTCCGTCAGGCCGGCGTGCGGACTGCTGGGAATCGACGATGCGGCTGGTAGTCCGCTCTCCTGCGCTCCGGAAGAACGGCTGGGTGCGGCGCCAGGAGGGGAGTTCCTCGCAACAGGGAGTGGTCTCCCCGTCGTGGGGGGAGGCCGTCAGACGTCCGGGGTCCACGCGGTGATCGTCGGTGGGTGTTCGGGGAACGGCCCAAGACCCCGCCGGCAAGATCCAGAAGTTCGTCCTGCGCGACCGGGCGTGGGCCGGGGCGGAACGCAGGATTCAGTAGCGCTCCGGTCGACCCCGCTTTCAAGGCGCGGTACGTCGCGGGGCCCGCCTCACCACGGGTCCCGGCCGCGTATCGAAGCGTCAGGCCGGTGAGAAGACGTGGTTGCTGATCAGCCGGGCGGCGCCGACGACGCCGGCGACCTGGCCGAGTTCACCGAGCACGATCGGCAGGTTGCCGGTCGCCAATGGCAGCGACTGACGGTAGACCTGGGTGCGGATGCTCGCCAGGAGGTTGTGGCCCAGTCCGGTGAGCCCTCCTCCGATGACCACCAGGCCGGGGTTGAAGAAGCTGACCAGGCCGGCGATGACCTGACCGGTACGGTTGCCTCCCCAGCGGATCAGATCCAGGGCCGCGGCATCCCCGACGCCCGCGGCGGCCGACACGTCCTCGGGGGTCAGCCTCCCGGCCGATGCGAGCCGTCCGGCCAGTTCCGTCGAGCGGCCGGACTGGGCGAGCGCGGTCGCGTCGCGTATGAGGGCGTTCCCGCCGAAGTAGGCCTCCAGGCAACCGGTGTTGCCGCAGGCGCACCGCGGCCCGTCCGGGTCCACCTGGATGTGGCCGATGTCGCCGGCACTGCCGGTGATACCGCGGTGGACCTCGCCGCCGACGACGATGCCGCAGCCGATGCCGGTCCCGAGCTTCACGCACAAGAAGTCCCGTACGGACCGGGCGACGCCGGCCTGCTGCTCACCCAGGGCCATCAGGTTCACGTCGTTGTCGACGAGGACAGGGCAACCGAGCTCCTGGCTCATCGCCTCGCGGACGGGGAAGCCGTTCCACCCGGGCATGATCGGCGGCGCGACGGGGACACCCTCCGGGAACCGGACAGGTCCCGGCACGCCGATCCCGGCGCCGTCGAAGTGTTCCGCCGACGTGGCCTCGCGCAGCGTGCGGACCAACTCCAGCACCCGCTCGAAGACCCCGACCGGGCCGTCGCGCACGTCCAGCGGCTCGGCCACGTGGCCGAGGACCTCCAACTCGGCATTGGTGACCGCGACATCCACGGAGGTGGCACCGATGTCCACGCCGAGGAACCGCAGCGACGGGGCGACCCGGACGTTGTGCGAGCGGCGGCCGCCGCGGGAGGCGGCGAGGCCGTCCGGGACGACCAGGCCGGTTTCCAGCAGCCGGTCGATCTCGAACGCGAGCTTGGAGCGCGACAGCTCGACCAGGTCCCCCAGGGCAACCCGGGACTGCGGGCCGAGGTCGCGCAGGAGGCGGAGCAGCCGGGCCTGATGCATATTGGCCGGTCGAACCGTCGTACTCCTCACGCCGCCCCCGTCGTGGTCAGAGCCGTTCGCATGCCCGGTGCTTGGGGGCGCGACTTCCACCGGACCGTAGCACCGTGCCGTCGACGGCAAAAGAAACCTGTGCGCCGAGTTACGGCCTGGTGCACGATAGAGAGTGGATCAGGCCGTTACAGGACCTTCATCAGCAGATGGACAAAGCCGGTTCGAAGCAGCACAGTCTCGTTGTCGCCCATGCTCTTGCAAAGGCGGCCAGGCCCGATGGGGTGGAGCCGTCCAGCTCTCCACCCCATCGGTTTTGTGCGCTGTCCGGTTCGCTCGGCGGGCCGCTGCCGAGGCCGGCCGAGGCACACGGCTCAGGCGGCGTCACCGCCCGGCCGTGACTCAGTGACCGGCGCGACCGCGGTTCGGCATGCCGACGTCGGACTGGCCGGCCGCCTTCTTGATCAGCGCGGCCTCCCGCTGGTCGAGGACTCCTTCCTTCCGCAGCGTCGCGACGATCTCCCCGACGTGTGAGACGAACGCGCCATGGTTGTTCCAGGCCCGGTGATCCTCGATCAGCTCGTTGACCGTGCAGCCGTTGGTCGTGACGCGGTTCGGGACACCGGTGTTGATCGAGCCGAGGAACACGGTGGAGCGGTCGTCCCTTTCAGGACAGTCGGTCGGCGGCTTGCTGTCGGCGATGGTGAGGGACAGCGACTGCGGCGTGGCCGTGTTGCCGGCCTTGTCGGTGGCCCGGTAGAGCAAGGTGTGGCTCCCGGCCCTGTCGATCACCACCGGTGCGGAGTACTGCAGGTAGGGGCCGCCGTCGAGGGAGTACTCGATCCCAGCCACACCCGACTCCGTGTCCGAAGCCGTCACCGTCACCGTCGCACTGCCGACGTAGGCACCGGAGTCGTTCTTCGTGCCGGAGACGGAGGCCGACACCTGCGGCGGCGTCCTGTCCTCCGGCGGAGCCGCTACCACGGTGAACTCAACCGATTTCACCGGCGAGGTATTACCCGCCTTATCGGTCGCTCGATAGCTCAGCGTGTGCCGGCCCACACTGCTCACCACAACTGGCGCTGTGTAGCTACCGTATGACGCACCGTCCAGGGAATACTCGATCCCGGCCACACCGGACTCCGCGTCCGAAGCAGTCACCGTGACGGTCGCGCTCGACACATAGTTCCCGGCAGAGTCCTTCGTCCCCGACACCGTC